>CAYYZR010000289.1:0-2910 GCA_964476005.1 uncultured Halomonas sp.
CGGGCATCCTGCCGATGCTGGCCGAGGACGAGGCGCTGGAGACCGCGGCGATCGGCTCGGTGTGCGGCAAGGCGCTGGAGCCCGAGCGCTGGCGCGAACGGCCGTTCAGGGCCCCGCACCATACCGCCAGCGGTGTGGCGCTGGTCGGCGGTGGTGCGCGCCCGCGTCCGGGCGAGATCTCTCTGGCGCACAACGGGGTGTTGTTTCTCGACGAGTTGCCCGAGTTCGACCGCAAGGTGCTGGAAGTGCTGCGCGAGCCGCTGGAATCCGGGCGGATCGTCATTTCCAGGGCGGCGCTGCAGGCCGAGTACCCGGCCCGATTTCAATTGATCGCCGCAATGAATCCGTGTCCGTGCGGCTACGCCGGCGACGAGTCCGGCCGTTGCCACTGTTCGCCGGACCAGATCCATCGTTATCGTTCGAAGGTTTCCGGTCCGCTGCTCGACCGTATCGACCTGCACGTGGAGGTGCCGCGCCAGAAGTTCGGCCGGTATCCGGCCGGCGAGGCATCGAAGGTAGTCCGTGCAAGGGTTGTCGCCGCGCGGTCACTGCAGCTGGAGCGGTCTGAACTCAACGCGCGGCTGGACGTTGCCGGTGTGCGCGAGCACTGTCGGCTGGACGCGGCCGGCGAGAAACTCCTGGAAACCGCCTGCGAGCGGCTGAATCTTTCAGCCCGGGCGCACCAGCGCATCATCAAGGTCGCCCGCACGATCGCTGATCTGGACGGTGCGCAGAGGATCACCAATGCCCACCTGGGCGAGGCCATTGGCTACCGGCAGCTCGACCGTGAGCAGCGCAATGCGGCCTGATCCCGCATTCTATCCGGCGTAGCGGGCACGAAACCAGACGCCGATTCTGGAATCGAACGACTTCAGCCGGCTCTTCCGTGGGCGCTTTCCAGCGTCTGACGGTCTACTTTCTGAGCAAAAAGCGGCCAACATTCATCCAACATGTCCGCTTCGGGCGTTAAAGTGACGCAATGGCAGTTATTTCGAAAACGGGCAACCTCACTCGCCTGGCGCTGGCCGTCCTGCTGGTGCCGGCCACGCTTGCTGCGCAACCGGTCATTACCGAAATTTCGGGCATCGACGGCGAAATGCGAGCCAACGTGGAAGCGTCGCTTTCGCTGAAGCAGGCTGAAGACCTGGAACAAGTCTCGGTATGGCGGCTTCGCCAGATGGCCTCCGACGCGCGTGAAGAGGTGCGCCAGGCGTTGGAGCCGTTCGGATTCTATTCGGCCAATGTCTCGGTCAGGCTGGAAGAGCCCGCCGGTGAAGCCGCGCCGTGGCGCGCCCGGGTGCAGATCGCGCCGGGCGAGCCGGTGATCGTCAATGCTGTCGCCATTTCGATCAGCGAGCCGGCCAGTACGGTCGAAGCATTCAACGCGTGGCGCGCAGGCTGGCCGCTGCCCGAAGGGTCGGTTCTTCGACACCGGCCCTATGAACAGTCGCTTTCGGAGCTCGAACAGATTGCCGAATCACACGGCTTCTTCGATGCGCGATTCGCCAGGCGCGTCATCCGGGTCGATCCGGAACGCAACGAAGCCGGAATCGAGGTCGACTATGCAGCCGGTAATCGCTATGTGATCGGCGAGATCGATTACGGTGATACCGGCTTCAACGAGGATCTGATGCGTGCGCAGACGATTGTCGAACCGGGTTCACCCTATCTGAGCTCGGAACTGGACCGGCAGCGCGAGGTGCTGGTGCGCACCGGTTATTTCGAACAGGTGGTCGTCCAGCAACAGCGCAATCCGGATTCAAGTACCGTCGACCTGACTTATGATCTGAAGAAGCGGCCGCCCAACACCTACCGGGTGCTGGCGGGTTTCGGTACCGATACCGGTGCACGGCTTCAGCTGGGCTGGACGCGTCACTATCTGTCCGACCGCGGCGACCGGCTGGATACGCGATTCGGCGCCCAGCAGACCGACAGCGAGTTCGTGCTCAGAAGCAATTACCAGCATCCCTACGGCAATCAGCCGGGAAATTTTC
The DNA here is from genome assembly GCA_964476005.1 of uncultured Halomonas sp. Taxonomy (GTDB): domain Bacteria; phylum Pseudomonadota; class Gammaproteobacteria; order Xanthomonadales; family Wenzhouxiangellaceae. The sequence continues at coordinate 1,995 of CAYYZR010000289.1, forward strand.
TGACCGGCGAAGTGCTGCTCAAGCGCGAGCGCGATCGGTTCCGTTTCGAGGACATCGACCGGATCGAGCCGGTGTTCGACCCATTCGGCGGAAACCGCAACCAGGCCCAGTTGACGGTGGGTCGGTTGCGCGAGCGCCCGGTGCTGGACCGGCCGTTCGAGCCGCTGCGCGAGCGATTGTTCGTGACCTATCTCAACGAGCAGTTCGATGCGTTCTCGCAATCGTCGTTGAGCGACGAGCAGATCGCGTTGTTGCGCGCGAACCCCGGCCTGTTGCCGTTCCTCGATACCGATACAAACACGGTTGCTCTTGGCGCGGAATGGACGCTGTTCCAGCTTGTCGGCGAAGGTTTCGCTGCAGAGGGCATGTACGCACAGGCCCGGGTGCTCGGATCGGCAGCGCCCCTGGGCTCCGATACCAGCTTTCTCCAGGGCTATCTCAACGCTCGCTGGCACTGGCGTTTCCTGCCGCGGCACAAGCTGCTGGTGCGCGGCGAAGTCGGCTATACGGCGGCGGATACCACGACCTTGAACCTGAGTATTCCGGGCGATCCGCGTCAACTCAGGCTCGACATCACCGAGTTGCCGGAACTGTTCCGCTTCAAGGCCGGCGGCGATCGATCCGTGCGGGGGTATGGCTACGAGGCGTTGAGCACCAACCGCAACGGCGCCAACCACACGCTGGTGGGCTCAATGGAATACGAGTGGAACTTCGCCGGTGATTTCGCCGCCGCGGCGTTCTATGACATCGGCAACGCGTTCAACGATTTCGCCGAGCCCAATCTCAAGCGGGGCGCCGGCTTGGGGTTGCGCTGGTATACGCTGATCGGTCCCGTCCAGCTCGACCTGGCCCGCGCGCTGGACGACGACAGCTTTCGAATCCACTTCACGATCGGGACCAAGCTGCTGTGAAACGA
>CAYYZR010000290.1:0-2890 GCA_964476005.1 uncultured Halomonas sp.
TCGAGATGGCCGAGATCGTCAACAGCAAGAGCCCGACCGCCATGCGCATGCTCAAATACGCTTTCAACCTGCCGGACGACGGCATGGTGGGCCAGCAGTTGTTCGCCGGCGAAGCGACCCGGTTGGGTTATGCAACCGCCGAGGCGCGCGAGGGGCGCGAGTCGTTCGTCGAAAAACGCCCTCGGGACTTTTCCGATTTTCCCTGGCATTTCTGACCGAGACGATAGCGAGATCGCGCCAAATGCAATCGGATCTTTCACCCGGTCTGCCGATCGACTGGCATGCGTCCCCCAACGTCAACACGCTGTGGGCCGGCGTCCTGGTCAATGAACTCGCCCGATGCGGCTTGCGCAACGTGTGCATCTCGCCCGGCTCGCGTTCGGCCCCGCTGGTTTTCCAGTTCGCCGCGCACCCGGACATCACCGATCATTCGATCATCGACGAGCGGTCGGCCGCATTCTTCGCCCTGGGCCTGGCTCGGGCAAGCGGTCGTCCGGTGGCGCTGCTTTGCACCTCCGGGACCGCGGGCGCCAATTACTTTCCTGCCATCTGCGAGGCCGCTCAGGACAATGTTCCGCTGCTGGTCCTGACCGGCGACAGGCCGCCCGAGGACCATGAATGCGGCGCCCCGCAGGTCATGAGACAAGCCGGCATGTACGGCGACCACGTGCGCTGGCACCACCAGACCGCCCAGCCGGAAGCCACGAGCCACAAACTGGCCTATCTGAGATCGCTGGCGTGCCGCGCGCTCCACCGAAGCCGGTTTCCGCAACCCGGGCCGGTGCATATCGACCTGCCGTTTCGCAAGCCGCTGGAGCCGGTCCAGGTGGCCGTCGGGCATCCCGACCATGTCTCGAAGTCGGCGCTGGAAATGGCGGCTGCGGTCGTCCGCGGTCGCCCCGACGGCATGCCCTGGGTGAGAATTCACGCCTCGCGAGGCCTGCCCGACGAGACCGCGCCCGCCAGTCTCGCCGACGCGCTGGATCGGTCGCGGCGCCCGCTTGTCGTTGCCGGTGCGGATCCGGCCGGTGCCGGCTACCGCGACGCGTTGTCGGCGCTGGCCGAGCGGGCCGCCGTGCCGGTTTTCGCCGAACCGGCCTCCGGTCTTCGCCACTGGAAAGATCGCGGTGCCAGCATCATCGGCGCCGGCGACCTGATCGCCGGCAGCACCCTCTACTCTCGGGAAGGCATGCCGGACCTCGTGATTCGCACCGGCAGCGCGCCGCTGACCTGGTCCATGCAGAAACTGCTCGGCGATTGTCGGGAGGCACGGCACCTGACCGTGAGCGCCGGTTCGCCGCTGGTGGATCCGGAACACGCAGTGCACGAACAATTGATCGGCGACCCGGCGGCGCTGTTCGACGCGGCGCGCCAACGGGTCGTTTCGCCGGATACCGCCAGGCAGGCCTGGCTGCATGCGCACCGCGAGGCCGAACACCGGGCCGTCGCCGCCCTTGGGGACCGTCTCGCCGAAACACCGGAATTCTCGGCGCCGCGGATGTGGCATGCGCTGGGGGCGCTTCTGCCGGACGGCTGCGGGCTGTACTTCTCCAGCAGCATGCTGGTGCGCCACCTCGATACCTTCATGTGCGCCCACGCTCGCGATCTGGACGTCCACTTCAACCGCGGGCTCAACGGCATCGACGGCGTGGTCTCGACCGCCTGCGGAATCGCCGCGGGTCGAGCACGCGCCGCTCCGGACCTGCCTGCTCCCACGGTGCTCGTCATCGGCGACGTCGCGCTCAGGCACGACGCGACCGCGCTGTTGCTGGCGCAGGAAATGCAACTGGATCTGACCGTCATCGTGGTGGACAACGACGGCGGCGAGATTTTCGAGTATCTGCCCAGCGCGGGCTTCGACGAGATTCACCGCAAGCATTTCGCCACCAGCGGCGCCACCCCGGTCGCCCGGGCCCTTCCGCGCGCAATCGACGTACTCGAACCGACCGACTGGGACGACTTCGACCGGCTGGTGTCCGGCAGTATTTCCGCCGGCGGACTACGAGTGATCAGGTTTCCCACGTCCCGGCGCCTGGATCACCAATTGAGGGGCGAGTTCGTCGAACAGGTGTCCCGTGAGATCGGTGGCACTGCCCACCCGGACCAGGCCTCGCCAAATCCGAAGACATGAACCCGAGCATTCTTCAGCAGCCGGTAACGCTGAAATATCTGGACTTGCGCCGCCACCGGCTGCGGCTGGCGGCGCCGCTCAAGACCGCGGCCGGCATCTTCGAGGTTCGCGAAACCATCGTACTGCGCGCCGGCTTGCAATTGCCGGGCGGTCACATCCAGGAAGGCTTCGGCGAAGCCGCACCGCTGTCGGGGTGGACCCGCGAGACATTTCCCGGCATGCGTAGCCTGGCAGAGGAAATCGAATTCCCGGTTTGCATGCGCACGGTGACCGATCTCGATCAGCACCTGCCGCAACTGACCGCCTCGCCGGTATTCAGATTCGGCATCGAACTGGCCATTCTGGACGCCCTGTCCCGGGCCGCCGATCTTCCGCTGGGCGCGGCGCTTTTCCAGGCAAGATCCAATCGCGATCCCGATGCATGTCCGCTCGACGCGATCCCGGTCCAATTCACGCTGGGGGCCGACAGAGCGGAAGCCTGTATCCGAGCGCTGAAAAAGGCCGCCGATGCAGGCCACACACACGCCAAACTGAAAGTCGGCCTGGCAAGCTGCGACGCCGACCTGGCACGCGTCGGCCGCATCATCGAGCATTGTCCCCGACTCACCTTTCGGCTGGACGCCAACGCCGCCTGGACGCCCGCCCAGGCGCTGTTCATGCTGTCCTCGCTGCCGCGGGATCGCGTCGAGCTGATAGAACAGCCGGTGGTCGACCAGGACCTCCCCGGACTGCTGGATCGTTATGAAGGCAGCGGCCCGC
>CAYYZR010000291.1:0-2889 GCA_964476005.1 uncultured Halomonas sp.
TCAGCCCAACGTCAGCCGCGCCCTCGTGCCCTCGGGCGATGAAGTCAGATCGAAGCGCCAGCGATAGCGCCGGCACAACCGTTCGACGATTGACAGGCCAAGCCCGAGGCCCGGGCTGGCGCCGCCCTTCACCGAAGGCTTGGTGACTTCGGGTCTAAGCGCCTCGTCGATGCCGACGCCGGTGTCGATGACCAGCAGGTCTTCGCCATCACGTTCGATCCGAATCTCACCCCGCTCTGTATAGCGAAACGCGTTCGATACAAGGTTCGCGACAAGCACCTGAAGCGCCGCGGCATCCCCGGCGATCCGCCAATCCGGGTCGACCGATACCGTCAGCGCCACCGGCTTGCCGTCGAGCAGCGCGGAATGATTGACGACAGCCCGCTCGACGATGGGCAGGACTGCGGTTCGCCGACCGGCGAATGCCGGATCGTCTTCGCGCGCGAGCGCCAGCAGCGCATCGACCGACAGATGCATGGCGGTGGCGGCCGACCGGATCCGGGCAACCAGCGCATCGGCCTGCGCCGAATCGGGCTGGTCGGCCAGCATCGCCGCGCAGCTCTCGACGACCGCGAGCGGCGTACGCAATTCATGGCTCGCGTCCTGCGTGAACCGCTGCTCGCGATCGATGAAACGCTGAATGCGACCAAAAGCGTCGCTCAGCGTATCTGCCAGGCCGCCCACCTCGTCCGGCGGATAGCGGCTCTTCCATTGCGTCGGCAGCTCGTTCGGCTCAAGAACCGTGACTTCCGCGGCAAGCGAGCGCAGCGGGCCGGTGACCCGATGCGCGAGGTACAGGCCCACTACTGCGGCGATCAGGATGATGCCCAGAACGACCAGCGCCAGAAGTGCCGTGATTTCGGAAATCACCGGTCGAACGACCAGGTAGTCCTCCACCTGCAGAACGATCCAGACCGGCGCGGCGCCGTCTGACTCGACGCGACGAAAGTGATAGTGCCGCCCGTCGTCGCCGAACAGCTCCCGACGACCGGGCTCGGCTTCAAGCGAGTCGCGCAGGAATCCGGGAAGCTCGGCATCGCGGAAGTACCTGGCGAAGGGGAGCGCCGGCGCCGGCAGCGCCGGGGCCTCGACACCCGCCTGGCGCAGGTGGACCGCCTCGAGGTCCAGCAGCCGATCGAAGATGTGGTCTTCGGTGGTATAGGCGAACAGCACCGCCAGAAGGCCGCCCAGGACCCCCGCGAACAACGCCAGACCGAGAAAAGCCACGGCGATTCGCCGGCGCAGGCTGGCCCGCCTCACTCGGGCACCTCGAGGCGCAGGCCGACGCCGTGCAGCGTCTTGAGCATCGGCACGGCGAATGGGCGGTCCAGCGCCTGTCGCAAAGCGTATATGTGCGTGGCCAGCGCGTCGCTGGCGGGCGGATCGTCGCCCCAGATCCGGTCGGCAAGCTCGGAGCGGGTCATGACGGCCGGGTGGGCCTCGGCAAGTGCCACCAGGATATCGAACGGCGTGTTGTGCAGATCGAGGCTGCGCCCTGCCCGCGCGGCCGTTCGCTGGCGCCGGTCGATCGTCAAATCGCCGATGGTGAGCAGATGGGCATCGTGGATCCTGTGCCGCCGGCCCAGCGCGTTGCAGCGCAGCAATAATTCCTCGAGCGCAAAAGGCTTGCTCAGGTAATCGTCGGCCCCGGCGTCAAAGCCGGCAACCTTGTCGCCCAGCGTGTCTCGCGCGGTCAGCATGAGCACCGGCAGGTGGCGCTCGGCCGTGCCGCGCAGCTGCCGACACACCTCCAGCCCGTCGAGCCGGGGCAACCGCAGATCGAGCAACACGACATCGTAGGCGCCGGTGAGGGCCATCTCCAGCCCCCTGGACCCGTCGGCCGCGTAATCGAGCCGGTGCCCCTGGCCCTCGAGAAAGTCGATGATGGACGCGGCGAGCTCGGCCTGGTCCTCGACCAGCAGAATCCGGAGGCTCGCCGCACCTTTCATCTCAGTCCGCCAGCGCCGCGCGGCGTTCGCGCGCCGCCGCTGAATCCGGCGAGCGAATCAGCAGGCGGTCAAGCACCCGGCGCGCGGCATCGATGTCGCCGAGACGTTCGTGGGCCGACGCCATGGCCAGGTCTACGCTGTCGTGCTGAAAATAAGGATGGCTCAGCGTCATCAGCGCCAGCGCATCACGAACCGAGTCCTCGTCGGTTGCGGCCGCAAACTGGTAATACCCGAGCATTGCCAGGAACATGGACTCGTAGCCCTCGGGGTTCTCGGCCAGCCGGGACGCAGCGGGCGCCAGGCCTTCATCCACGGCAAGCTTCGCGAGCTCCATCGTCATTTCGCTCCGGTAGGGAGAGCGGGCAATCGGTTCGCCGCCCATGGCCCGAATGGTCGCTTCAGCCGTCCGCGCGGTCGAAAAGGGATTCTGCCCTGTCACCAGGCGGTCGTCTTCCACGACGTGAATCTGCATGATACCGGCGCTGTCGAAGCGGGCGCCTTCGGCGACAATCATGCTCTCCAGCGACGATCCGTCGGCGCCTTTCTCGCCGAACAGCGCTTCCTCGGCGCTGGTGAACGCGGTGACGTGGCGACCGGCCAGAAACGACTGGCCATCGACGCTGACGTTCACCAGCGCGGCCGGCCCATGGCAGACCGCACCGATCACGCCGCCTTGTTCATGGATGTCTGCAATCAGTGCCTGGAGATGGGTATTGGTCGGCAGGTCCAGGGCCGCGCCGCTGCCGCCGATGACGAAAACGGCGTCGAAGTCCTGCGCCGAAACTTCAGCCAGCGGGGTCGTGTTCGCCGCGGCGGCCATGGCAGTTTCGTCTTCGAGAAATCGGCTGTTGAAGGCCCACATGGGATTGTGTTCTTCCGACTGAGGCTCGCCGCCGGCCGGGCTGGCGATTTCGACCTCGTAACCGTTGTCGACGAACGC
>CAYYZR010000292.1:0-2872 GCA_964476005.1 uncultured Halomonas sp.
TTCCAGCGCAGCGACGAGTTGCTTGCGCTGGATGCCGCGCTGGAGTCGCTGTTCGAGGCAGACGAGCAGCTCGGCGAAATCGTCAACTTGCGCATCTTCGGCGGGCTGACCGTCGAGGAATTGGCCGATTTGCTGGGTGTCTCCGCGCCGACGGTCAAGCGGCGCTGGAAGCTTGCGTGTACCTGGCTCTACGATCAGCTTGAACCGGATCGACGATGAGCGCCGGGTCGATTCAGGGCACCGGCGATGCCGGAAAACTGATTGCCGCCTACGAGCGTGTGGCGGACCTGACGCCCGAGGCCCGCGAGCGAGAACTCGAGACCATGCGGCAGAATCAACCGGCGCTCGCCGGCCGCCTCGAACGAATGCTGGCGCGCGAGGCCGAGGCCACGTCGTGGCTCGAACGCCTGGAGCAGACGCTTGCCGGCAACCTGGCCGCCGAGCTCGATTCGGCCTGGGCGCCCGGCCGCGTGATCGGTCCGTACCGGCTGGAGCGCCTGCTGGCCACCGGCGGCATGGGTGCCGTGTTTCTGGCGCGCAAGGCCGACGGCGAGCTCAAGCGACCGGTCGCGCTGAAGCTGGTGCCGCCCGGCCTGGTCAACGACGAGACGCGGGCACGCTTCCGCCAGGAGCGCGACCTGCTCGCCGCGCTGGTTCACCCGAACATCGCGCAACTTCTGGATGCCGGGGTGACCGACGCCGGGCAACCGTGGTTCGCAATGGAGTACATCGACGGCTCTCGCTTTCTCGACTGGTGCCGACACGGGGCGGACGGACTGGATGCCGGCGTTCGCCGATTCCTTGACCTGGTCGATGCGGTTCAGTTTGCGCACCGCAACCTGGTCGTGCACGGCGACATCAAGCCGGGCAACGTCATGGTGGACCACGACGGGCGTCTTCGACTGCTCGATTTCGGCATCGCGCGCCTGATGAGCGAAATGCCGGACGACGGCGCCGTGCGCTACTACACCGCGCGCTACGCGGCCCCCGAGGTTCGCGATGGACAGGCACCGGCAGTCGCAAGCGACGTCTTCTCGCTGGGCGTGATGCTCGCCGAGCTGATCGACCTGCCGGGTTCGACATCGTCTTCACCCCCGATTGCCGAGTTGCGGTGCATTGCCGAACGGGCGACACGCGATGCTGCGGCCGATCGCTACGAAAGCGCGCGTCACCTTGGACAGGATATCCGGCGCTGGCTTCGATTCGAGCCCATTGACGCCTGGCCCGGCGGTGCTGCGTACCGATTCGGCAAACGCGTCAGGCGGCACCCCTGGGCCAGCGCGGGGGTTGGGGCGGCGCTGGCCGTGCTGGCCGGTTTCGGCATTTATTCGCACATGCAGGCCGAGCGGTTCGCCGAGCAGCGCGACAGCGCCCGGCAGCTTGCCGAGTTCATGGAGCAGGTCCTGCTGGGCACCGACCCGGAAATTGCCCGAGACGGTGATCTCAGTGCGCGAGCACTGCTGGATCGCGGTCTCGAGGGCCTGGGACCCGAGCTGGCTGTCGGCGCCCCGGGTGCCGACGTTCGCGCACGTTTTGCCTCGATCATGGGTCGCACCTATCAGCGCCTGGGCGACTACCCGACCGCCCGGCGGTTGCTGGAAGAAGCGCTGGCTTCCAACGAGCTCGACCCCGCGCAGCGCGTCGAGGTCCTGCTGGAGCTGGCCGACAATCATTACCTGGACGGACGCTTCGACGCCGCCGAGACGCTCTATCGCGAGCAGCTCGAGGCGGCGGCAACCGATTCCGTGCGCGCCCGCGCGCTGGCCGGGCTTGCCCGCTCGCTGTCGCAGACCGGCCGGCCCGCCGAGGCGGTCGAACTGCTCGACCGCAGCATTGCCCTGACCCGCGCGGACCCGTCGGTGGCTGCATGGCGGCTGGCGCAGCGGCTCAACGATGCCGGCTCGGCGCGGTTTCGCCTCGGGCAATACGATCAGGCGACGGCAATGCTCGAAGAGGCGCTTGCCGTTCGCCGGACGCTGGATGGCGATGCGTCGGACCGCGCCGGCAGCCCGGCCACGGCCACGTTGCTGAACAACCTCGGGCTGATGCACTACCTCGCCGGATCGCCCGACCGGGCGCGCCCGGCACTGACCGAGGCGCTTGCGCTGCGGCTCGACCTGCTGGCACCCGATCATCCCGACCTGGCCCAGACCTTGACCAATCTCGGGCTGATGGAGAAGGATTACGGCGATCCAGGCGAGTCGGTGCGGCTGTTGCGACAGGCGCTGGAGGTTCGCCGCGCAGCGCTCGAGCCCGACCATTACCGCATCGGGCAGGCGATGCTGAACCTGGCCATCGCGCTTCGGGCGTCGGGCGATTTCACAACGGCCGAGGATCTGTTCGGCCAGGCGCTGGAACGATTGGCCGATCGCCTGGGCGCCGATCACCCGCAGGTGGCGGTCGCGCATACCGAAATGGGCACGCTCTGGCTCGAAACCGGTCAGCCCGACCGCGCGGAAGCCGCATTTCTTCGTTCGCTGGAAATCCGCAGGGCGGCGTTGCCCGACGGCCATCCGCATCTGGCCTGGAGCCTGACCGGGCTTGGCCGATCGATGCTGGCCTCGGGCCGTCGCGAGGAAGCGCTTCCGCTGCTGCGCGAGGCCGTGGCAATCAGGCAGAAGGCCTTGCCGCCGGAAAACCCGCTGCGCCTGGCAACCGAGGAAACGCTTCGCGACGCCGAGCGGGCCTCGGCGTTGCACTCGCCGCGCTGAAGCCGCGACGCTGATGACCGGTAAATCGTCGCGTCGGGGTAGCCCGCGACTTCGCTTCAGGCGGGCTCGGCCGCCGCGTCCAGTATCCGCTCGACCCGTTGCTGCACTTCGCGCACTTCGGGTGCGGTTTCCGGGTGGAGTTCGATGATCCGGCCGATGAT
>CAYYZR010000293.1:0-2860 GCA_964476005.1 uncultured Halomonas sp.
TCAGCGCAGTCCCTTCTGCAGCTCAGCCAGCGCCTCGGCGCCGGGGCTGAGATCCGCGTGGGAAAAAGTCGTCAGTGGCTGCTTTGCCGTACCCGCGATGTCGTGGAAGGTCGGCAGGTCTTCGTCGATGTAGAGCAGCCCGGTGACCACCTCGGCGCGGGCCCGGTGCGCTTCGAGGAAATCCAGCGCGCGGGCGCGGTTCGACGGGTCGTAGTCGGGATCGATCTTCTTCAGCCGGATTTTCGAGCCGTCGTGCAGTTCGACATCGGTGTTTTCGCCTTCGCCGTAATCGACCTGGATCTCGGTCGATGGCGGCACGTAGTCGGCCTCGACCGCGGCGTGCAGGTGCTGGCGCGTCCAGGCGTAGGACTTGGTCGAACCTTCATGGTCATTGAAGGTAACGCACGGCGAGACTACGTCGATCACCGCGCAGCCGGGATGCATCAGGCCGGCCTTGATCAGCGGGACCAGCTGGCGTTTGTCGCCGGAAAACGACCGGGCCGCGAAGCTGCCGCCCAGGGTGATGGCAACGGCCACCGGATCGATCGCCTGGTTGCGGTTTTCGGCCCCCTTCTTGGCCCGGCTGCCGGGATCGGCCGAGGCCGAGAACTGGCCCTTGGTCAGCCCGTAGACGCCGTTGTTTTCGATGATGTAGAGCACGTTGAGATTGCGCCGCACCGCGTGCGCGAACTGGCCGAATCCGATCGAAAGCGAATCGCCGTCGCCGGAAATGCCGACCGCGATCAGGTCGCGTCGGGCCGCCTGGGCGCCGGTGGCCACCGAAGGCATGCGCCCGTGCACCGAGTTGAAGCCGTGCGAGCCCGCCAGGAAATACGCCGGCGTCTTCGACGAGCAGCCGATGCCGGACAGCTTGATGACCTGCTCGGGCTTGAGCGCGAGTTCCCAGAAGGCCTTGACCAGCGCGGCGGTGATCGAGTCGTGGCCGCAGCCGGCACAAAGCGTCGACAGGCCGCCCTCGTAATCGGTCAGGGTCAGCCCCAGCGAATTTCTTTCCTGTCCGGCCCACGCGACCTTCGGTTTCGCGATATAGCTCATGCCACGGCTTCCTGTGCAATGTAGCCCGCGATGCGCTCGACGATCATGTCCGAGGGCACCGGCAGTCCGTTGTAGTGGAGGATTGAGACCAGTTTCCGCGGATCGGCGTCCAGTTCGGTCATCAGCAGGCTTCGCATCTGCGCATCGCGGTTCTGTTCCAGCACGAACACGGTGCGGTGGGCCTTGAGAAATGCCTCGACTTCTTCGCCGAACGGAAATGCCCTGAGCCTGAGATAGTCGACCGCCACACCGTCTTCGGCCAGCCGGTCCAGCGCCTCGACCGTGGCGCCGTGCGACGAGCCGAAGGCGATGACGCCGATATCGGCACGGCTTTCGGCCTTGTGCTCGATGGCTGCCGGCACCAGGCCGCGTGCGGTCTCCCACTTCAGCTTGAGCCGGTCGACCACCTGCTGGTATTCGTCGGCGTCTTCGGTGTAGCCGCCGTATTGGTTGTGGCCGGACCCGCGCACGAAATAGCTGCCCTTGCGATCGGAGCCGGGCAGGGTGCGATAGGGAATGCCGTCGCCGTCGAAATCACGGAAGCGGTGATATTTCTCGATGCCGGCCAGGTCTTCGTCGGTCAGCACCTTGCCCCGATCCGGGCGCCAGGCGTCGTCCCATTGAAATTCGTCGACCATCCAGTCGTTCATTCCGATGTCGAGATCGGACAGCACGAACACCGGTGTTTGCAATCGCTCGGCCAGGTCGAACGCATTGACCGCCATTTCGAAGCATTCCTTCGGGTCGCACGGCAACAGCACCGGGTGCCGGGTGTCGCCGTGCGAGGCATATGCGGCCAGCACCAGGTCGCACTGCTGGGTGCGCGTGGGCATGCCCGTCGAAGGCCCGACCCGCTGGATGTCGAAGAACACCGCCGGAATCTCGGTGTAGTAGGCGAACCCGATGAACTCGCTCATCAGCGAAATGCCCGGCCCGGAGGTCGGCGTGAAGGCCCTTGCGCCGGCCCAGCCGGCGCCCACGACCATGCCGGCGGCGGCCAGCTCGTCCTCGGCCTGGATGATGCAGAAGCGGTTCTCGCCGGTCTCCGGATCCTTGCGGTACTTGTCGCAAAAGCCCTGGAAGGCATCCATCAGCGAGGTCGAAGGGGTGATCGGGTACCAGGCGCCTACCGTGGCACCGGCGTACAGACAGCCCAGCGCGGCGGCGGCGTTGCCTTCGATCAGGATCTTGCCCGAGGTCGCCTCCATCTTCCCGGCCCGCACCGGCAATGGGCAGTCGAAATGCTCGCGGGCATGGTCGTAGCCCAGCGTCACTGCCTTGAAGTTGGGCTCGACCAGTTTCGGCTTGGCGGCGAAGGTTTCCTCCAGCAGCGTGCGCACGATGTCGCGGTCGATCTCCATCAACGCACACAGCGCGCCGACGTAGGCGATGTTTTTCATCAGCGTTCGCACGCGCGCGCCGTCGAAGTTTTCGTTGACCATCTTTGCCAGCGGAATGCCCAGTACGGTCACTCGTTCGCGCCGAAGCTGCTCATCGCGCGGCCAGGTGGAATCGTAGACCAGGTAGCCGCCCGGGCTGACCTCGGCCAGGTCTTTCGCATAAGTCTGCGCGTTCATCGCGACCATCAAATCGACCCGGCCGGTGCGCGCGTTGTAGCCGTCGCGACTGGCCCGGATCTCGTACCAGGTCGGCAGCCCCTGGATATTGGACGGAAACATGTTCTTGCCGGTCACCGGAATGCCCATCCGGAACAGCGCCTTCATCAGCAGCCCGTTGGCGCTGGCCGAACCGGTGCCGTTGACCGTGGCGATTTTCAGGACGAAGTCGTTGGTTCGATGGGGTT
>CAYYZR010000294.1:0-2855 GCA_964476005.1 uncultured Halomonas sp.
TCGAGTGGGGCACCGTCTCCGAAACGCGGAATGCCGGGTTTTATCTCTGGGGTGACTTTGGCAACGGGCCGGAGCTGCTGTTGGACCAGCCGATCGGCTCGCGCGCGCTCGATGCCGCCTCTTCCCAGCGCTACGCTGTGACGATTCCGGGCGTGTCACGCGGCGCGGTCAGCGACTTGATCGTTACTGCCGTCGATACGGAAGGCAACGAAGAAGTCTTCGGCATGTTCGAGCCGGGCAAGGCCTATGGGCGCAAGTCCGATCCGCTTCCGATCGCATGGGGCGCCATCCGACAGCAGGTCTCCGCGCGGATGGCCGAGCGAGCTTATGCCGAGCGCCAGCGGTCACCGGCTTCTGGCGCCGCGGCCGACTTCATGCGAGCGGCCGATGCGGGTGCCGCCGTGCTGGCGGTCGACTTCAAGGTCGCAAGCGAGGGCATGCAGCAAATCACCTGGCAGGATCTGCGCGATGCCGGGCTCGACCTGACCGGCGTTGCCAACGCACAGATCGCCGTGACCCTGGATGGTGAACCGGTCGCGCGGCACGTGCTTGGTGCGGTCGATACCGCGCCGATACGCGCACTTTCCAGGGTTGGCAACAGTAGCGGATCGCCGGCCTCGGCTGAGTTCGGCCCCGGCGGCAGCATCCGGTTCTGGGGCGTCAAGCCGGAAGGACGCGATGCGCTGTATCTGGACGACTACGTCTACCGAATCTCGGTCGACCCCGAGCTGGCGGTTGGGTCGAAATCCATAAACACCAAACCTAAGCCCGGCGCCGAGTTCCACCTGCAGCGCGAATTGCTGAACGAGGACCTGGGCTATTCGTTTACCAGCCCGCTGGACGATCCCTGGTACGCGGCTCGTCTTCGCGCAGGTACCTCGAACAACCAATACACCCGGACGATCCAGGTCGACCAGTGGCTGGTCTCCGATCAGCCGGCTCGATTGGACGTAGTGCTGGCGGGTGGCAACAATGAGCCGATCAGCCCGAATCACCATGCTCGAATCCTGGTCAACGGCCAAGTAATTGATGACGTGTTCTTTACCGGCTCGATCGAACAGCGGCTGTCGTTCGAGGTGCCGGCCGGATTGCTCCAGCCGGGCGACAACACCGTAAGCGTCGCGGCTCCCGGCGGTACTGACGCGCAATTCGATATCGTGGTGGTGGATCGAGTTGCACTGAATTATCCGCGGCGTCTGCAAGCGGTCTCGAATCGCTTGCTCGTGGAGCGCGCCCGCGATGAAGGCGGTGTGACCGCGCACGGCTTTACCACTCTGGATACTGTTGCCTATGCATGGGATGGAGAGGCGCTGAGCGAACTGAAACGCAGCCAGTTCTCGCGTGGCTCGGTGCGCGTGCCGACCGTGAAAAGCGACGATGTCAGCTACTGGATTTCGGCGGAGCGGGAAATGCACCGGCCGGCGTTCGCGGCTGCCGTGGGTCCGAATGAATTGCTGGACGGCGCCTCGGGCGATCTCGTCATCATCGGCCACCCGGCATTCCTGCCGCTGGACGGCAGCGAGCCGCATCCGCTGAACGACTACCTCGCCGATCGCATCGATGCCGGCTGGAATCCCGTGCTGTTCGACATCACCGAAATCCAGACCCATTACGGGAACGGCATGACGCTGCCGCAGGCCGTCAACCGCTTCCTGGCCGACGCGGATGCAGCGTTTGAATTCGAGCACGTTCTGCTGATCGGCAGTGACAGCTACGATTACAGCGACAATTTCGGTCTGGGGAGCATCAGCTTCATCCCGACTCATTACGCGGCGACCCGTTTCATCAACTACACCCCCAGCGATGCCTTGCTGGCCGACCTGAACGGCAATGGTCTGGCCGACAAGGCCGTGGGCCGCTGGCCGGTGCGTACCCTGGGCGATTTGCAGGCAACGGTCAGCAAGACACTGGACTGGGCGGCCAACGGTGGCCAGGACCGCAGCGCGATCTGGGTCACGGATTCCGAAGATCCCAATGTGCCCTCGTTCCTCGGCCAGGCCAACCGGATGTTCGGCGTGCTGGAAAACGAAGGTTGGCCGGATGCGAATCTGGATCGAATTTTCTGGGGTGACGTAGAACCAATTGACGGCCTGTCGATCGCCGATTCCGCGCGCGCTGAATTCTTCAACAAGCTGGAACAGGGTCGCGCCTTGACCGGCTTCAGCGGTCACGGCGCACCGACCGTGTGGACCTTCCAGGGGCTGTTGACGCCGACCGATTTCAACGAACTCTACAACGAAGGCAAGCCGACGCTGATCGGCACGCTGACCTGCTACACCAGCTATTTTGTCTCGCCGTTCAACGATACCGTGGCCCATCGCTGGATGAATGGCTACCGCGAGGATGCGGCCGGCAATCAGATTCCCGGCGTGCCGAACGGTGCCGTGGCCATCCACGGGGCTGCGACGCTTTCGAACTACGCGCAGAATGAAGTGTTCGCTGGCAAAGTGCTTGAATACCAGTTGGAAGGCTTGACGTTGGGACAGTCCGTTGAAAGGGCACGGGCGGAAGCACGTTCACGAGGGATCGAGGACCTGGTCATCAACTGGACCTTGCTGGGGGATCCGACGATTACAATTCAACAATAGTTTAGAAAGTCAGGAACGAGTTAACTTAAAATAGTTTGTGATGACGCAAGGGTCGGATAATGAATGAAAAACAGATTGACATGAAACGAACGAGCTCGAGTGAGGTGCCTGCAGCCAAGGCTGTCTATCAGCCGCCCGAGGTTTCCGTATCGGCGCTCCGGCTGGTTACTCTGGGCGGGAGTCCGGGCAGCGGAGACTCTGGAGCAGTCAACACAGAGAATCCGTTCGGGTCAGATCAACCGCAGCCCCCTGGCGAACAAATCGTCC
>CAYYZR010000295.1:0-2839 GCA_964476005.1 uncultured Halomonas sp.
GGATCACGTCGCCCAGCCCGCCCTGGCCGCGGTAATCGACGTCCGGCAGGCCTTCCACCGGTCGCGATTGCGCACCATCCTGCGTCACCACCCGGAGGTTCCCCTTTTTCTCGGTGACCAGCATGCGGCCGTCCGGCAGGAAGGTGAGGGCCCACGGTTCGTCGAAGGAAGTGATGGGCTCGACCGAGAATGGCCGCTCGTCCTGGGCCTGGACGGTGAACGCGAGCAGGATTCCGAGCAACGCCGGCAGTGCGGATCGAAGGTACATGGGGTTACCTGTCATTGATGAATTGGCTTATTACCTTAACGAATCCACGTGATGGCGTACAGGAAGGTCGAGCGCGACATTTTCTGGTTTGCAGCGCTATCCGGTGTCGCGCCAGGCCGGCGCCCACCCTGTCGGAGGTCAACGAGGGCTGAATCTGGTCCGGGTTTGCCTTTTAGTAGTCGGTAGCCGTCGAGAGACCGGCGAAGCACACCAAACTTGCCGGCATTGGCCTGTTACGGCCCGAGCGAAGCGCGGTCGGAAGTCAGTTCGCTGCCGTGGAGTGATGCAAGCCGATACGCCGGGCCGCCGGAGCCCGACAAGCCCCCCCTGCCTGAGGTCGGCGCGCTTCGTCTGCGCGCCGCCCGCGCCAGAAATGACGAAGAATTGACGCGGCCCCGCTTTCCGCAACACCCAGGTTGGGGCGATACTCGTGCAATTATCGTGCGTCGGGGGTACGTGGTTGCCCTTGTTGACGATCAGCTCGACCCCGTTGCAGGCACCCCGGAGAGCATTCATGCAGAAAAGATTCCTTCCCTCGATCTGGTTCAAGATCATGCTCCTGGCGATGATCAGCCTCATCTGGACTTCCGCGATCGCCTCGCCTGATGTGATCAACGCCCAGGATTTTCGCGGTATCGACCGGGCGAGCGCCACCGAACTGTCCGAGTTGGTCATCCGCGACCTGCGCCTGGCAGGTTCGCAAACAACGGAACTGATCGTCAGCCGGGTCAATCCCTTCGCTTCGGACGCGGTCTTGAATGTCGACGGAGTGGTCACGGGCCCGCTGGTCAGCGAACGCGTGTATTTCCGCGGCAGCGCTGTAGCTGATTGGCGCACTCAAGTGAGCCTGTCGACCGGAGCCGACGGATCCGTTCGAGGCGTTCTCGTCGATTCGAGCGGCCATTGGCGACTGATCACCCGAGACGGTCGGATCGAAGCGCAGCGCGTCAACGATCAGACCGCCCACGGCGTGACCGACCAAAGCCCCTTCCAGTGCGGTCTGAATGACGATATCCGGCGAATGAGCCGCGAAGCCCAGGCGCGATCCCATCAGGACCAACCGCAGAGTTCGCCGACGCAGAGAGGCGTCAACGATCGCTATCGCGTGCGGATCGCTTACGACACCACGGCCCGCTTCGTCAATTTGTTCGGCACGGACCAGCAGGCAATCGACTACCTCGGCGATCTGACCAACTACATCTCGACCTTGTACATCAACGAACTCAATACCGAGATCGTGGTATCGAGCACGACACTTCGAGATGTCAACGAGCCCTGGGACCCCGACGGCAATCTTCTGGCGCAGTTCGAGAGCTACTGGAACAATCCCCAGAACAATGTCGATCAGACACGAACCATCGCCCACCTGGTGGATGCCGGCCCGAGCCAGGGCGTGGCCTACGTCGGAGCACTGTGCGGCGACGGCTTCGATTACGGCGTCAGTCAGGGACTGGGCACGGAATTCGATCCAAACGACGACCCCCAGCAATGGAGCTTCACCGTAGTGGCGCACGAGATCGGGCACAACTTCGGCTCGGACCACACCCACTGCTACCAACCGGTCATCGACGAGTGCCACAACGGCGAGGCGGGTTTCGGCTGCTGGGCGGGCACCGAGAGTCTGCCCGGTCCGGCCGACCAGCGGCCGGGAACGATCATGAGCTATTGCCATCTGCTGCCGGGCGGGCTGAACAACCTGGCCCTCACGCTCGGTCGCGACCATGCCTACGGCAACCAGCCGGACCGGGTGCCGGATACGATGCGTCTTCACGTTGTGGGGCGGGCGCAGGTCAACGACCCACGCTGCCCGCAGGTAGTCACCGATCCGAATCCAACCACCTACACGGTCACGCCGTCGGCCGGTGCCAACGGCATGATCGACCCGGTAACGCCCCAGACCGTCAGCGCGGGCAACTCTTCGGTCTTCACCGTGACGCCTGACGCCGGGTTTACGGCGGCGGTCGCCGGCACTTGCGGTGGCAATCTGGTCGGCACGACCTTCACGACCGCCCCGGTCAACCAGAATTGTACGGTCGAGGCCCAGTTCGAAGCGGCGACCGGTGGCCTGTGCGAACAGGCCGACCTTGCCATTCCTGACGACACGCCTACCGGCATCACCAGCACCCTGACGGTGCCAAACGGCGGCGCGATCGAGGGGCTGGAGGTGGAGCTGGAGATCGATCACAGCTTCGTCGGCGACCTGATCGTTGAGCTTCAGCATTCCGGCGGAACGCTGGTCAGCCTTGTAAACAGCCCGTTGTGCAGCGGCGATAATATCGACGTGATTCTGGCCGACGACGCAAACCTGAGCATCCAGAATGATTGCCAGAACGATCCTGATCCTGCCTATCCGGATGAACGTTATTCTTCCGACGAAACGCTTGCCGGCTTCAACGGCCTGGAGGTAGGCGGCAACTGGACGCTGCGGGTCGTCGACTCCGCCGCAGAAGACACCGGCGTCCTGCGGCGCTGGTGTCTGAGGCCTGAGGTGTCGGATGTCGTTATATTCGCCGATAGTTTCGAGGGGTAGAGCGGGGGCGATCCGCCGCCCGGCAAGGAAAAAACTGGCGG
>CAYYZR010000296.1:0-1480 GCA_964476005.1 uncultured Halomonas sp.
CCCGGATAAATCAGCATGCGAACGTCGTCCGACGGAATGCCCATGCCGTCGAAGGCCCCGTTGGCGTGGGCCGCGGCCAGCTCGCGCTGGACCGATTCCAGGCTGCGATCCGGCGCAATCCTGGCCAGCGCCCGGAACATCGACATGTTGCCGAGGCCAATGCCGGCGAGACGGCCGGTGAGGCGTTTCGGCAAGAGCTGCTCGGCCGGCAGCCATAGATCGACGTTGCCGTCGAAAGTGCCGTTCATGTCCGGATGCGCGACGCCGACGATCCGGTAGCCGCCGAGATCGACCGTTTCGTCGTCGTTCGAACCCATGGCCTCGGAAGCCAGGTCGAGTTTTTTGTCGAGCACATCGGGTCGGCCGCCGAAGCGCCGCTGCCACAGCGCGTGCGAAATGACCGCCACCGATGCGCCGTCCTCGCGGTGGTCTTCGGCTGCGATGCCGCGGCCCAGGACAAGCAGCGGCCGCAAGCCATCGAAGAAGCCACGCGTGACCATCTCGGCCGACAGCAAATCAATCCGTGTGCCTTCGCGCCATTCGATCTGGTTGCCGTTCACGCCGGCCACGGCAGCAATGCCGGAAATCTCTTCTCCGGCGCGTTCGAGGAAGCGGGTGTTGACCGGATTGGCATGTTCGGGCATCTGCACCACCAGCGTGGCCACGCCGTCGGCGTCCTCGAAACCGCGATGCGGCTGCGGCAGCAGGTCGCTGAATAGTGACAGGAATGCCGTCACGAAGCCCAGCGCAACGCCCAGCACCAGAACCGCGATCGAACTGGCCACCGGGGTTGCACGATGGACCCGCCAGGCGTGGACAATATCCGGAAGCAGCGCCTTCATGCCGACGCTTGTTCGCCAACCCGGAGCCGGCCGTCCAGCATCGCGACCCGGCGTCCGGCATGCGCGGCGTATTCGGGGTTGTGGGTGACGGTCACCAGCGTCACCCCGCTGCGATTCAACTCGGCCAGCAACGCCATGATCTGCTCGCCGTTTTCATGGTCCAGGTTACCGGTGGGCTCGTCGGCCAGGATCAGCGACGGCTGGCCGACCAGCGCGCGGGCGATCGCCACGCGCTGCTGCTGGCCGCCGGAGAGCTGGTTCGGACGGTGATCGGCACGCGCCGCCATGCCGACGCGTTCAAGCACTTCGCCGGCGCGCCTGAGTCGGTCACCAGCCCCCACACCATCGCGATAAACCAGCGGCAGCGCGACGTTTTCGAGCACGCTCATCTCCGGTATCAGGTTGAAGCTCTGGAACACGAAGCCGATCTCGCGATTGCGCAGCCGAGCGCGCTCCTCGGCATCGATCTCGCCGGTAGGCACGCCTGCCAGCCGGTACTCGCCGCCGTCGATCTCGTCGAGCAGGCCCAGCACCGACAGCAATGTCGATTTTCCGCAGCCCGACGGGCCTTCGATGGTGACGTATTCGCCGGAATCAATTTCCAGGTCGATGCCGTCCAGCGCATGCGTTTCCAGCGT
>CAYYZR010000296.1:1580-2789 GCA_964476005.1 uncultured Halomonas sp.
ATCCGGATTTGTTCCTGATCCAGCCACCCGCTCATGTCGGCCAGGATGACGCGGTCGCCCGCCTTCAATCCGTGAATGATTTCGACTTCGCGCATCGAGGCGCGGCCGAGCTGCACCTCGACCCGGAGCGCCCGCTTTCCATCGGGGCCCAGCCGGAACAGCCGCATCGGCGCCGAGGACTCTGAAATTTGCGCCGGCCGGTCGAGCTTCAGCGTGTCGTCGATGCGGTCCAGCTCGACCCGGGCGGTGACGCTCAGATCGGGCCTGAGATCGACCTCTCCGGTCTCGTCCGGCAGCGCGACGTCGACCGTCACCAGCCGGTTCTCGACGGCCGGATCCACCCGCTGCACCCGGCCCTGCAACCGCTCGCGACCCAGCTCCAGCGAAACCGGCAGACCCGGCTGCACGCGCGCGGCCGAGCGTTCGTCCACCGAAACTCGTGCAATCAGCCGCTCGAGGTTGACGATTCGCGCCACCGCGGTACCGGCCGCGAGCTGTTCGCCCTCCTCCGGCGTGATCTCCAGCACTACGCCGGCCATGCTGGCCTTGACGTTCAGGTCGTCGCGCAGCGTTTCCAGGCGCTCGACGCGATCCTCGATTGCGGACAGTTGGGCCTCGGCGGCTTCGCGCTCGGCCTGCTGGACTTCGTCGTAGCGATCCAGCCGTGCCTTTTCGGCCAGCATGCGTTTTTCGAGTTGGGCGGCCTTCAATCGCGTGCGTTCGACCTCCAGCGCCGAAAACACCTGACCCTCGCCCAGTTGCTCCTGGGCTTCCAGCTCCATTTTCGTGCTGGTGTAGTCAGCCTCGGCGCTGGCCACCTGGGCCTCCAGGTCCAGCAGTCGATTCTGCGATTCGACCCGGGCCAGCGCCTGGTCGGCGCGGGTCCCGGCCAGTTCCCAGCGGGCCGCGGCCAGGTCTTCTTCGATGCCCGGGGACGTCATGACCAGCAACACGTCGCCGGCCTCGACCCTGTCCCCGGGTAAAACCATCAGCTGCTCGACCACGCCAGCGCTGCGATTGGTCACGGCGCGCACATCGGTGGCCACCAGCCGGCCGGGCGCGACCGCCTCGTGGATCAGTTCGCCCCGGGTGACCTCGCCGGTCCAGATGCTGTCGCCGTCGATCGCCGGCGGCCGCTGGCCCATCCAGACGGCCGCACCCAGCGCCAGCAGAAAGGCCGCTCCAATCAGGACGCCGATGCCCGCTCGC
>CAYYZR010000297.1:0-2785 GCA_964476005.1 uncultured Halomonas sp.
CCGGTTTCCGGTTTCCGGTTTCCGGTTTCCGGTTTCCGGTTTCCGGAAAAGCGTAGCGGGATGCCACTCGTCTCGATACTTCCGAGCAAGTAGGTAACACGTGGCATTGATCGACGAGGGCTACACCAAGTACGAGTGCGAATGGCGCCACGGCCCGCCGATGCCGGAAGCGACCGTTGCCGAGCTCAACGCCTGCCGGAACCGGCTGTTCGACGCCGGTCTGGTCGGCCATTACGCGCAACACGATGTCGGCTTCGGTAATCTCAGCGTTCGGGCTTCCGACGGCGGCTTCGTCATCAGCGGCACCCAGACCGGGCACATCGAGCGCACCGACGCGCGTCACTGGAGCCTGGTCACCGGCTACGACATCGGCGCCAACCGCGTGACCTGTGAAGGGCCGGTTCAGGCTTCTTCCGAGGCGCTGACCCATGCGGCCATCTACGAACTCGACCCGGGTATCCAGGCGATTGCCCATGTCCACAGCGACGAGCTTTGGCGCCGGCTGATCGCCCGGATTCCGACCACGTCGCGAGACGTGCCCTACGGCACGCCGGAGATGGCGCGGGAGTTCGCCCGGCTTTACCGCGAAACGGGCCTTGCCGAGTCCCGCGTCGCCGTCATGGGCGGGCACGACGAAGGGCTGGTGGCGTTCGGGCGCGGTATTGACGAGGCGACCGACCGGATACTGTCGCTGCGGGCGGGAAGCTGATCGGTCTGGGGGGTGGCCGCGAATCGCAAAACTTCGGACGCCGATGACCGGGCTGGAATCGCCCGCACAAAGGGCACGCCTACAAAAAAGGCCGCCATGCAGCGGCCTTGGAAATCTGGCGCGCCCGACAGGAGTCGAACCTGTGACCTCTGCCTTCGGAGGGCAGCACTCTATCCAGCTGAGCTACGGGCGCGTGACCGCGTATTGTAACCGACTCGCAGAAAAAGTCCCACTGCATCAGCCTGCAACGGCATTATGCTGTCGTTCCAATCAACCGGAGCGTGAAAATGTCCGACGCCAATCAGAATCCGCTCACGATCCGGCCGGCCGGCCCGGAAGACATCGACGAACTGCTGGCGCTGATCCACGAACTGGCCGTCTACGAGAAAGCGCCCGAAGAGGCCGTCGCCACGCCGGAACTGATCCAGCGAGCCCTGTTCGGCGAACGCGCCACTGCAGAAGCCGTGATCGCCGAATGGAACGGCAAGCCAGCCGGCTTCGCGCTGTTCTTCCACAACTTCTCGACCTGGCTGGGCAAACCCGGGCTGTATCTGGAAGATTTGTTCGTGCGCGAGG
Source organism: uncultured Halomonas sp. (assembly GCA_964476005.1). Classification (GTDB taxonomy): domain Bacteria; phylum Pseudomonadota; class Gammaproteobacteria; order Xanthomonadales; family Wenzhouxiangellaceae. The sequence goes on from CAYYZR010000297.1 coordinate 1,286, forward strand.
CCATGCGCGGCAAGGGCATCGGCAAGGCGCTGCTGCTGCACCTGGCCCACATTGCCCGGGACCGCGGCTGCGGCCGGATGGAATGGAGCGTGCTCGACTGGAACACCCCGGCGATCGATTTCTACAAGGCCATCGGCGCGAAGCCGATGGACGAATGGACGGTTTACCGCCTCGACGCGGCGGCGCTGGAGCGGGTGGCCGGGAGTGGTCAGGATTGAGTTGCGAAGGAATTCTCCGCTCAGGCGGGCAGAAACAACGCCTGCAGGTCGTTGAGATACTGCGCGCCGCGTTCGGTCCGAACCAGGTATCCGGCATCTGCCGAATTCTTCGCGCCGCCGGGTGAAGCACCCTCGACGCGCTCGCGATGTGCCAGCAGACCCGTTTCGATCGCACGGCCCAGCCCCGGCTGCAGCGCTTCGACGCCGAGCCCGGTGCGGGCCGTGAATTCGCCGACCGGGATCGGCTCAGCCAGCCGGGTCCGGTTGAGCATGTACTCGAACGCAAGATCTTCTGCCGCTACCGGCGCTTGCTCGGCAATGAACGCGCTGTGCTCTGCCGCGCTCATCCAAGAATGCGGAATCTTCTTCCGGCGTGTTCTCAGCACCGCATCTTCGGCCGGCAGCGTGATCTTGCCCGAGGCCCCGGCACCTATCCCAAGATAATCGCCGAAGCGCCAGTAGTTCAGGTTGTGGCGGCTGGCGCGGTTCGGCTTTGCCCAGGCCGAAATCTCGTAGTTCTGGTAACCGGCCGCCGAAAGCCGTTCGCCGCAGGCGTCCTGCATCGCCCAGACGACCTCCTCGTCGGGCAGCGTCGGCGGACGGGCAGCGAACACCGTGTTGGGTTCGAGCGTGAGCTGGTAGTGCGATACGTGCGGCGGGTCGAACGCCAGCACTCTCTCGACGTCGGCCAGCGCCTGTTCGACGGTCTGGCCCGGCAACGCCCACATCAAGTCCAGGTTGAAGTTGTCGAAACCGGCAGACATCACGGCTTCGACGGCCCGTCCGGCCTGGGCGCCGTCGTGGATGCGCCCGAGCGTTCTCAGCTGGTCGTCGTCGAAGGTCTGTATGCCTAAGCTGATCCGGTTCACGCCCGCCGCGCGGTAGGCCTCGAAGCGGTCGTGCTCGACCGTGCCCGGGTTGGCTTCCATCGTGATCTCGGCGCCCGGCGCCAGCTTGAGCCGCGCCGAAACGCCATCGATGATCTGTCCGATCGCGCGAGCCGAGAACAGGCTGGGCGTGCCGCCGCCGAAGAACACCGAATGCACGGTCCGGCCCCAGACCCGTGGCAGATCCAGCTCGAGGTCGGCCATCAGCGCTTCGACGTAGGCCAGCTCGGGCAGGTCGCCGGAAAGCGCGTGCGAGTTGAAATCGCAGTACGGGCATTTGGCGACGCACCAGGGGAGGTGGATGTATAGCGACAGGGGTGGGAGGGTGAGGGGCACGGGATTCGTTGGTTCGTTGGTTCGTTGGTTCGTTGGTTCGTTGGCTGCTTCAAGCCGAC
>CAYYZR010000298.1:0-2784 GCA_964476005.1 uncultured Halomonas sp.
TGTTCGCGCTGGTCGCGCTCGTCTGGCTGGTCTGGCCGCCGGTGCTCTGGAGCCTGGTGGTGCTGGTGCCCCTGTTTGCGCTGGGCGTTCGTGATTCGTTTCAGAACAAGCACACGGTGCTGAAGAATTTCCCGATCATCGGCCATGGCCGCTACATGGTCGAGGGCGTGCGACCCGAACTCCAGCAGTACCTGATCGAATCCAACCTCGACGCCTACCCGGTCGAGCGCGAGTTCCGATCGCTGGTCTACCAGCGGGCCAAGAACCAGCTCGAGACCCGGCCGTTCGGCACCCAGCGCGACGTTTACCGGGTCGGCTACGAGTGGGCCAGCCATTCATTGGCACCGGTCGAGGAGCTGGACGAGGAGCCGCGGGTGATGTTCGGCGGCGAAGATTGCACGCAACCGTATTCGGCCTCGCATCTCAATGTCTCGGCGATGAGCTTCGGCTCGATTTCCAGCCACGCCATCCTGGCGCTGAACGGCGGGGCGAAGAAGGGCGGGTTCGCCCACAACACCGGCGAGGGCGGGGTGTCGCGGTATCACCTCGAACCCGGTGGCGATCTGATCTGGCAGATCGGGACCGGCTATTTCGGCTGTCGGGCGAAAGACGGCGGCTTCGACCCGGAGCGCTTCCGCGAGACGGCGGGCCGTGATTCGATCCGGATGATCGAACTGAAATTGTCCCAGGGCGCCAAGCCGGGCCACGGTGGCATTCTGCCGGCGGCCAAGGTGACGCCCGAGATTGCAGAGGCGCGCGGCCTGCCGGAATACGAAGCCGCGCTGTCGCCGCCGTGGCACTCGGCGTTCACCACGCCGGTGGAGATGATCGAGTTCGTCGCGCGTCTGCGAGAACTGTCCGACGGCAAGCCGGTCGGCATCAAGCTTTGCGTCGGCCGACGCACCGATTTCCTGGCGATGTGCAAGGCCATGATAGAAATCGGCACCGCGCCGGATTTCATCACCGTCGACGGCGGCGAGGGCGGCACCGGCGCCGCACCGCTGGAGTTTTCGAATTCGCTGGGCATGCCGGGGCGCGACGGGCTGGTGTTTGTGCACAACGCCTTGGTCGGTTCGGGGCTGCGCGACCGGATCCGCGTGATCTACTCGGGCAAGGTGCTTTCGTCGTTCCACATGATTCGCGCCTTCGCGCTGGGGGCCGATACCTGCAACTCGGCGCGCGCGATGATGTTCGCGCTGGGCTGCATCCAGGCGCTCAGATGCAACAACAATACCTGCCCGACCGGCATCACCACCCAGAACCCCGCGCTGATCAAGGGCCTGCACGTGCCGAGCAAGACCGAGCGCGTGTACCAGTTCCATAGCGCGACCATCCACGCGCTGCTGGAAATGCTCGCGGCGATGGGGCTGGAGGCGCCGTCCGACGTACGGCCCGACCACGTGTTCAGGCGGGTCGACGACCTGAACGTGCGCAGCTTTGCCGAGATTTATGAAATTCTCGAATCCGACCTGCTGGTATCGGGCAAGGCCGAATGCTCGCTGACCCGCGAATGGAACAGGGCCGCGGCCGACAGCTGGAGCCTCCAGCCCGAACGCGGCAAGGAAATGCCGGTGGACTGATCGCCGCCGCACATCGGTCTGAATCACCAGTCGATAAGCATGTTCCAGCTGACCTTGCTGTCGGCATCGCCCTGGCGCGTTCGGCGCCAGTCCCACGACACGTCCATCGCGCTTTCGACCCGCGGCCAGAGGCGGGTCAGCCAGGCGCCGAAATCGAGCGCCAGCGAAAACCGGTCGCCGACCAGTGGCTTCGTCGCGGTCGCAAACCAGGCGCGTTCGGCGGCATGCGCCCAGCGCGCGGTGACGGCCAGCAGGTTCATTTGTCGCCTGAGTGCAAGCTGCGCCGTCCAGTCGGTGCTGTCGGCCTCGGTCGACGCATTCGACAACGCGTAGATGGGCGGATCGGTACGCAGAATCGAGACATCTGCCTGCGCCTGCCATCCACCGGGCAGCAGATGGTTGTGGCTGAGCCCCACTTCGTAGTCGGGCATCAGCGGCATGGCCGCGCCGGCGGGCATTTCAGGCTCGGTGCGAAGCACGCGCAGTGCGGTGTTTCGCTCGGGTCCCCAGCGCCAGGCAGCACCCCAGCGCGCCAGCGCCAGGTCGGTCACGCCGGGCGCCGGTGCCGACCCGCGGCAGTGCTGACCGGAAAGCTCGACGATCGAACCGGCCGGTGCAGGCAGGAATTCCACGGGGAGCTGGAGCCCGGCCCGAAGGTTGCAGTTCAAGCCGTCGTTCGGTTGCGAACCGCGTTCGGGCCGGGTCCATTCGACGTGCAGGTCGATCGCGCCCGGCGACCAGCGAAGATCGGCCCGGGTCGACTGTGTTGTGCGTTCGCTGTCCACGCCAAGCCGGGTGTCCTCGCGCCGCGTCAGCTGCAGCGTGACGGGTGCGCCAGCCGGCAGGTGCAGCGTCGAGCCCAGCGTCTGTTCGAGGGTCTGCAGCGCGACTTCCCCCTGGGCCTGCTCGAGTTCGTCTTCGCCGTCGCGAATCGCCTCGAAGAACTTGCCCTGGCGGACCCGGTAGCTGGCGCCGTAGTCGATCAGGCCTTCTGGCGTGCCGAGCCGCACGCTGCCGGTCACCATCTCTTCCGGGGCGTCGGATCGGCCTGCCGAAATGGCCGGCAGGGCGTGGTCGATCTGCATCTCGGCACGCAGCGGCGCGCCCGTCTGCGGTGAATTCTGCTGCGGTACCGATGCGCAGCCGCTCAGCATGGCCGCGACCAGCGCGAGGCTCAGCGCAGCCGATCGCTTGAACAGTCCGG
>CAYYZR010000299.1:0-2781 GCA_964476005.1 uncultured Halomonas sp.
CCGTACCGAGGGTTCGAACCGAGGCGCCAGCCGAGCTCACGAGACCGGACGCCAAAGGCGACCGGCGAGCCCGGAGGGCCAGCGACCGAAGGTCGCGCAGTAATCCCTCCCTCTCGCGATCCGCAGGATCGCCAGCGGGACAAGCCCCCTGACCCGGGGCGTGCAAGCGGAAAAGGTTTTACGGAGAGGTGCCGGAGTGGTCGAACGGGCTCGCCTGGAAAGTGAGTGTACGGGTTGAACCGTACCGAGGGTTCGAATCCCTCCCTCTCCGCCAATATCAACAAGACCGAATCCGGAGAGGTGGCAGAGTGGTCGAATGCACCGGTCTTGAAAACCGGCAAGGGTTTACGCCCTTCGTGGGTTCGAATCCCACCCTCTCCGCCAGATACGAACAGCCCCGCTTGCGCGGGGTTTTTCGTATCTGACGGAAAGGGCGCTCGGATTCGAGCGCCAAAGGCTTTCAGCGACGCAACACCTTTTCGGAGGGCCTTCACTCAGAGAAACCGCCGGGGTCGGAACGAACCGGGGTCTGGTTCGAACCGAGCGCAGCGAGCTCACGAGACCGGACGCCGCAGGCGGCTGGCGAGCCCGAAGGGCCAGCAACCGAAGGTTGTGCAGTAATCCCACCCTCTCCGCCAGATACGAACAGCCCCGCTTGCGCGGGGTTTTTCATGACCGACGGTCGAATTAATCTGTCACTTGCTCGGATGCTCCCCCAGCTTCTCGTCCTTGGTCGTCACGCCCAGCCCCAGAACGGTTCGGTTGGCGTAGGCGAAGTAGGCAGCGACCTGGTTGATTTCCAGGATCTCGCCGTCGCTCCAGCCGGCATGCTGGAGGGACTCGATGTCACCGACGTGCATCTCGGCCGGGGTATTGGTGAGCTTGAAGGCGTAATTCAGCGCGGCGCACTGGGCCTGATCGAAGGCCGACTCGAAGCGTTCGGTCTCGAGCGCATGCAACCAGGACTCGCCACGATTCCGGTCATTCAGGTGACGGCGCATGCCCGCCGCGTGGTGGGCAACGCAGTACGCGCAGCCATTCGTCCGACTGACCAGAACGCCGACGGCCTCGGCGAAAGCCTTGTCCAGTGAGTTGCGTGGATGGTGCAACACGCCGCGGTACAGCGCCATGTGCCCCTCCAGCGTATGCGGCCGCAGGCTGTGGGCGAGCAGAATCTGGTCCACCTGACCGCCGCCGGCAGATCGCTGGTAGATTTTCGCCAGCCTGCCATCGGCGTCGGCCGGTTCGACGATCTTGATCCAGGTCATGGGTTGGATCGACTCCATTTGCCGAAATAGCTTCCGGCAGAATAATCGATCCAGAAGCTGGTCATTACCTGATCGGGCCGGCAATCAGGATGCTCACCGGCACTGCCGGTCGCGGATCAGGTCGCCGGCTTTTCGAAAACGAAAATGCCCCAGGCCAGGAAGCTCTTGTGTCCGCCGTCCACCCAATGCTGCAGGCCCGCCTGCATGCGTTCGATGTAATCCTCGCTGACGCCACGATCGCGTAACTCGTCGGCGTTCTCGATCAGCGCCTGGCGAACGCGCGCGTAATGGCGGGGCAGCTGGTGCGAATGATCGTCGAACTCGATTTCCTTCATGCCCAGTTCGCCGAGAGTCTCGCGATAGAACGCCGGTGAGCCCAGCGAATCCAGGTGAATGCGATCGTAGATCGGCTGCAGCTGATCGGTGGGCGCGTCGTCGGCCTGCATCGGATCGGTGAACACCAGCCGACCGCCGGGCTTGAGCACGCGCACCGCTTCTGCGCAGACTTTGGCGCGATCACCGGAATGCAGAAAGGCATCCTGAGACCAGACGAGGTCGAATGCATCTTCGCCGAAATCCAGCGCGGTGAAGTCGCCGTCGACCACTTCGATATTGCGGTCGAGACCGGCTTCGATATTCATGTGCCGGTTGCGTTCGTTCTCGACTTCACTCAGGTTCAGCGCCACGCACTGGCAGCCGAAATGCTCGGCCAGGTAGCGCATCGAACCGCCGTAGCCTGCACCCAGGTCCAGCACCCGGCTGGCCGGATCGATTTTTCCGGCGAGCTCGGCCATGCGATGAACGGTTCTACGGCTCGCGTTGGCAATGGGCTCGTCGTCGGACTCGTAAAGCCCGATATGGATATCTTCACCGCCCCAGATATGGAAATAGAAATTATCCGCATCCGTGCTGTTGTAGTATGCGCGCGCCGTCTCGACGACTTCCGAATACTGTGGGCTGCTCATGACTTTTCGATCTCGCCCGCGGTGAGCGATTCGTCTTCCTGTATGTCTTCGGCACCGTAGTACTTCTTCTCGGCGACGTGAATGTAGAAGTCGGCCGTGCCGGTACTTTCCTCGTCTTCGAAATCGGCGTAGGTGGATATCTTCTGGAAGCCGACTTCCTGCATCAGTCCTCGAACATAGTCACGGCGAATCGGACACATGTTCAGGTAATACACCGAGTCGTCCGGGAAGGTGTAACGAAATCTCGCCAGCCCTTCGTCGACGTACTCCGGCTCGGCGCTGACCTGATGGCCGCAGTAATAGAACTTGTGCTTGGTTGAGAACCCATCGTCCAGAATCGAATCATAGTTGCGCTGATCGAGAATCAGGCAGCCGTCGTGCTTGAGTACCGCATAGAACTCGGCAAGCGCCTTGCGCCGGTCGCGTTCGTCGAACAGATGGTTGAACGAATTGCCCAGGCAGATCACCGCGTCATACGATGCATGCACATCCTGGTTCAGCCAGCGCCAGTCGGCCTGGATGGTTCTGAGGATATGCCCCCGCTTGCG
>CAYYZR010000300.1:0-2761 GCA_964476005.1 uncultured Halomonas sp.
TCGGCGAATTCGTCGAGCGTCTGGATATCGACTACCCGATCCTGATCGGCACCTCGGACGTACGCGAGACCCAGGCGCACTTCGGCAACCCGAATGGTATGCTTCCCTACAGCGTCCTGATCGATGCTCAGGGGATCGTTCGGTGGAGACACCTCGGGGAGCTCGACGAAGACACGCTCGAAGATACCGTGCAGCCGTTCCTGGAGCCATAGCGGTCGACCCTCGAAAGAGAATCCTGAATTCGTTAATACGTCGCCAATATGCAGCGAACGTCTGGCATTTGAACGCAAAGTAGGGCAAACTGTTCGATCGTGAATTGCACAGTGGAGCGATCCGGTGACCGTTCAGCCTGATAATCGCGTGTTCAGTTGGTCTGTCAGTGTGCAAGGCAAGGCGCGGCTCGAATGCGAATCCTGATTCTGCACGGACCCAACCTGAACCTGCTCGGACGACGCGAGCCGGGCCTCTACGGCAGCGAGACCCTGGCGAGCATCGAGGCGCGCATCCGCGCCCGTGCGCGCGACGAAGTACCGCAGTGCACCCTTGAGTTTTTCCAGGCCAACGCCGAACATGCCATTGTCGAGCGCATTCACGAGGCCATGGACGATGCCACCGACGGCATCCTGATCAACCCGGCGGCCTTCACGCACACCTCGGTGGCCATTCGAGACGCGCTGGCCGCGGCCGGCCTGCCGTTCGTCGAAGTCCACCTGTCCAACCCCGACGCGCGCGAACCTTTCCGACGCAAGTCGATGCTGGCGGACCTGGCCGCGGGCAGGGTTGCCGGCTTCGGCGGAGATTCATACATCCTGGGCTTTTCGGGGCTGTGCAGCCTCCTCGGCCCGGCTGCTTCGGAGTAGAGAATGGACCTTAGAAAAATAAAAAAACTGATCGAACTGCTCGAGGAATCGAACCTGTCGGAACTCGAGATTCATGAAGGCGAGGAGTCGGTGCGGCTGAGCCGGGCCGGCACCGGCGCGCCGGTCATGGCGGCGCCGGCAGCGGCGCCGACACCGCCGCAGCCGGCGACGGCAGCGGAAACCGCGGCGGAATCAGGGGCGGAAGGACTTCCGGACGGCGAAATCGTGCGCTCGCCGATGGTCGGGACGTTCTACGATGCGCCCAATCCGGATTCCGAACCGTTCGTCACCGAAGGCCAGCGCGTGTCCAAGGGCGAAACGCTGTGCCTGGTCGAGGCGATGAAGATGTTCAACCAGATCGAATCCGAATACACCGGCACCGTCGCCGCAATCCTGGTCGAAACCGGCCAGCCGGTCGAGTTCGATCAGCCGCTGTTCGTGATCCGGCCCTGACATGGCTTCGTTCAAGAAGATCGTCATCGCCAACCGCGGCGAAATCGCGCTGCGAATCCTGCGCGCCTGCCAGACCATGGGCATCCGCACCGTGGCCGTGCATTCGACCGTGGATCGCAACCTCAAGCACGTCGGCATGGCCGACGAATCCGTCTGCATCGGGCCCGCACCGGCCGGCGAAAGCTACCTGAACGTGCCGGCGATCATCGCCGCGATGGAGTTGACCGACGCCGAGGCGGTACACCCCGGCTACGGATTCCTGGCCGAGAACGCCGACTTTGCCGAGCGCATCGAGGAATCCGGCTTCACCTTCATCGGGCCGCGCGCCGAGACCATTCACCTGATGGGCGACAAGGTCTCGGCCATCAACGCCATGCGCCAGGCCGGCGTGCCCTGCGTGCCGGGTTCCAACGGCCCGCTGGATACCGACGAGCGACGCACCCGGCGCCTGGCCGAGGAAATCGGCTATCCGGTGCTGATCAAGGCGGCCGCCGGCGGCGGCGGGCGCGGGATGCGCGTGGTGCACAACCCGTTCGATCTGATCAAGTCCATCCAGCTGACCCGCGAGGAGGCACGCTCCGGCTTCGGTGACTCGACCGTCTACATGGAAAAGTACCTGCAGAATCCGCGCCACGTCGAGGTGCAGGTGATGGCCGACTCGCACGGCAACGCGGTGCACCTGGGCGAACGCGATTGTTCGATGCAACGCCGTCACCAGAAGGTCATCGAGGAAGCCCCGGCCCCCGGCATCACGCCGGAACAGCGCGAGAAGATCGGCCGAATCTGCACCGAGGCGTGCAAGCGCATCGGTTACCTGGGGGCGGGCACGTTCGAGTTCCTGTTCGAGGACGATGAATTTTTCTTCATCGAAATGAACACACGCATCCAGGTCGAGCACCCGGTGACCGAGATGATTACCGGCGTGGACCTGATCCAGGCCCAGATCATGGTCGCCGCCGGCGAGCCGCTGCCGTTCAGCCAGGAAGACATCACGATCCGCGGTCACGCCGTGGAATGCCGAATCAACGCCGAGGACCCGGAAAAATTCATTCCCCAGCCCGGTACCATCGAAGCATTCCACGCGCCGGGCGGGCCCGGCGTGCGCGTCGATTCGCATATTTACGACAGCTACACGATTCCGCCCAACTACGACTCCATGATCGGCAAGCTGATCTGCCACGGCGAGACGCGCGACCACGCCATGGCGCGCATGCGCGTCGCCCTCAACGAGCTCGTGCTGACCGGGATCAAGACCAACATCCCGCTGCATCTTCGTCTGCTTGACGATTCGGGCTTCAAGACCGGCGGCACCAACATCCACTACCTGGAAAAGCTGCTGGCGCGGAGCGGTTGATTACCGTTAACTTCAACAACAGCTCGCGCAAAGACGCAAAGGCGCGAAGAACAGCTAAAAGCTGAAAGCGCGTAGGGTGGATAAGCGAAGCGCA
>CAYYZR010000301.1:0-2752 GCA_964476005.1 uncultured Halomonas sp.
CATCGTTGTCGGAGAACGCGGCGTGGCTGATCGCGCTTCAGCGACTGATCGCCCTTCGGTACAGCCCAAAAGGCAAGCTCGACATGAGGAATGCAATCAGCCGCCATCGCCTGGTGACGTATACGACCCTGCGCTTTTTCCGGATGGCACGCAACATCTGCCTTGCCGCTTCTTCCACCGATGCCTGCCAGAACGTGTCGGCGCCCTCGGTCATGGCCGTCTCCACGAACCCGGGACGGATATCGGTGACCGCGATGCCGGCCTTTTTTGAACCCGACCTGCAGGCCAGGCCCTCCAGATATCGCGACACGTAGGCCTTGGATGCGTGATAGTCCGCGGCCGGACCGCCACGAACCGAAGCCACAGACGACATCCCCACGATATGCCCGCCCTGTCGGCCCGAAAAATAATGGTATGCGGCATTCGCCATGGCCGTGAAGCCTGCGACGTTGACGGCCACCGTCTGAAGCTCGTCCGACAGCGGGAATTCGGGGCTGGCGCTTCCGACGCCTGAATTGATGACGATGATGTCGACGCCGTCCATCGAATCGATCAGGCCCTCGAGCGCGCTCACCGCTTCGGTGACGTTGGTCAAGTCCATCCTCGCCTTGAAGCACTTGCCGGGCATTTCCTCTTGAAGAGAATCCAGCAAATCGACTCGTCGACCGGATGCACCGACAATCCAACCCTCGCGCGACATTTCTATTGCGAGGGCCCGTCCAATGCCGGAGGTCGCCCCGATAATGATTGCTTTCAAAAGATTCCTCGGTAAATTCGGCAGGCGAGGTCGATATGACGTCGGACCTCGATATCGGTTTCATGATACATGCTTACTAACAAAACCATAAATCCAGCCACATTGAGCTTGTCTCTCGGCGCGCGTGGCAAGGCGTCGGTGCGAAGTCTGTAGCCCGGCCTACATCGAGCGCCGACAACGCAATCCACGCGCGCCGAGAGCCAGGCCCGAAAGGGAACTCCGGACACGCCCGCTCGAAAAGGCGTGCTGGCCGGGTTGTTCACATAAAGCGCCGGCAAAGTCCTTCACTGATCATGACGCCCCCGAGATCGCGGCCGTCGGGCAGTCGACAGCTTCCGATCTTCCGGTCGTAGCTCGTGCGCCCGTTCAGATGGCAGGTCAGGGTCTCGCCCGCGACCAGCGCCCGCATTCGTTCCGCGGCGCGCCGCCCGGCGCTGCTGTTCATCTCGGGACAATCCAGCGAGCCGAAACGGATCGGCACGCCCTGGACTTCGATCGTATCGCCGTCCCGGACGTGTCCCGCCGAGCCCTCGAGCGTCCGAACGCTGGTGACAGCGACAGCGGGCCCCAGTTTCTCGGGGTAACGTTCAACCCCATGGAAAACGGCCCATCCGGCCAGCGCGAGGACGATCAGGACTTGAAAGAGCCTGGACCCGGTTTTGCCGCGGCCTCTCCGTCCTCGGGGTTTTGCCCGGTATCCTTTTGAAGATTTCATTTGACGCACTCATCGCTGCGGCTTGCTGCCTTGCCGATACCCTATACCGCTTGGGGAGGTGGGTATCGAAGTTATTTCGCCGGAATCCCCGCTCGGCGTTGTGCAAGAATGCACTCGTCACGCACCTCGATTAAAGAAGCCGATGCAAGCCGATTCGACGCAGGACCGCAGCCTGGAAGTCCGCCCGGCCGACCTGGACCACCCCGGCATCGCGGCTTTGCTTGCCACGCACACACGGCGAGCACGGGGCGCGGCCCGTTGCCGCCCCGGGCACGCGCTGGGCACCGACGCTTTGCGCGACCCGGCCATCGAGGTCTGGTCGCTCTGGCGCAACGACGCTCCGGTGGCCGTGGGCGCGATTCGCCGTCTGTCCGGTGAGCACGGCGAACTCAAGTCGATGTTCGTCGCCGACGGCGAACGCGGAAACGGCATCGGCCGGGTGCTGCTCGCGCACCTGATCGACGCCGCGAAGCGCCGCGGCATGACCCGACTGAGCCTGGAAACCGGAACCTCGGAATACTTCGACGCCGCGCGACGGCTCTACGGCCGCCAGGGTTTCGAAGCCTGTGAAGCGTTTGCCGACCTGCCCGCGCACAGCGACAGCGTATTCATGGCCCGGCTGATCTAGCTGGGGTATTCAGAGTTCCTTGCAGGACTCGAGCACCACTTTTCGATTGGTCTGGCCGCTGCGGCTCCCCTCGGCCTCCATTGCCTTGACGACATCCATCCCTTCGACGACCTTGCCGAATACGACGTGCTTGCCGTCCAGCCACGGCGTGGCGTCTAGCGTGATGAAGAACTGCGAACCGTTGGTGTCGGGGCCCGCGTTGGCCATCGACAGCAGGCCGGGCTCCGTGTGCTTGAGATCGAAATTCTCGTCCGGAAAGCGTTCGCCGTAGATGGATTTCCCGCCAGTCCCGTTACCCCGGGTGAAGTCGCCGCCCTGGATCATGAAACCGGGGATGATGCGGTGGAACGGACTCCCGGCGTAGGTCATGTTCCCGCCCTTCTCGCCCGTGCACAACGCCCGGAAGTTCTCGGCGGTCTTCGGCACGACGTCCTTGAACAATTCCAGCACGATGGTGCCGGCGGGATCGTCGCCGATGCTGACTTCGAGTGCGACCCTGGGGTTTTCTGATTCAGTCATGGAAGGCTCCTGCTTTCGTGGATTCGGAAGGGGTGAATTCGACAGCTGGATAGTTTAGTGCGTTTGGTTCAATCGGGGGCTCTCGGCGAGTCGGGACATGGGAGTTGGGACATGGGTGTCCGGCTTCTTCTCA
>CAYYZR010000302.1:0-2700 GCA_964476005.1 uncultured Halomonas sp.
GCCGCCCCGTTAAACTATGCGCTCGACGCAATCAGGACAGCAGCATGTCGCAGAAGACGCCGTTGTACGACGAACACATGGAGGCCGGCGCCCGGATGGTGGAATTCGCCGGCTGGCAGTTGCCGATACGTTACGGATCGCTGGTCGAGGAGCACCACGCGGTACGCAGACACGCAGGCATGTTCGACGTTTCGCACATGACCGTGGTCGACATCGAGGGCGCCGGTGCGCGCGATGCCCTGCGCCGCCTGCTGGCCAACGACGTCGACAAGATCCGCGAGCCCGGCCAGGCGATTTACGGCTGCATGCTGGACGAGCGCGGCGGCATCATCGACGATCTGATCACCTACCGGCTCGAAGACGACTTCTACCGCATGGTGGTCAACGCGGCAACCCGCGCGGGCGACCTTGCATGGATGGAACGCCAGCTGGCCGATTTCGACGCGAAGGTGACCGAGCGCGACGACCTGGCGATGATCGCTGTCCAGGGACCCGAAGCGATCGACCACGTGGTCGAATTGCTGGGCGCGCCGGATGTGGCCAGCCTCAAGCCGTTCCGTTCGCTGGTTCAAGGAGACTGTTTCGTCGCACGCACCGGCTACACCGGCGAGGACGGCTGCGAGATCATCCTGCCCAACGGGATCGCTCCGGAATTGTGGCGCAAGCTGGTCGAGCGCGGCGTGGTGCCGTGCGGCCTGGGCGCGCGCGATTCACTGCGGCTGGAAGCTGGATTGAATCTCTACGGCCAGGACATGGATAGAGACACCACGCCGCTGGAATCCAATCTGGCCTGGACCGTGGCGTTCCAACCTTCCGATCGCGACTTCGTCGGTCGCGAGGCGCTGGAACAGCAGAAGTCCGAAGGCGTGACCCGCCAGCTGGTCGGCCTGGTGCTGGGCACCGGCGGCATCCCGCGCCAGGGCGTGCGCGTGGTGACCGATGCCGGCGATGGCGTGGTCACCAGCGGCGGTTTCAGCCCCACGCTGGAGCGTCCGGTCGCCATGGCCAGGATTCCGCAGGCTGCGGGTGACGAGGTGATCGTCGAGTTGCGCGGGCGCGAGCTGCCGGCCCAGGTCGTCAAGCTCCCGTTCGTGCGTAACGGCAAGCCGCGTGAAGGCCTTCTGCCGTCGTGACAGCGACTACCTGCAGCCGCTAGAATTCGATTGTCATCGTCGACCACCGGAACCCGAGCCCGAGGAACAACACATGAGCGATATTCCGTCTGAATTGCGTTTTGCCGAAACCCACGAGTGGGCTGAACTGCTCGAAGACGGCGTGGTGCGCGTCGGTGTGAGCGATCATGCCCAGGAGCAGCTCGGGGACCTTGTCTTCGTCGAGTTACCTGAAAAAGGCGAAGAGATCACGCGCGGCGAAGCCTGTGCCGTGGTTGAATCGGTCAAGGCCGCTTCGGATATCTACGCGCCGTTGACCGGCGAAGTGGTGAGCGTCAATGAAGCGCTCAATGACTCGCCGGAAACAGTCAACAACGATCCTTACGGTGACGGCTGGTTGTTCACTGTAAAACCTTCGGACGAAGGCGAACTCGACCAGCTGATGGACGCCGACGCCTACGCCGAGCATATCGAAGAGTAATTCCCGCTTGAAAATGGCCGGTCATGGCGCCGCAGCGCCCAGAACCAGCCTGTCTTGCCGGCAGCGGACACCAACGAGATCTGCCCCTAGGCCTTCCTAGGGGGCTGCGGCGTCCTGCCGGAATGCTCGAGCCGTCGCCAGTTTCCGGTGGCCGGTCCTCCTGATCAACCTGATTGCAGCGCCAACGCCGGCTGAAGTTTTAGCCGGGAAATATGGATAATGCGTCGCGCTGCCCCCACGTTGGGGCTCATCCGCAGCATTGTCGCCTTGCAAGGAATTTTTCCGTAATGAGCCAGTACGTCTACACCATGAACCGCGTCAGCAAGGTGGTTCCGCCGAACCGCACGCTGATCAAGGATGTTTCGCTTTCGTTTTTCCCGGGTGCCAAGATCGGCGTGCTGGGCCTGAACGGCGCCGGCAAGTCGACGGTGCTGCGCATCATGGCCGGCGAGGACACCGAATACGACGGCGAGGCGCGTCCGCAGCCCGGCATCCGCATCGGCTACCTGTCCCAGGAGCCGCAGCTTCCCGAGAACGAGACTGTCCGCGAAGCGGTGATGGAAGGCGTGGGTGAGATGCGCGACATGCTCAAGCGCTTCGACGAAATCTCGGAGAAGTTCGCCGAGCCGATGAACGATGACGAAATGAACGACCTGCTGGCCGAGCAGGCCGAGCTTCAGGACAAGATCGAGTCGGCCGGCGGCTGGGAACTGGACCGGATGCTGGAAGTGGCCGCCGACGCGCTGCGTCTGCCGGCCTGGGACAGCGAGATCAAGGTGCTTTCAGGCGGCGAGCGACGGCGCGTGGCTCTGTGTCGGCTTTTGCTTTCCAAGCCCGACATGCTGCTGCTCGACGAGCCCACCAACCACCTGGATGCCGAATCGGTGGCATGGCTGGAGCGTTTCCTGCACGATTTCCCCGGCACCGTGATGGCGGTGACCCATGACCGCTACTTCCTCGACAACGTCGCCGGCTGGATTCTGGAAATGGACCGCGGTCACGGCATCCCGTTCCAGGGCAATTATTCGTCATGGCTGGAGCAGAAGCAGGCTCGCCTGGCCGTCGAGGAAAAGCAGGAGGCCTCGCGGCAGAAGACCCTCAAGGACG
>CAYYZR010000303.1:0-2697 GCA_964476005.1 uncultured Halomonas sp.
GCGGCATGCGGTGCCACCGCAAGTCCCCTTTACCAGTACCATTGCCGGATGCGTGAAATCAACCGAACCCTGTCGAAAGCCGTGCCTGTGGCTGTGGTGCTGATGCTTGCCGCCTGCGCCGCGCCGCGCCCGCCGATGCCGGCGCCGGGCGAGGACCGCGTCGTCGAAGAACGAGTGCGCGCGCCGTCGGCGGGTTCCGGGGAAGAACTGCAGGTGTTCGGCGTTCGCAACCCGGCCGTGACCGCACTGGGCCGGGAGGCTGCGCAGGTCGAGAAGGCCGGCGAACTGGAGCGCGCCGAGATGCTGCTCGAGCGGGCGCTGCGGATCGACGGGCGCGATCCGGCGATTCTGCAGCAGATGGCCGAGTTGCAGTTGGCGCGGGGCCGGCTGGACCAGGCCGCCAACTACGCGCAAAGATCGTTCGAACTCGGGCCGCAGGTCGGTGAGATCTGCCAGCGCAGCCTGCGCACGCTGATCGTGGTCCACGAGCGCGCCGCAGCCTGGGAAGAGGCGCGCAAGGCGCGCGACCGGCTGGCCGACTGCCGCGTTGCGCCGCCCGAGCGATTCTGAACCCGGGTTGACGGAACACTCCTTGGAAACCCTGGCGAGCCAATTCGAATCCGACAGTCGGCTGGCCGATCTGCTGGACGATTTCCAGCCACGGCCCGGCCAGCTCAAGCTTGCCGACCGGATCGCCGCATGCCTGCAAAGCGGCACCGACCTGGTCGCCGAAGCCGCGACCGGTACCGGCAAGACGCTGGCCTACCTGCTGCCGGCGCTGACCGGCACCGACAAGGTCATCATTTCCACCGGCACGCTCAACCTGCAGGATCAACTCTTCCAGCGCGACCTGCCGCTGGCGCTCAAGGCCGTCGGCGTCGAGAAATCGGTGGCGTTGCTCAAGGGGCGCGCCAACTATCTGTGTCCGCAGCGCATGGACAAGGCCGAGGACGGTCCGGGACCGCTGGACGACGAAACCGGGCGGCATCTGGAGGCGGTCAGGCGCTGGGCGCGTCACACGACGACCGGTGAAATCCGCGAACTCGCCGAGATTCCCGAGCGCGCCCGGGTGTGGCCGCTGGTGACCTCGACCGTTGACAACTGCCTGGGCTCGGACTGCCCGCGTATCAATGACTGCCCGGTGCTCAAGGCGCGCCGGCGCGCCCAGGATGCAGATGTGGTGGTGGTCAATCATCACCTTCTGTTCGCCGACCTGGCGCTCAAGCAGACCGGCTTCGGCGAGGTGCTGCCCGGTGCCGACGCAATCATTGTCGACGAGGCCCACCAGATTCCGGACGTGGCGACCCGCTTTTTCTCGCGCAGCGTCAGCGCATGGCAGGTGGCCGAGCTGGCCCGCGACACGCTGGCCGCGACGGCCGATGCCAGCGGCAGCCTGCAACTGCTGCGCGAACCGGTGGACAAGCTCAAGGACCGTCTGGCCCAGCTCGGCAGCCGGGCCCACAACCTGCCCGAGCGCGGCGACTGGCGTCGGCTGGCGCCGGTTACCTCCGAGCTCCAGGCACTGTCCGACGCGCTGGACGGGCTGGCCGAGGCGACCGACGCGCTGCAGTCGCAGACGCGCGAGATGGCCGCCTGCCACGATCGTGCCGTAGCGTTGGCCGAGACGCTGGCCACACTGCTGGCCGGTGAAAGCGAGCAGGGCGTGCGCTGGTTCACCTGCCGGCGCGGACGGCTGTCGCTGACGCTGACCCCGCTGGATATCGCCGAGCCGTTCTCGAAGCTGCGTGCGGAGTTGCCGTCGACCTGGATCATGACTTCGGCCACGCTTGCGGTAAACGGCAACTTCGATCATTTCACGAAGCGGCTTGGCCTGAAGTCGCCGGCGACCGAACTGATTCCCAGCCCGTTCGACTACGTCAAGCAGACGCGCATGTGGCTGCCGGCCGGACTGCCGGAGCCGAACGATCCGTTGCATACCGAGAAACTGCTGGCGGCGGTGCGCCCGCTGCTCCAGGCCAGTCGCGGCCAGGCCTTCCTGCTGTTTACGTCGCACCGGGCCTTGAACCGGGCCGCCGGCTGGCTGCGCGCCAATACCGACTTCCGCCTCTTGATTCAGGAGGACGCGCCGCGCGACGTGCTGCTCGAGGAATTTCGCGCCCGGCCGGGCAGCCTGCTGCTGGGCGCGGCCAGCTTCTGGGAGGGCGTGGACGTGCGCGGCGAGGCGCTGTCGGTGGTCGTGATCGACAAGCTGCCGTTCTCGTCGCCCGACGACCCGGTGCTGTCGGCAACGATTCGCGCCACCCGCGAGCGCGGCGGCAACCCGTTCTCTGATCTGCAGATACCGGCTGCGGTGCTGGCGCTCAAGCAGGGTGCCGGCCGGCTGATCCGGCACGCCGGCGACCGAGGTGTGCTGGTGCTCGGCGATCCGCGCCTGATCTCCAAGGGCTACGGTCGTATCTTCGTCAACAGCCTGCCGCCGATGCCGCGTTGCGCCGGCGTGGATGAGGCCGCGGCTTTCATCCGGGACGTGGCATGAGTATGCTCGCGATCGAAACCGCGACCGAGGCCTGTTCGGTCGCGCTCGTCGACGGTGACCGGCGGCTTCAGCGGCAGGAAACCGGCGCCCGCGTTCACGCCGCCGTGCTGCTGCCGTGGATTTCCGAACTGCTTGCGGAGGCCGCAATGACGTATTCCGACCTCGACGGTATCGCCGTGGATCGCGGTCCCGGCGGGTTC
>CAYYZR010000304.1:0-1200 GCA_964476005.1 uncultured Halomonas sp.
TCCAGTTGCTCTGCTTGGGGTTCTCGCCCAGCGCGAACTTGATGCCGGGCGCGGCCGCCTCGAAGATCAGTTCATCGGGCGAAGCGCCCCAGCGCATCTTGATCACGGCCATCTGGCCGCCGATGGCGTTGGCCGAGCCGTGCAGCAGGTTGATCGCCGTCACGCCGCCGGCCAATTGGCGGTAGATGTTGATGGACTCCGAATCGATGACATCTTCGATGCGCACCTGCGCGGTGGAGATGTCGGTGGCCTCGTTGACGCCCCCGATGATCGCCGCATGCGAGTGCGCGTCGATGATACCGGGCGTGACGTGCATGCCGGTGCCATCGATTTCCAGCGCGTTGCCGGGTGCGTCCAGCTCGACGCCCACCGCGCGGATTTCGCCGTCGCGCACCAGCACGTCGGCCTGCTCGAGAATGCCTTGCTCGCCGGCGGTCCAGACGGTGGCGTTTCGCACCACCACGGTCTGCTGCGGCGGCGCGGATTCGATGTTCCAGGCCTCGACACCCGGCGTGTAGTCGGCCAGCGCAACTGAGGTCACCAGGCTGGCCAGGATGATGATTGTTCGATTCGTGAAACGGTTCATGAGCGGATCTCCTCGTCGCCGGGGCCGCTGGACTTCGTGCCTCTGACCGTGAATTCGCCGAACGGGCCGCTGCCGTTGCCGCGGCCGCGCTCGCCTTCGATATCCATATTGATCGAGACCGTGCCGGCGCCGCCGAAGCGGGCCGCGTCGATCTTGACCTGCAGCTGCTTGCCCGAAACGCGCGCCTCGGACAGCGGCGATTCGTTGCCCATCACGACCAGCGTGCCCTGCATGTTCGACGGCTCGCCGGACAGCGTCAGCGTCGCCTCGAGGTCGCCCATGCCCTCCAGCCCCAGGGTCAGATTCCAGGTGCCGGCGGGATCGACTTCCGGCGGCGTCAGTTTCGCCAACTCGAAGCGATGACCGTCGACCCAGACTTCGCTGATGGTCGGCTGTTCGGCGAACAGATCGCCTTCCACGACCACCAGGTTGGCCATGTAACCCGGCGCGACGCGCCCGGCGCGGTCGGCTATGCCCAGCCATTCGGCCGGACCGGTGGTCAGCGCGGCCAGCGCCGCATCGGCATCCAGTCCGTGTTCGACTGCCTTGGCGATATTCGCGAACAGATCGGCCGGGCTTGACTGGCCCTGCGCGGTGAACAGCACCGGGAATCC
>CAYYZR010000304.1:1300-2693 GCA_964476005.1 uncultured Halomonas sp.
GGCACCTTGCGGTCGAAGTCGGCCAGGCGCTTGTACTCCTCGCCGTGGCCGACCAGCACCAGGTCTGTTTCGGCGTCGACCAGATCGAGAATCCTGAGACTGTCCAGGACGTCCTTGGATTCGAATACCAGCGGCTGGTCGCCGGCCAGCACCGGGGCCAGGGCGTCCACCCCGTGCAGCCACTGCGGGCGGGCCTGGGCCGGGTTGGCCTGCCAGGCCGCGCGCGCACGCCGCTGCCAGGCGGCGTCCAGCAGGGTCTGGCGGAACAGCGCCACCGAACCCATCAGCGACTGCGGATAGTTGCCGTCGGGCGAACGTTCCTGGAGATGGGCGTGCTGGGCCACATCGCGCCGCAGCAGATTGTCGCTCATCCCGCCGTCACCCAGGTTGGCCAGCACGGAGTTGCCGCGAAGCAGGCCCGCGGCCGGGGCCATCAGGGCCGTGGTGAAGCCGGCGCGGCGGTGGGCTTCGATCTTGTCGGCCGGCCAGGCGGCCGCATCCAGCTCGAAATCGGGCCGGATCAGCGGGTGGCGGCCGGGCACGCGCTCGGTCTCTTCGTCGTCGCCGCCGTCGGACTCGCCCGCCGGCGCAAGCACAAGATAAGGATCGATCAGGCCTGGATAAACGGTGATCGGAGGCTGCTCGTCATCGCGCTCGAAGGTCACCAGGGCCGCGTCGGGCGGCGGCTGGATGTCGGTGCCGACGGCTTCGATCACGCCGTCGCGAACGACAATCGTGGCCGAATCCAGCACTTCGCCGGGAGCGGTGACGACTCGGACATCGACGATGGCGTAGACGCCGGGCAGCGGCTGCCGAAGCTCGGCCGCGTTCAGCGGCCCGATCAGCAGCGCGCACAGGAGGATGAATGCGTAGCGCAAGGCGAACTCCAGTGGACAGGAAGCCATGAACGGTAGCCCAGCGCCGATGAAGACGGCATGAGCCAGAAGTCATGGCCCGCCGGAGCGCTGCTCCGAGGCAGCTCAGACCCTTACAATCGACCCCATGCAGATCATCCCCGGACACGAGCGCCACGAATACTGGTTCCGCGAAGGCTGCTTCATCACCGAGTGGTCCAACAGCGAAGCGGATCCGGACCTCTCGGTGGCCCGGGCCCGGGTCGAGCCCGGCCGGACCACGCGCTGGCATCGCCTGAACGCGATCACCGAACGCTACGTGATCCTCGAGGGCCGCGGTCGCGCCGAGGTCGACGGCCTGGCTCGCGACGTTCAGCCCGGCGACGTGGTGATCATCGCGCCCGGCCTGCCGCAGCGCATTACGAATACCGGCGACGAGGATCTTGTTTTCCTGGCCGTCTGCACGCCGAGGTTCGAGCCTTCCGCCTACAGTGAAATCCCCGAATTGGAGAATATCGAATGAGATTTTCGAAGCTGAT
>CAYYZR010000305.1:0-2684 GCA_964476005.1 uncultured Halomonas sp.
CGGAAACCGTCTTTTGCGACTACCAACTATCGACTTCCGGCTCCCGGCTCCCGGCATTCTGATTTTCCGGAAACCCGAAACCGTCATTCCGCCGCTTTTTCGTGCTGCTGGGCATCGTAGACGGCGATGGCGGTCATGTTGACCACGCGCCGAACCGTGGCCGACGGCGTGAGCACGTGGGCCGGGCGGCTGGCGCCCATCAGGATCGGCCCGACGTTGACGCCCTTGCCGATCACGCGGGTCATGTTGAACGCGATATGGGCGGCGTCCTGGTCCGGCATGATGAACAGGTTGGCCTGACCGGACAGCATCGAGTTGGGGAAGATTCGCTGGCGAATGTTCGGCATCAGGGCGGCATCTGCACGCATCTCGCCTTCAACTTCCAGTTCCGGCGCCATTTCTCGCACCAGCCGAAGCACCTTGCGCATCTTGGACGCCATCGCGTTGACGTGGCTGCCGAACGATGAATGCGACAGCAGCGCGACCTTGGGCGTGATGCCGAACATGCGGACCTTTTCGGCTGCCATCAGCGTCAGTTCGGCCAGCTGTTCGGCGGTCGGATCCGGGTTGACGTGGGTGTCGCAGACGAAATAAGTGCCCGACTCGTTGGTCATCGCCGACAGCGCGCCCATGGTCTTGCAGTTCTCGCGCATGCCCAGCACTTCGGTGACGTACTTGAGTTTCTTGTGGTACTGGCCGACCACGCCGCAGATCAGCGCGTCGGCCTCTTCGCGATAAACCATGATCGCGGCGATCACCGTGTTGCGCGTTCGCACGATGGCCTTGGCCGAATCCGGAGTGACGCCGCGGCGCTCGGTAATCTTGTGGAACGTGGTCCAGTAATCCTTGAACCGCGGATCGGATTCGGGATTGACCAGCTCGAAATGTTCGCCTGCCCGGATCCGCAGGCCGGCGCGCTCGATGCGCATATCGACCACTGACGGCCGCCCGATCAGGATGGGTTTTGCCAGACCGTCATCGACGATGGTCTGCACGGCGCGCAGCACGGTTTCCTCTTCGCCCTCAGCGAACACCACGCGCCTGGGATCCCTGCGCGCGGCATCGAATACCGGCTTCATCAGGAGCCCGGTGCGGAACACGTACTGATTGAGGCGCTCGCGGTAGGCGTCCATGTCCTCGATCGGACGTGTCGCCACGCCGGAATCCATCGCGGCCTGCGCCACGGCGGGCGCCAGCTGCATCAGCAGCCTTGGGTCGAAAGGCTGCGGGATGAGGTAGTCCGGCCCGAACTTGGTTTCCTGGCCTTCGTAGGCCTGGGCGGCGACGTCGGAGGCTTCCATGCGCGCCAGCTCTGCAATGGCATGCACGCAGGCCATCTTCATCTCGTCGTTGATCGCCGTGGCGCCGACGTCCAGCGCGCCCCGGAAAATATACGGGAAGCACAAGACGTTGTTGACCTGGTTGGGAAAATCCGAGCGCCCGGTGGCGATCAGTGCATCGGGACGGGCCTCGCGCGCGACGTCCGGCATGATCTCCGGAACCGGGTTGGCCAGCGCCAGGATGATGGGCTTTTTCGCCATGCGCTTGACCATTTCGGGCTTGAGCACGCCGGGCGCCGAGACGCCGAGAAATATATCGGCCCGGTCGATCACGTCGTTGAGCGTGCGCGCATCGGTCTCGACCGCGTAGGACGCCTTGCGCGGGTCCATTTCGGCCTCGCGACCCGTGTAGACCACACCCTCGCGGTCGCACACCACTATGTTCTCCCGCTTCAGTCCCATCTTGACCAACAGGTCCAGGCAGGCCATGCCCGCGGCACCCGCGCCCGAGGCGACCAATCGGACTTTCTCGAGCTTTTTTTTCACCAGCATCAGCGCGTTGGTCACGGCCGCAGCGGTGATGATCGCGGTGCCGTGCTGGTCGTCATGGAACACCGGGATGCCCATGCGTTCTTTAAGCGCCTCTTCCACCTGGAAGCACTCGGGCGCCTTGATGTCTTCCAGGTTGATGCCGCCGAAGGTGGGTTCCAGGCTGGCGATGATCTCGATCAGCCGCTCGGGATCGGATTCGTCGATCTCGATATCGAATACGTCGATATCGGCAAACTTCTTGAACAGCACGGCCTTGCCTTCCATCACCGGCTTGGCCGCCAGCGGGCCGATATTGCCCAGCCCGAGCACCGCCGTGCCGTTGGAAATCACGGCCACCAGGTTACCGCGCGCCGTGTACTCACGCGCCTTGAGCGGATCTTCAGCGATCTCATTGCTGGGGGCGGCGACGCCCGGGGAATAGGCCAGCGCCAGGTCCTTGGCCGTGGTCAGCGCCTTGGTCGGCGTGATCTTGATCTTGCCCGGCGCCGGGCAACGGTGATACTCCAGCGCCTGCTCGTCGAATTTGTCGGACATGGGGGCCTCGGTCGGGGTCGATTGGTCGGCGGCGAATTGTGCCCTGGGCGGATTGGATGGGTTTAGGGTTTAGGGTTTAGGGTTTAGGGTTTAGAATTTAAGTGTTAGGTGTCAGGTATAAAACCTTGAACCCTGAACCTCCAAACTTAACCCTTAAACCTTCAAACTTAAACCTTAAACCTTAACCCTTAAATCCTGAAACGAAAGGTCGAGCCGAGGCTCAACCTTCCATATCCGCATCCCATTCACCCTGCGCGGCCAATCCATTCATGCGCGCGCGATGGAGCAGGATCTTCTGGGCGCTTTCGCGCTTGCCCT
>CAYYZR010000306.1:0-2684 GCA_964476005.1 uncultured Halomonas sp.
TCTCGTTCGGGCCGAGGTCGACGTTTTGCGGCCAATTCGAGATCGACTGCGATCCCGAAGTGCCCGCGGGAAAGACCGGGTTCGCACCTGCATTGAAGGACGGTTGATCGTTGACCGCGGCGACGTCGATATTGACGGTGGCGGTGTCGCAAGCGCCGACGGTATCGCAGATTTGATACACGAATGAATCCGAGCCGAAGAAATCCGCATTCGGGTTGTAGCCGAAGGTGCCGTCGCCGTTATTTGCCAGGGCGCCGTTTGCCGGCGTACTGCAAGTACCGCACACGGTATTCGCCGATGAGGGATCCAGGTTGCCGTCGGCATCGGTGTCGTTGCCTGCAACGTTGAGGCTCTTCGCCGTATCCTCGTCGATCTCGAACGTATCGCCGTTGGCCATTGGCGGCTGATTGGTGATGGTGATCGAAGCGCTGTCTTGATTATTGGCCGGGCTCGGGTCGGATGCGCCTGCGGGCACGGCGGCGCTGGCCGAATTGGTGACGGTGCTCGTGGACACCGACGAGGCGATCGTCGTGTTCAGCGTATAGGTCACCTGACCGCCTACAGGAATGTTCGCCGCGTCGTCGATTGGGCCTGTCCCACCGTTCGAACAATTGGAGCCCACGGATGCCGTGCAGGTCCAGGTCACATTCGAGAAATCGGCACCGGGGATATCGCTGATCGCCGCACCGGCCACGGTATCTGGTCCTGTATTCGACACCGTGATGGTGAATATCACTGGATCACCGATTCCAGCGCTGGCCACGTCTGCGGTTTTGGCGACGCTCAGGTCCGAAATCGTCGGCTTGAACTCAAAAGAACCACTGTCCGCGGCTGCGCCCTGCGGGCGAGTGACGCCCCGTTGGTCTGTCGCGGGCGCAGACGCGGCGCTGGCGCGATCGATTGCAGGTGAGCCACCCAGCAGCGCGTGCGTTTGCGTGTTTCCGGGAGGATTGAGGGCGAGCGCGGCCAGCATCGGATCGGTCGCTGAGACGTCTCCGGTCTGCGTGAAATTGGCGCCACCGGAGTTATCGCCGATCACGTTGAATCCGCCGGATTGCGGCACTTCCGCCTGGCTGTCCAAGGCGGGGGTGGTGAAATCGGATCGGGCGTTGTCCGCCACGATGCTGTTGCGGACCAGGAGATCCGGCCGCACCGGAATATTGCCGAACACCGGATCGAAGATCGTGAATCCGATCCCCGCGACTCCGTCCTGTCCGTTTGTCGCAACGGTGGAGTTCGTGATCGTGAAATCCTTGTTGTTGGTGAACTGCGCGCTCAATCCGTGAATCCCGTTGCCGCTGACCGTCGAGTTGATCAGGCTGCCGGCGTCGTTGTTACCGATTGCGATGCCGGTGCCGCCGTTGCCGGAGATCGTGGAATCGGTGATATCCAGGGTCCTGACGTTGCTCGTCGGTTGTGCGCCGTCGTTGGTCTGGAACAAGCCGGTTCCGGAGTTGTTGCTGATCACCGAGGCGTCGACGGTGGTATCTGCAAGCGTCGAAATAGCCGAATTACCGGTGTTCCCAGTGATCGCGACCCGGGAGAACGAGACCATTGAGGCAAACCGGGAACTCACGCGCACGGCGGCACCGCTGTTGAATGATCCACCCAAACCACTGGTATTGCCGCCCTGGATGGTGAGATCGTTGAATGCGACGCTCCCGGAAAAAAACAGGTCGACCGGAATTTCGAAGGCTCGATGATTCATGGCCGAGGCATCGATAATGGTCTGCCCCATGCCGGCACCGTTGAAGGTCCAGGTGTCAGACGTCAGATCGAGATCGCCCACGGATGCGTCGAGATCGCTGTTGCCACTTGGGATCGACAGGCTGTAAGTGCCGGCCGGAAGGTTGATCACGTGCGGGCCGCTCAGCGCGTTGCCCTCCATGACCGCCGCGCGCAGCGTGCAAAAGCCGCCGGTATTGGCGCAAATGCCGTCGCCCGGGTTGTTATCCGGGAAGTCCCCTGTATTGTCGACGCTGAATGTGAGCGCGAACAAGGGTGTGCTTGTCGCAAGGGCGACTAAGATTGCGATCGTCTGGAACCTTCCGACCCAAGCTCCGAGGCCCCGGCTGATCGATATGGCATGTGGCAGTCCGAAGTTCATTGTCCCGTCTCCTGTCAATGGTCTGGTGCCTGCGCGCAGACGATGGCGGGCGCCTCTTCGCCGGCCCAGGGCCTCCAGGTGACACCGTCTCGAAACTTTGGCACACTGTTTCCGGGCACGGACCGAATTTCAGCGGCTGATGCACCCCTTTCAATGAACCAATACGAAAAGTCGGCAAAGACCGGATCAGATCCGTCCGAAAAGGAGCAGGATGGTCGGCCGGACATCGACTGGACCGCCGACTGGTTCCCGCGCCTGTACGACGAGTTGCGCAAGTTGGCGCACGCCCAAAGGCGCCGATATCGTGATCCCGTTTCGCCGGGTACGACGAGCATCGTCCACGAGGCGTTCGAGCGCCTGAACCGTTCTCCCGGGGCCGAGCCCGAGAATCCCCTGCACTTCTACCGAACGGCCGCCCGGACCATGCGCAGCGTCGTGATCGACAACGCCCGGCGTTCGCAGGCGGTGCGCCACGGCGGACATCTCAAGCGCGCTTCGGCGGAGGCGCTCGAACTTGTATCTTTCCAGCGCAGCGACGAGTTGCTTGCGCTGGATGCCGCGCTGGAGTCGCTGTTCG
>CAYYZR010000307.1:0-2664 GCA_964476005.1 uncultured Halomonas sp.
AACCCCGAAACCCCGAAACCCCGAAACCGTTGTTCTACAGCCGCCGAAGATGGAACCGGCCCTGTTACTCCGTTTTGCCGTCCATCCCCGAGTCCCGCACCCAGACATCGCGCTGCGGGAACGGGATTGCGATGCCGGCGCGGCCGAGTTCCTTGTAGACCTTCATGTACAGCTCGTGGGTGACCAGCCCGCGCTGCGACGGTTCGTCGACCCAGCACAGCAGCTCGAAATCCAGCGAAGAGTCGCCGAAACCGCGCATGCGTACGCGCGGCGTCGGGTCCTTGCACACGGTTTCGTGCTCGGAGGCAACCTTCTCAAGCAGTTCGCAGACCTCGTCCACATCCGACCCGTAGGCCACGCCGATCTTGAGGCGAATGCGAAAGCGCTCCCAGCGGCCGCCCGATTCGTTGACGATCTTGTTGTTCGCCATGGCCGAGTTGGGCATGATGACTTCCACGTCGTCGCGCGTCATGATGCGCGTCGAACGCATGCCCACCTTGGTCACTTCGCCGCGCTCGCCGGTGTCGAACACGACATAGTCGCCGACCTTGTAGGGCTGGTCGGCGATGATGAAGAAACCCGAAAACAGATTGGCCAGCGTTTCACGCGCGGCAAAACCCACCGCGATGCCGATCACGCCGGCCGAAGCCAGCCAGGCGGTCGGATCGATGTTCCAGACCATCAGCAGCGCGTAGGCGGCGATTGCGATGACCAGCACGTTGACCAGCAGGTCGAACAGCGGCATGGTGCGCTCCTCGACGATCGGGAAGCGATCGCGAATCACGCTGAGCACTTCCAGCCCGACATGGCCGGCGCGCATGCCGTTGCGCATCAGCTGCAGGATCAGTATCGACAGCAGCACGCGCGTGATGATGCTTTCGGCCGTATCGCCGACCTTCAGCACCTGCACCGCCACGACCAGCGCGGCGTAGGCGATCACCAGTGCGCCGACGTTGGCCACGATTCGCAGCAGCTTGTCGGCCAGTTCGCCCGGCAGCCTTCGCACCCCGTTCATGACGGCGTACAGCAGGATCCAGCGCACCAGCACGGCCAGGCAGATGCCGACGACCGCCACGCTGGCGGAAAGCGCGAGCGGATAGGCGGCGAGAAATTCCCAGGTCGTGTGCAGCTGCCCTGGAAGCCAGGTCGGAACGCTCGACGCATCAGCCATCAGGATTGCGCCTCGGGGCCGAGGTGGGCGTGGCCGCGCGCATTGGCCAGCGCAACCTGCCTGGACCGCTCGCGCAGACTGCCCAGGCGGGTCTCGTCGAATACCTGGCCGCAGAGCCGGCACTCACCGTCGGCCGAGATCGGCGGTACGCCGGCCGCGTCCAGCCCCTCGGCAGGGTGCCGACAACCACGGCAGACGACCCGGCCGGTGGCACGCAGCGATGCATCCACGCTGACCCGGTCGTCGAACACGAAGCACTCGCCGCGCCAGCGCGAAGCCTCCGGCGGCGTGGCCGACAGGTAGCCGAGAATCCCGCCGTGCAACTGGTAGACGCGCGAAAACCCGCTGGCCTTGAGCCAGGCACTGGCCTTTTCGCACCTGACGCCGCCGGTGCAGAACATCGCCACCGGCTGTTCCGGGTCCAGCGCCTCGCGGCAGTAATCCTTGAATTCGGTGAATGAACCGGTATTGGGGTTCACGGCGCCGTCGAAGCTGCCGATCCGGTATTCGTAATCGTTTCGGGTGTCGATCAGCTGCAGTTCGTCTTCTTGCAGCAACGCGTTCCACTGCGCCGGCGAAAGTGCATCGCCGGTGCTTTCCGGCGTAGGCACGACGGCCGGATCGAACGTGACGATCTCGTCGCGGATGCGGACCTTCAGCCGAAGAAACGGCGGCGCCTCGACAGCCTGTCGATTGACCACCGGCGAGTCGCAGTTCAGGTGCCGACCGATCCACTCCAACCAATCTTCGAGCGCGGCGGGCGCGCCGCTGAGGCTGAAATTGATCCCCTCGCCGGCCAGCAGCACGGTGCCCTTCAAATCGTGCCCGGTCGCGAACGCTTCGATGCGCTCGCGCCACAGCGCCAGGTTCTTGAGCCGGGCGAACTGATAGCCGCTCAGGATTTCCGTATCCGGATACTTGGCCTTTTCCATGCCGATATTCTACGCGTGCCGCGCACCGGGCCTGTGCCCCGAATCACCGGTAGGTCTGCAGCCGGCCCGCCTTGTAATCGCGCCAGTAAGCAACGAACTCGCGCTTGACGACCGGTGCGAGCAGATAAACCCCGACCAGGTTGGGCAACGACATCGCCAGAACCATCGCGTCGGCAAAGTTCATGACCGAAAACAGGTTGATCGACGACCCCAGCACCGTCGCTACCAGCACGCTGCCCTTGAACGCCAGTTCCCGGTCACGTCCCTCTCCCAGCAGGTAAGTGAAGGCCTTTAGGCCGTAATACGACCATGAAATCACGGTCGAGAAGGCAAACAGCAGCACCGCCACCAGCAGCACCAGGGGAAACCAGTCGAAGACCGACGCGAAGGCGCGCGAAGTGAGCGCCACGCCTTCGACATCGCCGCTGGGAACGATCGAGCCGGTGATGATGATCACCAGCGCGGTGATCGTGCAGACCACGACCGTATCGATGAACGGCTCGTACAGCGCCACCAGGCCCTCGGTGACCGGCTTGTCGGTGCGCACGGCCGAATGCGCGA
>CAYYZR010000308.1:0-2658 GCA_964476005.1 uncultured Halomonas sp.
ACAGAGAATCCGTTCGGGTCAGATCAACCGCAGCCCCCTGGCGAACAAATCGTCCTACCTGAAGAAGATCCATATATGTGATGAGCTTCGCTTGATTCGGCATTGGTACGGCCAGGGTCAGAGCCGTGGTACAGGCGGAATTTTAACAAGTGTCATTCATCGTTTTCTCGGCGCCCGGGTCCACCTCGGGCGCTGCTTCTTTTTTCCCCGACGATGCTGCAGAGCACTGGCACGGGTACCGGGCGTTCGGTCACTGCAGGGTCTGCGTTTCCGCGCCGGCTTCGGTGGCGTCATCCGGTCACGCCCCGACCTCATCGACAACATCCTCGAACCCACGCCTTGAAACTATCGTCATCGTCGATGGTTACCTGGCCGATTCCTCCGGGAAACTTCATGAACCAAAAGAGCAGACCCCGGCGGCGAGAATCGCGAATCTGATCCAGCGCGAAGGTTATGGGGCGGTTGAGAAGCTGACAGGCTCGTTCGTCGCGATAATCGTCCAGCCGGATTCCGGAGACATCCGGGTCTGGCGCGATCGACTGGGCGGGCGAACGGCGTATTGGCACTGTTGGGATGGAAAATTTTTCGTTGCATCCTCGGTGTCGGCGATTGCCGCGCAATTGCCGCGCGTTGCCGAGGACAGGCGCTGGCTGAGTTCGTTTTTTGCGCTGCAATCGCCTGCGCCCGCCGGGTTGACGGCCTTTGCCGACGTTCAGGAGGCATTGCCGGGCGAGTGGCTTGAGTTCAGCAACGGGGCGCTGCATCGAACAAGAGAGCCATTTCCTTTAAGCAGCATTACCGCCGATCACTCCGTCAGCGAGTGGATCGACCGGTTTTCTTCGACTTTCACCCGCAGCGTTCAAACCGTCGTGCCGCCGGCGGACGATGTCGCGATCATGCTTTCCGGTGGACTGGATTCCGGTCCGTCGGCATGCATCGCTGCCGCCGAGCTCTCCCGAACTGGCCGGAAACTGCACGCCGTCAGTTGGGCGCTCGCCAAAGACAACCGCGCCGATGAATCGGAATTCATCCAGCTTTTATGCGCTCATTTACAGCAGCCGCTGGATCTTTTTGACGGCAGCGACCTGGCGCCGTTCGGCGATCTGCGTACCGAAATGGTGCATTGCGATTTCCCGCTGTTCAATGGATTCCGGCCGCTGATTCTGGAGTGTTATCGACGCGCGCGCGAGGCTGGCGCAGAGGTGATAATCAATGCCGCCGCAGGTGACCGGATCTATCCCCACTGGAACGCAGCGCTGCTGGATCTCTGGCGTCGCAAGCAATGGTCGGCGTTCGCCGCGGCGATGGGACGGTTGATTCGGTACAAGGGCCCCACGTCGTTATACAGCGATCCTCATGTTCGACACTGGATTGGCCAGACAATGCCCTGGACGCGGCGCTTCAGCAAAGGCGAGTCGGTACCGGCCTGGTTGACGCAGGAGGGTGCTTCTCATCTTCCGGCCGCAGAATCATGGCCGCCTGAAGCCATGCAGCATCGTCTTCCGCAGTATGCCCAGCATCTGATCGGGCAGTCCATGGCACAGGGAATGGCGCACGAAAACGCGTTCAGTCGCCGCTACGGTCTCGACCGTCGGGACCCCTTCCACAACGAAGAACTGGTTCGCCTGATGCTCGAAATGCCGGTTGCAATGAGCTGGCGTGGCGGCGTCGAAAAGTGGGTAATGCGCCAGGCGATGCGGGGCAAGCTCCCCGAGCCGCTCAGAACCAAGAAGCGGACCGGACTACTGAATACCTTTTTCGCCGCGGGTTTCAATCGCCACGTCCCGCGGATCGAAGAGCTGCTTTTCGCGCAACAGACCGACTGGCAAGCCTGGGTCCGGCCGAAATTCGTTCGAACAGTCCTGGCCGGCGATACCCGCAGCGACAAGGAAATGCTGATCGTCAACCAGTGCATCGGCCACGCGCTCTGGCGCCAGCGGCTTGATGAAGAAGGCATTTCGATCTGGTGAAGCCATAACGCAGATCGACGCGTTTGTTTTAGCCGTAACGCGGAGGGGGCTGGTTTTCGAAGGAGCGAGCCCTGCTCGCGAAGATTTTTCCCGGGCCAGGCAATCGCCAGCAGGGCAGGCTCCTATGGGTTGGGTTCCGGGATGCTTATTCCGCTTCGGACAACCTCAACGTCGGATCACCGAGTAGCGTCCAGTTGATGACGCGGTCGTTGCCGCCATTGGCGTGGGCGGCCTGGCGGGCGGTTTCGACGGCCTGGCCGACAGTGGCGCCCCGGAGCTGGGCATCGAGCACGGCTTGCATGAAGGCTTCGTTGCCGGCGTAGTCGGACAGGGTCGCGGCGCTGTGGATGGCGGCTGCGCCGTTCGCCACGCCCGGGATGCGGTTGCCGGCGGCGTTTTCGCGGTAGCCGTTCATCCAGCGGTGGGCGACGCTGTCGCCGGCCGGGGAGACGAAATAGCTGGTGTAGCAGGTCATGGTCCCGATCATGGTCGGGTTGCCCTCGTTGTGCAGGTCGCTCAAGTCGTCGGGTGTGACCATGCCCTGGAACGACCACATGGCCGGCGCGCCGTGGCCGACGAAGCCGGTCAGGGCGCGGCCCTGCTCGAGCAGGTCGAACAAATCAGCGCGTGCGGAGTCGGCCACCGACATGCCGGGCCGGGGCGCGGTCTGGTTGAAGTACACGCGGTC
>CAYYZR010000309.1:0-2654 GCA_964476005.1 uncultured Halomonas sp.
CGTGACCAATCGTGCCCACGTTGACGTGCGGCTTCGTGCGTTCGAATTTTGCCTTGGACATTGGATCTTTCCTCTCGCGTTCTTATGCGGTTTTCTTGATGACTTCGTCTGCAACGCTGTTCGGTGCTTCGGCGTAGTGCAGGAATTCCATCGAATAGTTGGCACGGCCCTGGCTCATCGAGCGCAGGTCGGTCGCGTAACCGAACATTTCGGCCAGCGGTACGTGGGCGCGGATGATCTTGCCGGCCGGGGCATCTTCCATGCCCTGAACCAGGCCGCGGCGACGGTTCAGGTCGCCCATCACGTCGCCCATGTACTCTTCAGGCGTCGCGACTTCGACTTTCATCATCGGCTCCAGCAGGGCGGGCGACGCCTTCAGTGCACCGTCACGCATTGCCATGGAACCGGCGATCTTGAACGCCATTTCCGACGAGTCGACTTCGTGGTACGAGCCGTCGTACAGGGTCGCCTTGACATCGACCAGCGGAAAGCCGGCCAGGACGCCGTTCTGCAGCTGTTCCGCGATGCCCTTGCCGACCGCCGGAATATAGTCCTTGGGTACAACACCGCCGACGATTTCGTTGACGAATTCAAAGCCGCCACCCTGCTCCATCGGCTCGATCCTCAGCTTGACGTGACCGTACTGGCCGCGACCACCCGACTGGCGCACGAACTTGCCCTCGGCCTCGACCGCCTTGCGAATGGTTTCGCGATAGGCCACCTGAGGCTTGCCGACGTTGGCCTCGACCTTGAATTCGCGCTTCATGCGATCGACGATGATGTCCAGATGCAGTTCACCCATGCCGGCGATGATCGTCTGGCCGGATTCCTCGTCGGTACGTACCCGGAAGGAGGGATCTTCCTGCGCCAGCTTGGACAGCGCAACACCCATCTTTTCCTGGTCACTCTTGGTCTTGGGCTCGACCGCCACGGCAATCACCGGCTCCGGAAACTCCATCCGCTCCAGCGTGATCACGTTCGACGGATCGCACAGCGTATCACCCGTGGTCACGTCCTTCAGCCCGACCGCTGCGGCGATATCACCGGCGTAGACTTCCTTGAGCTCTTCACGCGAGTTGGAGTGCATCTGCAACAGGCGTCCGATGCGCTCCTTCTTGCTCTTGATCGGGTTGAACACGGTATCGCCAGACTTCAGAACGCCGGAATAGACGCGGAAGAAAGTCAGCGACCCGACATAGGGATCGGTCGCGATCTTGAATGCCAGGGCCGCGAACGGCTCGGAATCGTCGGACTTGCGAATCCCTTCTTCCTCGTTGTCGAGGATGCCGCGGATCGCCTTGACTTCGGTCGGATTCGGCATGTACTGAACGATCGCGTCGAGCAACGCCTGCACGCCCTTGTTCTTGAACGCTGTTCCGCACAGCACCGGCACTATTTCGTTGGCCAGGGTGCTGGTACGCAAGCCGGTGATGATTTCCTCTTCGGTCAGTTCGCCGCCTTCGAGGTACTTTTCCATCAGCTCCTCGGAAGCCTCGGCGGCCCCCTCGACCATGAATTCGTGCGCGGCCTGCGCTTCTTCGGCCAGCTCGGCCGGGATGTCACGGGCCTCGTAGGAGGTGCCCATGGTCTCGGTATCCCAGTAAACCGCACGCATCTTGACCAGGTCGATGACGCCTTCGAAGCCTTCCTCGGCACCGATCGGGAGTTGAATCGGCACCGGGCGCGCACCCAGGCGATCCTTGATCTGACCAACCACGCGCTCGAAGTTGGCGCCGGTCCGATCCATCTTGTTGACGAATGCCATGCGCGGCACCGCGTACTTGGTCGCCTGACGCCAGACCGTCTCGGACTGCGGCTCCACGCCGCCGACCGCGCAGAACACCGCGACCGCACCGTCGAGCACGCGCAGCGAACGCTCGACTTCAATCGTGAAGTCGACGTGTCCGGGGGTGTCGATGATATTGATCCGGTATTCCGGCCAATCCTTGTCCATCCCGTTCCAGAAGCAGGTCGTGGCGGCCGACGTGATCGTGATGCCGCGTTCCTGCTCCTGCTCCATCCAGTCCATCACGGCATTGCCGTCATGCACTTCGCCCAGCTTGTGCGAAATGCCGGTGTAGAACAGAATGCGCTCCGTCGTCGTGGTCTTGCCCGCGTCGATGTGGGCCATGATCCCGATATTACGGTAGCGTTCGATTGATGTCTTGCGAGGCACGATAAACTCCAGACCTTACCAGCGATAGTGGGCAAAAGCCTTGTTGGCCTCTGCCATGCGATGTACGTCTTCCCGCTTCTTGACCGCGTTGCCGCGCTCTTCGGCGGCGTCCAGCAACTCCCCGGCCAGGCGCTTGGGCATGGATTTCTCGCCGCGCTTGCGGGCGAAATCGATGATCCAGCGCATGGCCAGCGTCTGACGGCGGCGCGGACGGACTTCAACCGGCACCTGGTAGGTCGCACCACCGACGCGGCGGGATTTCACCTCGACCGACGGGGCAACCGCATCCAGCGCCTTTTCGACAAGCTCGATCGGCTCGGCGTGACCGCGCGCAGTGATTTCATCGATCGCACCGTAGACAATCCGTTCCGCGACCGACTTCTTGCCGTCCATCATCACCATGTTGATGAAACGCGTCAGCAACTCGCTGCCGAACTTCGGATCCGGCAGGATGTCGCGCTGGAAATTTGAATGCTTG
>CAYYZR010000310.1:0-2643 GCA_964476005.1 uncultured Halomonas sp.
ACCGAGATCACGCTCAGGCCCCGCGCCAGGTCCTTGGAAAGATTGGAAATCTGGCTGCCCTTGACGCCGGCGGCGGGCTGGAGCTCGAACCGCGTGATGACCGGGCCGGGATGCACCGCGACCACTTCCACCTCGATGCCGAAATCCGAAAGTTTCAACTCGACCTGACGGCTCATCGCCTTCAGCGTATCGGTGGAATAGCCGGGCTGCTGCGCCGGCGGCTCGTCGAGCAGGTCCAGCGGCGGCAGGCTGCCGGACGGCAGGTTCTTGAACAGCGAGCGCTGGCTGAGCTTCTTCTTCGCCTTTTCGGTCGTGGTGTCCTCCACGCGCGGCTCGATGCGGACTTCGGGGCGCTTCTTGCGCTTGACCGTATCGGCCTTTCGGACGACCTCGCGCTCGGCCCGTGCGCGCCGCCCGGCCATCCAGTCGCGCCCCTCGGCGAGCTTGTTGCCAGCCCAGGCCCAGCCGTCGATCGCCCAGGCCCCGACCCGATCGACGACGTTGATCCACGAAATGCCGGTGAACAGCGTGATGCCGGCCAGCAGCACCGCCAGGTTGATCAGAATTGCGCCGGTAAAGCCCATCACCTGGATCATCGGACCCGAAAGCAGGTCGCCGATGATGCCTCCGGTATGTTCCAGCCGTCCGCGCGGCTGCATTTCAAGCAGAATGCATCCCGACAGCAGGATCAGCAACGCGCCGCCCAGCCGGACGCCCCACTCCGGCCAGCCGACCGGCTCGGACCTTTCGCGCAGAAGCTTCGCACCGGCCGCTGCCAGGAGAAACGGCAGCAGCCATGCCATGTAACCGACGACCACCAGCAGAAAATCGGAAATCCAGGCGCCGAAACTCCCGCCCAGATTGTTGACCATACTACCGCCGCTGCTGGAAAACCCCGGGTCACGAACGTCGTGCGAGGCCAGCGTGACGAACAGGTATACGGCAACGACCACCACGAGCAGAAACAGCGATTCGAACAATCGTCGCTCGAGCTTTTCTGGGAACTGCGAATTCGATGATTTGCGGGCGCTTCGGGCCAAACTTGAATTTCCTTCACGAGGAACGGCTAAGTCATTATTTCAGATTATTTTTATCGCTTCCACCCCAAAGCTGATCCGCAACCCCCACGCGGATGGCTGCGGCGCGCTACGATATGCGCGGCCGTCGCTACTTGGATTGCGCTCATCGCAACCGCATGTAGACAGGCTTTGAATTCCTACCCAAAGCGGAGTAAGTATACATGGCAGATTCCAGCCATCATCGCCTGTTGATCCTCGGCTCCGGTCCGGCCGGATATACCGCCGCGATCTACGGCGCCCGAGCCAACCTGGCGCCGGCCATGGTCACCGGTATCGAGCAGGGTGGTCAGCTGATGACGACCACCGACGTCGAGAACTGGCCCGGCGACGCGCTCGATCTGCAAGGCCCGGATCTGATGAAACGCATGCTCGATCATGCCGAGCACTTCAAGACGCAGATGATTTTCGACCACATCCATACCGCCGACCTGGGTCAGCGCCCGTTCCGGCTCGAGGGCGACAGCGGGGTCTACACCTGCGACGCGCTGGTGATCGCCACCGGCGCCTCGGCGCGCTACCTCGGACTGGACTCGGAAGACAACTTCAAGGGCCGCGGCGTCTCGGCCTGCGCCACCTGCGACGGGTTCTTCTATCGCGAGAAGCCGGTCGCGGTGATCGGCGGCGGCAATACCGCGGTCGAGGAAGCGCTTTACCTTTCCAACATCGCCAGCAAAGTCACGCTGGTTCACCGACGCGACGCGTTACGGGCAGAAAAGATCCTGCAGGACCGGCTGTTTGCGCGCGAGGCTGAGGGCAAGGTCGAAATCGTCTGGGATCACGTCGTCGACGAGGTGCTGGGCGACGACGACGGCGTCACCGGCGTACGTGCTCGGCATGCCGAAACCGGCGAAAAGCGCGACATCGCGGTGGACGCAATGTTTGTCGCCATCGGCCATGATCCGAACACCGGCATCTTCGAGGGCCAACTGGACATGGAAGGCGGCTACATCCGGATCAGGAGCGGCCTGGAGGGTATGGCGACCGCTACCAGCGTGCCGGGCGTATTCGCGGCCGGCGACGTCGCCGACCACGTCTATCGCCAGGCCATCACCTCGGCCGGATTCGGCTGCATGGCGGCGCTGGATGCCGAGCGATTCCTCGACCTGCCCTGATTCCGGCGCGTCGGTCGGCACCGTCGATGCAGGCGCATGGAACGCGCTGAATCGCGACGACAACCCATTCACCGACCACCGCTTTCTTGCAACGCTGGAGGCGTCCGGCTGCGTCGGCGGCGACACCGGGTGGCGGCCGGCGCCGTTCGCGAATCCTGACTCCGGCACTTGCGCCCCGGCCTGGCTCAAGTTCCATTCGCACGGTGAATTCGTGTTCGACTTCGCCTGGGCCGAGGCCGCGCATCGGGCAGGCATGCGCTGGTACCCCAAGCTGCTGGTGGCCGCCCCGCTGACGCCGGTGACGGGCCCGCGGCTGCTCGGCCGTGATTCCGGAGCACGAGCCTCTCTGGTCAAGGAGTTTGAAGCCTTTGTCGAAGACGGCCAGCTCTCGAGCTGCGGCATCAATTTCTGCGACGCCGTCGATCGCGAGACGCTGGACCAGACCGACTGGC
>CAYYZR010000311.1:0-2606 GCA_964476005.1 uncultured Halomonas sp.
TCCATTCGCATATCGGTTCCCCTGCCAGAAATTCTTGACTTATCCACAGGGTGGGGCCGCTGATCGCGCTAATCAAGCGACCTACTTGGCGGCGGCCCGGTAAACATGCGTCAATTTTCATACAGGCTCGGGGAGAATCGATTGACTCGACGCAAAAAACGCCGGCGCCGGATTCAGGAAGACTGGCCACGCCGCAACGCCCGGCGCACCCGCATCGTTTCGACCGGCACGCTTTCGATCGCTCGGCGCTTGACGGCTACTCAGGCCAAACTGGCCAGCCGCCGCGGCAGATCAGCGCGATGTCTGCTCGAAGCCGTCGACGAAAATTGCCTCGCCCAGCCCGGGCACGACGAGGTTGGCCGAGAGCGTGGAAGGCGAGCCGTCTTCCGCGGCGTGCAGCACAAGGGTGCCGGGCCTGTCGGCCGGCGGCACACTTGTTTCAATTTCGAAGTTGTACAGGCTGAACCAGCGAAGCGTGTTGTTTGCCGGTGCCACGAAGCTGAGCGTGTTTCCGCTGCGCGAGATCGTCCACGGATCACCGGCCACGCCGTCGACGACCGGCGACCGGAACTCGCTTTGCAGCAAAGTGGCGCCGGCGTCGAACGGAATGTCGATTCGATCGATATTGCGACTGAAATCCAGATTCATGGCAGCGTAGTTGTAGCGCCAGATGCCCGGGGCAATCTCGACGGCTCTTGCCAGCACGCGCAGATGGCCCTGTGGCTGATTGTCCGGGTACGCTGCACCGGGAGTTTCCGAAGCCACGCTGATCTCAACATGGTCCGCCAGAGGATCCGGGTCGTTGACAGCGACCCACTCCTCCACGGCCGCGCCGCTTACGAATGGCTCGGTCGAAAAGCTCCACCCGGTGCCGATCTCGGTCGGCGTGATGGGGTGGTAGCCCATGGAATTGAAGATGTCGACGTCGTGCTGGACGACGTACCAGGAATCCAGAAAATATTGTGCGTCGGGCGTGTCGAGTTCGGCCTCATCGACCATCAGACGGTTCTCGAAAGTCGACGAATTGTTGGTCTGGTTGCCGACGCAACCTGGATCGAAGAACGAGCAGGTGCTGAAAAACAACCCGCCTGCCGGATCGATATCCCCGCGCGGCCCCTGGTTCGCGTTGCTGTTGTTGGTGCCGGAGCTGTAAACGTCCTCGCAGCCCGGCCATAGGATATTGTTGCTGCCGCAATCGATGGTGCAGTTGAAGTTGAGCGTGAGGAACGCATGCTTGACGCCGGAGCCGCCGAGCTGTTCGATACGCCCGTCGGCGATCCGGTACATATTCCAGACGAGAAAAGGATGCTGGTCGCGCGGCTCGAAGGTGTACTGGCCGATCTGCGAAAACTTCGGCACCCAGACCGCATCCCCGGCGCTGACGTTCTTCAGCGTCGCCGAAGGTGCGACCTTGACGCGCGGCTTTGCCTCGCCGGTCTTGCCCTGGTAGGCCACGGTACCGATACCGATCAATTCAACGTCGACCTGGTTGCCGTCCTGCGGCCAGAACGGTCGGCCGGCGCAGCTGAGGCCTCTCTGGGCATCATCCCTGCCGATGCCGCTGGTGTCGGCATCCGGCGGAACGTGCAGATTGAGATCCAGCCAGGCCATGCCAAGCGGCGTCCCTTCGATCACCGGCAGATCGAGCAGCTTCGCCAGCATTGCCGTCGCGGTGACGTCGGCATTGTGGATCGTCAACAACTGATTTCCTGCATCGGCCGCGATGTGCAGGTGGTCAAGCGTCAGAAGGTGACGCCCCTGGCCGTCAGAAAGGCGCAAGACCGGATGGCTGTTTTCACGGGAGACACCCGGAATGGCCACCAGCTGCTTCAGGGAAACCTCACGGCCAGCGTGCCGCAGAACAATACCGGTGACCAGCTCGAGTCGGCCGTCGACAAAACCTGCGAAATTGCCCGCCGGTGCATGCAGCTTAAGCGAACCCAGATTGCGGACCCCGACCTTGTCCTCGATCACATCGTCGGCAGCCCTGCCGTCGACCACGATCTCCAGTCCGTAGTCCGGAAGGTAATCACCGCGCAGTTCGAACTGCCCGGCCCCGCCCCAGGTTGACCAGAGTGTCGTCGGATCCCGTTTCCCGGGATCCTGGTCCGCCGCGGTCGAAGATATCGGCAAGGCGATTGCGAAGATGAGCACCAGCAGTTGTCTGGTCATGTCGAGGCCCGTTGATTCCGAAGTCCGAATGATACCGCGCAAGCCGGCGGAATCACAGTCACGTGTTTTGTCCGACGCCAATCGCTATTCCTTCGGCCCTTCCGGAACGTCCGCATCGGGTTGATTGGCCGCCTGGCGTGCCTCCACAGCATGCAGATCTTCTTCGAACAACTCGACAAGCTGCTCGCGGCTGCGTCTGTCGATCTTGACGAGCTCTTCCTCGTCGTCCTTGTGCGCCACCTGCTCTTCCAGCGCGTGCTCGTCGTGTTCGCGAAACATGTCCACATAACGCGCGGCCTTCCTCACGCCCACGGCCGTCAAGGACTCTCGAGCCAGTTCCAGGCTGGAAAGCCACGCCTCGCGAATCACGTAATCCACGCCGATCGCCTTGAGTTCCAGCGCGTGGCTGCGGTTACGAGCACGCGCGTGAATGC
>CAYYZR010000312.1:0-2593 GCA_964476005.1 uncultured Halomonas sp.
TGAAAATCAGCCCGGATTGGGGTGCAGGCGCGAGTGCTGGCGCATGAAGAAGGTGACCGGTCCGGCGCTGCCGAGAACGCGTCCGTCGGACGCCCGCAGTTCGACGCTGAGCGTGTGCTCGCCGCGGTAGACCTCTTCGATTTCCACGCTCTGGGCGCGGGTCGTCGAGCGGACCTCGCCGTCGACCAGGTAGGCCAGGCGCGCGCCGGCGGGCAGTTCGCGCTCGGTCTGCACCTGCACCGTCAGCACGTAGGCGGTATTCCAGATCGTTTCGTCCGCGCTCGGGGTCACGATCCTGATCCCGAAATCAGGCGCGGATGCGCCGTCTTCCGATTCGTCGCCGGTTCCGTTTACCGCCTGCTCGTTGCCCAGATCCACCGGATCGACGACCGTGAGCTCTCTGAGCGTGATCGGTTGCGCGTCCTCGCTGGGCTTCTGGTCGGTGAAGACGGTGTTGCCGTTCTCGTCGACGGTCTTGTAGATATTCTGGGCAGCCGCCGGCGACAGGAGCATGAACGCAGTCAACACCACCATCGTCAGTACCGCCCCGGACCCCTTGATCCGATTCGAAATCGCCATGCTCGCCTCCGCGGGTTCCATGAAGGTTGGAGTCATAATCATACCGCACAGTTCCCCGGAATCTTCGCAAAGGCGGAGCACGAAAAATCGAAACCGGGGTCGGCCTCGGGCCGCAGGCGATGCGCCGGGGGGGGGATTGGCGCAGATGTCTGCCGGGAAGCTGCAAAAAAACCTGCCCGGCCATGGTGGCCGGGCAGGCGGTCTGAACGGATGTTCAGGAGGAGTAATACATGTCGAACTCGACCGGATGGGTGGACATCCGGAAGCGCGTGACCTCCTTCATCTTGAGCTGGATATAGCCATCGATCAGGTCGTCGGAGAACACGTCTCCGGCCTTGAGGAAGTCGCGATCCTTGTCCAGGGCGTCCAGCGCCTGGTCCAGCGCATGGCAGACGCGAGGAATGTCGCGCTCTTCCTCGGGCGGCAGATCGTAGAGATCCTTGTCCATGGGCGAACCCGGATCGATCTTGTTGAGAATGCCGTCCAGGCCGGCCATCATCATCGCGGCGAAGGTCAGGTACGGGTTGCCTGCCGCATCGCCGAAGCGAACCTCGATGCGACGCGCCTTGGCGCTGGCGACCCAGGGCACGCGGCAGGAGGCTGACCGATTGCGGGCTGAATAGGCCAGCAGCACCGGCGCTTCGAAGCCCGGCACCAGCCGCTTGTAGCTGTTGGTGGTGGAATTCGAGAACGCGTTGATCGCCCGGGCATGCTTGAAGATGCCGCCGATGTAGTGCAACGCGGTCTCGGAAAGACCGCCGTACTGGTCGCCGGAGAACAGATTGTTGCCTTCCTTGGCCAGCGACTGGTGCACGTGCATGCCCGATCCGTTGTCGCCGACCAAGGGCTTGGGCATGAAGGTGGCGGTGCGGCCGTGCAGGTGAGCGACGTTCTGGACGATATATTTCATGATCAGCAACTCGTCGGCCTTGCGCGTGAGCGAGTTGAACCGGGTGCCGATTTCGCACTGGCCGGCGGTGCCGACTTCGTGGTGGTGGACCTCGACCGGGATGCCGCAGGCTTCCAGCGTGACGCACATCAGCGAGCGCAGATCGGCCAGGCTGTCGACCGGCGGCACCGGGAAGTAGCCGCCCTTGGTGCGGGGCCGGTGACCGATGTTGCCGTCGGCGTATTCCTTGTGCGTGTTCCAGGAGGCTTCTTCCGAGTCGATATGATACGAGCAGCCGGACATCTCGTTCTTCCAGCGCACGTCGTCGAACACGAAGAACTCGGGTTCAGGCCCGAAGAATGCCGCATCCGCGACACCGCTGGCGGCCAGGTAGGCTTCGGCGCGCTTGGCGAGCGAACGCGGACAGCGGTTATAGGCCTGCAGCGTGTCGGGTTCCAGCACGTCGCAGCGCAGGTTCAGCGTCGAATATTCCGCGAACGGATCGACGAAAGCAGCTTCCGTGTCGGGCATCAACACCATGTCCGATTCGCTGATGCCTTTCCAGCCGACGATCGAGGAGCCATCGAACATCTTGCCCTCGGCAAGCATGTCTTCGTCGACCTGCGAGGCCGGCAGCGTCAGGTGCTGCTCCTTGCCCAGCGTGTCCGAGAACCGCAGGTCGACAAATTCGATTTCTTCATCCTTGATCTTTTTCAGGATGTCTTGTGCACTCATTGGAGCGTCTTCCTTGTTGTGAAAGTGGCGTCGACATGTTAGCGGATCGCGAGCCCGGAATTGTGATCGGGATCAATCCTTCCGATCAAACCGGCCAGAACCAGTACAGCAGAAAAGCGCCGAGAATCAGGCGGTAGACGACGAACGGCGCCATGCCGAAGCGGCGCAACCACGCCAGAAAGGCCGCGATGGTCAGCCAGGCGAATGTTCCGGAA
This sequence comes from uncultured Halomonas sp., assembly GCA_964476005.1. Taxonomy (GTDB): domain Bacteria; phylum Pseudomonadota; class Gammaproteobacteria; order Xanthomonadales; family Wenzhouxiangellaceae. Next base: position 2,419 of record CAYYZR010000312.1, read on the forward strand.
ACGGCCGCGGCGAACAGGAAACGGCCGAGTTCGAAGGATCCGCCGGCGGCCAGACCATTGACGAACCCCCAGCCGCCGGCCGCGGCGATGATGGGGATCGACAGCAGAAAGGAATAGCGCGCCGCCGCTTCGCGCTCCAGGCCCAGCGCAAGCCCGGCGGTGATCGTGATGCCCG
>CAYYZR010000313.1:0-2593 GCA_964476005.1 uncultured Halomonas sp.
CGGTCTACGACAAGCCGATGATCTATTACCCGCTGAGCACGCTGCTGCTGAGCGGTATTCGCGAAATCCTGTTGATCACAACGCCGCATGATCGCCCGCTGTTCGAGCGCCAACTCGGAGACGGATCGCAATGGGGTATCCGGATCGATTACGCCGAGCAGCCCACGCCGAGCGGTCTGGCACAGGCGTACCTCATAGCGGAAAAGTGGCTGGGCGGGGCGTCGTCTTGCCTGGTGCTCGGGGACAACATCTTCTATGGGCACGGTTTTACCGACAGCCTTCGGCGTGCAGACGCCCGGACGTCCGGTGCCAGCGTCTTCGGCTACTGGGTGCGCGATCCCGAACGCTACGGCGTTGCCGAATTCGATGACGAGGGTCGGGTCGTGGGCCTGGAGGAAAAGCCGAAGAAGCCGAGATCCAGCTACGCAGTGACCGGGCTGTACTTCTACGACGGACGAGCGCCGGAATTCGCCGCATCGCTCAAGCCGTCGGCGCGCGGCGAACTGGAAATCACCGATCTCAACAAGATCTACCTCGAGCTCGGCGAGCTGCAGCTGGAGCGGCTCGGCAGAGGCATCGCCTGGCTGGATACCGGTACCCACGAATCCCTGATGCAGGCGAGCGCATTCATCGAGACGATCGAGAATCGCCAGGGGCTGAAAATCGCCTGTCCGGAGGAAATCGCTTTCCATGCCGGCTGGATCGGCGAGGCCGAGGTGCGCCGCCAGGCCGAAGAGCTCGAGAAAAGCGGCTACGGCGAGTATCTGTTCCGACTCCTGGGCGACCGGTCGATCTGAGCTGTTGCCGCCGGACCGTCGCAGAACCCGCCCCGGCGATGCGAGACATCGTGCTCACCGCTGGCGGGCTTCGACGTTTCGATAAATCTCCAGGTGCGCGTCCGCGCAGCGGCGCCAGGAAAAGCGTCGGGCACGCTCGATCGCACGTCCGATATATTCTCGGCGGGCCTGACGGTCTTCGAGCAGGCACCGGATCTGCTCGGAAAGCGACTCGGGATCCGCAGCTTGACAGGTGACGGCTGAATCGCCAGCGAACTCCGCCATCGCTGTGCCATGGCCGACCACGACGGCGGTACCGCAGGCCATAGCTTCGAGCGCCGGAAGGCCGAAACCTTCGTAGACGGAAGGGAAGGCAAATACCGCAGCGCCGCTGTAAAGCGCCGGCAATGCGGATTCGGGCACGTAGTCCAGCTGCCGTAGCCAGCCGCGGCGGCTCAGCCGTGCGGCATGGGCGTCGATTTCGTCGGCGTGCCAGCCGCGCGCGCCGCACAGCACCAGGGGGTAGCGCTCGCGCAGCGGCGCCGGGAGCAGTTCGAAGGCCTGGAAAAGCGTGACCAGATTCTTGCGCGGTTCGCGTGTGGCGATGCAAAGCACGTAGCCGCCCGGCGTCAGGCCGAACTTCGATTCAAGCGAATCCAGCGTCTCTGCATCGGCGGGACGAAAGGCTTCGCTCACACCCAGCGGAATGCTCGAGACCCTCGAAGGGTCAAGCGCGAAGGTCTCGACGAGCTCCCGGCGAACCAATTCCGATACAGTAATCACGTGCCAGGCCCGCTCTAGCGAACTGCCGAGATGTCTTTCGAGAAAAGCGACCCTCGCGCCGGGATGATAGTCGGGAAAACGCAGGTGCGAGAGATCGTGAACCGTCACCACGCTGGGCCCGGCGAATGGCTTGAGAATGAAGTTCGGCTCGTGATAGACCGCTCGCGTCTCCAGGCCGCGTGCCTGTTTCGAGAAGGCGTGGCCATCGAGCTTTCGCCAGGCGAAGTAAGGCCAATCCCAGACCGAGGCAATCCGGTAGAGCATCGGTTTGAGTCGACCGCGCAGCGCGGGTCGACCGGAACCATCGCGGCGCAGCGGCCGCGCCGAAGTCGGCCATTGCCTGATGCGTCTACCGGAATACGAATGGATACGTTCCGGAACGCCCGCTCGGCTGTACGCCTCCAGAAGCGCGGCAGTGTAGGTGCCGATCCCGGTCCGCGGCGGTTGGAGAGACTCGGTATTGATCAGCAGTTCCATTGAATTCGACAGAGCTCCGCGGCGTGGTTGCGAAATCGAGACTACCCAAGAATACGCGGCCTGCGCACATCGGCGTGGGCAAATGCAGGCACCCGCGCGCAAGAGACCCACGATAGAATTCGTTATCGGAGTGCGAGTTTCGGTCTTGCATATCATAACTTCCTGTTAGCTTTGGATTTTCGTGGAAAAGTCAAGGACGCTTGCGATTTTTGGGACGCGCCCTGAGGCGATCAAGATGGCGCCGGTGGTTCAGTGTCTCGAGAACGCGCCGGAATTCGAATCCAGCGTCTGTGTGACGGCGCAGCACCGCGAAATGCTCGATCAGGTCCTTGCGCTTTTCTCGATCAGCCCGGATGTCGACCTGGATATCATGTCGCCGGGGCAGTCCCTGGACCAATTGACGGCCGCACTCGTGTCCGGCCTGGGACCGGTGATGGACCGTTTTCGACCCGATCTCGTGCTGGTTCATGGCGATACCACGACGACTTTCGCCGCCTCGTTATCGGCTTTTTACCGGAAGATCCCGGTCGCGCACGTGGAAGCGGGGCTGCGCACGG
>CAYYZR010000314.1:0-2573 GCA_964476005.1 uncultured Halomonas sp.
ACATCAACAAGGTCACCCAGGGCCGGCCGCATATCGTCGACCTGATCAAGAATCGTGAAATCGACTATATTGTGAATACGACGGAAGGCAGGCAGGCGATTACCGATTCCTTCTCGATCCGTCGCGAGGCGCTGCAGCGCAAGGTCAACTATTCCACGACCATCGCCGGCGCGCGTGCGACGCTGAAGGCACTGGAGCACTGGAACGAGCGCGATGTGGCCAGCCTGGCCGAACTGCACGACCGGCCCAAAGCCGACCCAAGAACCGAAAAAGAATAACCGACCCTGAAACCGAACTCCGAGGCCATGTCCCAGACACCTTTGACCAAGCAGGGCGCCGAGCGCCTGCGCGAAGAATTGAACCGCCTGAAGAAGGTCGAACGACCGCAGGTGATCGAAGCAATTGCAGAAGCCCGCGCCCACGGCGATCTCAAGGAGAACGCCGAATATCATGCGGCCCGCGAACAGCAGGGCATGATCGAGGCGCGTATCCGCGACCTGGAATCGTCGCTGTCGAACGCGCGCATCATCGACACCGCGGCGCTGGACGTGGGCTCGAAGGTGGTATTCGGCGCCCACGTCACCCTGATGGAAGATGTCGACGACGCCGAGGAAGTGCACTGGCAGATCGTCGGCGATCTCGAATCCAGCGTCGAGCATCGCCGCCTGGCGATTTCTGCGCCGATGGCCCGCGCCCTGATCGGGCGCGAGGAAGGCGACACGGTCGAGGTGAATACGCCGAACGGCAAGCGCGTCTACGACATCGTCGAGGTCCGCTACGACGGGGGCTGAGGCATTGTCCCGGCTGCCGCCGCAAACCTCGATTGGCTCCAGCGCAGGCCTGATCGCCCGGTTGACCAGATGTTGAACCGCCTGATCCTGCACGTCCCCCTGATCGAATCGCTGCCCGGCGGCGCGGCCGAACTGCCCGGGCCGTTACACACCGCGCTCGCCCGCGCTCGGCGAACCGAGTGCGACGCCGACCAGGCACTCGCCGTGCTGTTCCAGTCCCCTCCGCTGCCGGCGCCGGCGGTGCTGAGCGCGCTGGCCGATCCGGAACTTGCCGACGACAACGAAAACCGGCACTGGCTTCGGTTCGACCCGGTGCGACTCATGCCCGACCTGACCGCGGTCTGGGTGGACCGCCCGCTGCCGCTGGATTTCGGTGCGGCCGAGCTGCAGCCGGTTGTCGACGAGCTTCGCGCCATGTTCGAGCACGAGGGGCTTGAATGGTGTCCGGGAACCGGCGCCTTCGGCCTGCTGCGCCTCGACCAGGCCCCCGATTGTTCGTTTCTTCCACCCGATGCAGTGCACGGCATGCGGCTCGACGAAGTGCTGCCGACCGGCCCCGACGCATCGCGCTGGCGACGCCTGATCAACGAAAGCCAGATGGTGTTCCACCAGTTCCGGTCCATGGAACGGGCCGACCAGCAGGGCGTCGGTCTGTGGTTCTGGGGTGCCGGCGCGGATCCCGGACCGGCCGGCGCGCCCGGGCCGGTCTGCGTGGTCGATCGATCCGAGTCCGCGATCGTGACGGGTCTGGCCCGGTGGCTGGGGGGCGGGCGGCTGGATTGCACAGCCGGATTCGAACACCTCGATGCGGGCTGCGGCTATGTCCACTGGCCGCTTCAGGACACCGACGTCCAGGCGACCCTGTTGCAATTGATCGACACCTGGCTGACGCCGGCCATTCAGGCCCTGCGACGCGGCCGGCTGACCGAAATCGCGGTCGTCGGCAGCAGCGGCTGTTGGCGGCTGGGTCGGCTGGATGCGTTTGCGCTCTGGCGGCGCACGGCCCGCGGGTTCAGATCTTCGGAAGACGTTGACTGATGCGCAGCGTCACCGTCGTTCGTCGCCCGTCACGGGCCGAAGTTCCAGGCTGCGCGTCGCCGGTCGTGGCCCGTGCGCTGGCCGCACGCGGCTGCGAGGTTGCGCCCGATTATTCGCTGGCATCGATGCTGCCGCCGACGCTGGGCGGCCTGGAGGTGGCCGCCGGCATCCTGGCCGACTGCATCGAGCAGGATCGACGGATCGTGGTGGTCGGCGACTTCGACGCCGACGGTGCCACCGGCACGGCATTGGCCGTTCGCGGGCTGAAGGGGCTGGGCGCGACCAACGTGCGCTGGCGCATGCCCGACCGCTTCCGGCACGGCTATGGGCTGGGCATGATGCTGGCCGAGGAATGCCTGGCCGACGCGCCGTCGGTGGTGGTCACGGTCGACCACGGCATCTCTTCGAACGCCGGTGTCGAATACCTGCGCTCGAAAGGCATCGACGTGGTCGTGACCGACCACCATCTGCCCGGTCCGGAATTGCCGAAGGCCAGCGCCATCGTCAACCCGAACTGCCCCGGTGACGGATTCCCGTCGCGCAACCTGGCCGGGGTCGGCGTGATGTTCTACACGCTGATCGCGCTCAGAGGTGAGCTGCGGCGTCGCGGCAGGTCGGCCGATTTCAGGCTGGACAAGCTGCTGGATCTGGTGGCGCTGGGCTCGGTCGCCGACCTGGTCAGCCTCGACGAGAACAACCGCCGGCTGGTCTACCAGGGGCTGAAGCGTATCCAGGCGCGCCGCT
>CAYYZR010000315.1:0-2565 GCA_964476005.1 uncultured Halomonas sp.
ATTTCCTCGCGCAGGAAATAGCCCATCACCGACGGCACCCGGAACGCGCGCGACGGTGCGTTGCGCTGCAGGCCGCTGCCGAAAAAGTGATCGACCGCGTTCGGCCCCGTCGTCGCCGTGCCGCCGCCCACGTTGATCAGCGCCGCCAGCGGCTCGCCGCCCGCACCCTCGCGGTAGATCCGGATGCGTTCGGCCACGGCGGCTTCGTAGTTGTCCGGCACCACCATTTCGATATCCGCCCGCTCGGCGCTTCTGCGAATGGCCTGCAGGCCGGATTCGTCCAGACCGATGCCGCGGTCTTCGATGCCGCCCAGGGTGGCGGCGTCGGCCTTGATGTCGAATACGCGCGCGGCCCGAAGCTCGCGTGCCATGTCCATCCAGCCGAAAGCCGGCACGTTGGCGCCCCATTGCGACGCCGATCCGGAAACGATGATGACCGGATCGACATCCATGACCTGAAGCGCACTGTACACCGCGATGTTCAGCGCCGGGAACGAACCCGAGACCGCAACGGCGACCCGATCGCCCGACGCCACACCGGCGTCGTCGAGCAACCTTATCGCCACGGCGGCCCAGTTCGGATTGATCGTGGCCTGCTTGGAATCCAGGTCGCCCGAATTGCTTGTGATGTTCGACGAGGCCACGCCGATCAGTCCTGATCTCAACGGATCCACGGTTGGATTGATCGGCTGGATGCGGCCGCGAATCGGGCGCAGTACCTCGATGGCCTCCTGCATGGTGCGCGACGCGCTGAGCATGCGATCGTAGTTGTCCGAGGTCTGCTGACGGGTGAAGGTCTCGACCACGAACAGCGCCGCCACCGCTGCTATGGAAAGCAGCAGCAGCGCCCGGCCGGGCACTTTCGACGGCCGCCAGTAGAGTTTCTGTCCGCGCCCGATCATTCCATCACCTCCTCGATGACGGTGCCCAGCTCGGCCCGGTTCAGCGCCTGCTCGGCCTCGTAGGCGGTCACCAGGTCGGGCAGCAGGGCAATCAGGATCAACCGCACCAGCACGGTCGAGACGATCAGCCCGGCCAGCGTCTTGAGCACGCCCTGGCGATCGAACCAGATCGCGATCAAGCCCGGAATGATGTAGCCGATGACGCTCAGTTCGAAATAGTTGAACTGGTTGGCCGCGCCCTCGGTTCCGGTTGAAAACGTCATCACGCCGCCCAGGCCGAGATCCAGCAGGCTGCCCGAAAGATAGCCGCCCAGGATCATCAGTGCGGTCTTGCGCCGACCGTAGACGACCATGAAGCTCGACAGCGTGCGCACCGTGATGAACGTGAGATAGGCGGCCAGCAGCGTCAGCCCCACGCTCCAGGGCTGCAGCACCTTCAGCGCCATGTAGCCCGGCACCACCAGGCCGCCGGCGGCAAGACCGAAGGCCTCGACCAGGATCAGCGTCACCAGCAATCCTATGCCGATCGAAATCGCCAGCAGGTTGAGTACGATCATAAGGGTTGGCTCCGCAGCGAACGGTTGGTGAAGTAGCGCGCGAGCTCCGCGCCGCCGCCGTGCACGTTGCACATGCCGACGATCAGCGCATCGCCCTCGCTGTGCTCGAGCACGGTTTCGAAAAGTTCGCCGGTATCCATGCCTTCGGCCACGGTCATGTCGCTGACCGAAAGCCCGGCGCGGATGGCGGCGCGCGCGAACAGCAGCGTGCCGCTGCCCATCAGGATGTAGTGATCGGCAGGCGTCCACTCGGCGGCCACCTGCGCCAGCTGCTGCGAGCGCTGCGGCCGATCGAAGCGGCAGTTGACCACCGCCAGCTTGTAGCGGCCCTCGCCGTAGCGCTCGACCACGCGCTTCCAGATCATTTCGGTGGATTCCGGGTCGTTGGCGGCGAAGGCGTTGACGAATACCAGGCTGCGGCCGAAGAAATCGATCTTCTGGATGCGGGTCGCACCCACTTCGGGCTTGAGTGCCTGCATGCCGGCCAGGGCGGTAGCCCGATCAACGCCCAGGTCGGCGCACACGGCCAGGGCCAGGGCCACGTTCTCGGCGTGCTCGGCATAACCGAATTCCGACATCTCGTCGTCGGACACCTCGGCCACATCGTCTTCCGAGGTGTGGATCAACTCGCTGCCGCGATCGGAAGCCGCCTGCCGGAAGATATCCAGGAACGGACGCTCGGCGGTGAACAGCCGGGCCGAATACGGCACCGACCCGGCCAGCGCCAGCGCCACGTCGTGCGGGTCGGGCCCCATCACGTCCAGGTGGTCGGCGCGCGCGTTGGTGATCACGCCGTGGGTGGAGCACACCATCTGGCGCTCGGTCAGTTCCTGGTACTGCGGCTGCAGCGCCATGCATTCCATGACCACAACGTCGGGCTCGAACGCCACCAGCCGGCGCATCACGCGCATTTGCTCGATCACGTTCGGCTGGGTCGGACGATGCAGCGGATAGTCCTCGCCGTCGGGACCCGTGACCGCGGCGAACGAACCGGTGGTCTTGGAGCACACCCGCAAGCCCCCGGCGCCCAGGCCCGCGGCAATCAGGCGAACCACGCTGGTCTTGCCGCGCGTGCCGTTGACGTGGATTCTGACCGGAAGACGCGC
>CAYYZR010000316.1:0-2551 GCA_964476005.1 uncultured Halomonas sp.
CCCCGATCGCGGCCTGGAGACCGCTCCTACACGACGTTGCAGGCAGCGTCACCATTCCCGCCACCGGGCCAGAACACCGACCGCAACCAGGCCACCACCAGCCCTCGCCGCCCCACACTGGAACCCGCTTCAGCATCCCCCGACAGACCAGTACCAGCACAATCGAGGCGACCCCGCTCCGATAGCCATCGAAGCCGGAATCCCGTCGCCGCCCGGAAGCCGAGACACCACTCCGCACGGGCAAGAAGATCTCGGACCAAAGCCCGATGCCACACACCTAACCTCCGTCCGCGCCGACCGGCACCTCGAACAGCTGCCGCCTGTAAAGCGCATTTTTGGTTACTTTTTTTGCAACCGAAAAAAGTAACTCGCATCAGCCAGCGCTGCTGGCGGCGAAACGGCTTTTGAATTTGAAGTTGAAGTCGAATGCAAAAAGCTTCCCCCACCCGGCCACGGTGCCCTCATCACCCGGACAGCCAGACGCCCAAAAATCCATCTACGCAGGGCGCGAGCGCCCAAGCTCAAGATCACACTTCACGCATCCACGCCGAAAACTCGGGTATGTTGGTCACATAGGTCAATCAGGCAGAAACACAATGCAGCAATGCGAACGGGCGATGTTCGATCTGCGGCGCGGGGTCGCGATCGTCATCCGTGGCAAAGGCGACGGGGGAGACGGTCAGGGCAGCCGCATCGTGTTCCCGGTCGAGACCGGCACTGCACGATCGATGGACACGCTGCGCGCCGCTGCATCGGGGTCTGCCGCGCTGGTCATGGCACCGCAGCGGCTGCGCATGCTGGGTGCGCCGGACGCCGCCGACTGCGCGTGTCTTTCGCTGCCGTCCGACCAGCCGCTGGATCTCGAAGCGTGCCGGCGGATTGCCTACGGGCCGGCCGCGGGCGACGAATACGGAGACCTGGCGCTGAGTGCACCCGCGCTGGCGGACCGCGCCGCCGTGGCGTTGCTCAAGCGCGCATTGCTCATTCCGGCGGCGCTGACCGCGCCGATTGGTGACGCCGCCATTCGCCGCCTGGTCGACGATCGCACCGCGCTGGACGTGTCAGTCGAGGAAATCGAGGCCTGCATCGAAACCTCGGTCGGCAGACTTCACCACGTCAGCGAGGCCGATGTGCCGCTGGAAGTGGCCAGCCGAACCCGATTCATTCTCTTTCGCGAGCCCGACGGGCTGCGCGAACACGTCGCGCTGCAGATCGGCGACCCGGCCGAGTGGCCCGACGCGGTGCCGGTGCGCCTGCACTCGGCCTGCCTGACCGGCGACCTGTTCGGCAGCCTGAGATGCGACTGCGGCGAACAGTTGCGCAACGGCGTCGATCGCATTGCCGCGGCCGGCGGCGGGGTGCTCCTGTACCTTGCACAGGAGGGTCGCGGCATCGGGCTGGCCAACAAGCTGCGCGCCTACGCGCTGCAGGACGCCGGCGCCGACACCATAGACGCCGACGGTACGCTCGGCTTCTCGCCCGACGAAAGACGATACCGGGTGGCCGTTGAAATGCTGGAGCACCTGGGCGTCAAGCGCATCCGCCTGCTCACCAACAACCCGCGCAAGCTGGCCGCGATCGAGGCCGGCGGCATAGAGGTAGTGGACAGGGAAGCCGTATACGGACGGCTCAACGAGCACAACGAGCGCTACCTGCGCGCCAAGGCGGACCGTTCCGGACATTTGCTGGAAGAGTGGCTGGGCGCGGAATCGGAAAGCGATTGAGGACCTTGTGAACAGCTTCGCACTGGCGCTTCGCGCACCGTGCCGGAGCTTCCCTGGATCGGTCAGCCGCGCGCCGGGCTGAAGGCCTCGATGTCCAGCGCGGCCGATTCGGCCAGCACGCCGGCGATTTGTTCGGCATAGAACGCGACCAGTCGGGCGCCCTGCTCGGCCGTCGCCGCCGCGGCGTTGCCGATCACGCCCTCGGGATTCAGATCCTCCGAAAGCCACGCGAACGAAGCCGGACCCTCCGGCCCAAGCAGCGCCGACCCTGAATCGTCGATGCCGGAGGCCCGGAAATCGGCCAGTCGGTCGGCGTGTACGCGGTCCGGCGCCAGGTGCAGCATCAGCGCCGTCTCCAGCCAGCCGCCGTGGAACCCGCGCGCCAGTTCGGCCACGTCGCCGCCGGGCGGCGCGCCCAGCCGGGTATAGGTGCACTTGACCGCCAGCATGCCGAAACGGCGCCGCAGCGCCAGCCCGGCGATATCCATGGCCGCGCGGTTGCCGCCGTGGCCGTTGACCCAGACCAGACGGCGCCCGCCGGCGCGCGCGACATCCGCACCGATGGTCTCGAGCATGCGCGCGACGGTCGCGGTGTCGAACCCCAGCGTGCCGGCAAACGACTTGTGCTCGTCGCTGGCGCCGATCGCCATCGGCGGCATAAGCACCACGTCCAGCGACGAATCCACGCGTGCTAGCGCCGCATCGAGCAGCGCTTCGGCGATCACCGTATCGGTATCCAGCGGCAGGTGCGGCCCGTGCTGCTCGACCGCGCCCAGCGTCCCGACCACAAGCGTTGTGTCGTCGATGTGCCGGTCAAGCGTCGGCGA
>CAYYZR010000317.1:0-2550 GCA_964476005.1 uncultured Halomonas sp.
TCAGATGCTGCTGGTCGTCGATGACCGCGTTGACCAGGTCGCCTATGGACACCAGGCCCACCAGTTCACCGTCATCGACCACCGGCAGGTGCCGGATGCGGTGGCGCGTCATCAGCGCCAGTCCCGCGTCGGCCGTGGCGCGGCCTTCGATGCTGATCAGCGGCGAGGACATGATTTCTTCGACCTTGGTTTCGCGCGAACGGCGCCCTTCGAGAATCACCTTGCGCGCGTAGTCGCGCTCGGAAAGCATGCCGACCGGCTGGCCCTCGCGCATGATCAGCAGTGCGCCGATGCCTTTCTCGGCCATCTTGCGGACGGCATCGTAGACCGTGGCGCCGTGCGACGCCCAGACCAGGTCTGGGCCCTTGTGGTCAAGAATCTGATGAATGGTGTGCATCGCGTCCTGCCTCCCGCGGGGATTGATTGGCCTGAGCCAGTATAGGACAGAAATGGGCACGGTGAAAATATCGGTTCGGCGAAGCGCCGCGGGCGCCCGGACGCCCGCGGAATCATCCGGCGGCTACGCGTCGACTCGGCGTCACTCGATGGCGGTTTGGGTCTGCGGCAGGTCATCGATGTTCACCGTGACCTGGCTGCGGCCCAGCGTGATCGCGCCCCGCGCGGCCAGGTCCTCGAGGGACTGGCGTATGTTGCTGCGGGCCTGTTCGGGCGGAATCTGTTGCGCCAGGCCGATGATGTTCGACCACCAGTCGGCAATCGTGGTGCGGTCGCCTTCGCCGGTCAGGGCCAGCTTTCGATCGCCGGGCAGCCATCGCCCGGACAACCTGGCCTGGCCGTCGAGCACGAGTTCTTCCAGCTCCACGGTCAGCCCCGCGGCGGCAAGCTGCTGCCACGCACTGGCGGCCCCGATCGCCCCGAGCCCGGCGGCCGTGCTGTCGGGCTCGGCGCCGGCGATCTGGCGCAGGGCCTGGACAAGTTCGGCCACCGCGGTTGCATTGATGGACCTGAGGCTTACCACGATGCGGCTCTCGGCCAGGCCCACCCGCCGGGCGGTCAGGGTCAGCTGGCCGCTGGCGGTCTGCATCGATTCCGAGGTCAGCTTGAAATCCAGCACCGGTTCGGCAAACGCAAGCCGATTGCCGATGCCGTCTACGATCAGCAGGCCCCGGGCTTCGCCGGAAACACTGGTGTCGCCGCCTTGCTCGGCTACCAGACGCAGCGATGGAGCATCGTATCGCCAGGTCACCGGGCCCGGTATGTCCAGGGCGGGCGCTTCGGCATTGACTGTTAACGTGCCACCCAGCGACATTTTCGCGTCGATGTCGATTGCGGCGGCCAGATCAATCAGGTTCACCAGCCCGTCGACCGACACCCAACCTGCCCCCGGCGAGGCATGGCGGAAATCCAGCCGGGCGTTGAAGTCCTGGTCGTCGATTCGGACCCCGGAGCGGAACCAGCCGCGGTCCCACGCCACACGCGCGTCGGGCAGCCGGTCGTCCAGGGTGTTGGAAATGCCCTTTTGCACGAACAAGCCGATAGCCGCCGGAACGCCCAGCACGACAGTCACCGCGGTGATCAGTACCAGGATCAGGATCAGTTTTTTCATGCCGGATACTTTACCTTTGTTGACTTCATAATTAACGTCCCTCCCTTGACACGCTTCCCGATGGCCGACCGCAAGAAAAATGATGCCCCGCTGCCGCGCGAAGCCATGGTGCAGCGCCTTTCGGCCGGGCTGGAAAGCCTGGGGCAGTCGCTCTCCGACGAACAGATCGAGACGCTGCTCGACTACCTTGCCGAGCTGGTGCGCTGGAACAGGGCCTACAATCTCACTGCGGTGACCGACCCGATGGAAATGGTCGACCGCCATATCATCGACAGTCTCAGCATCCGTCCGTTCATCGAAAGCCGCCGAATCCTCGATTCCGGCACCGGCGCCGGCCTTCCGGGCGTGGTGCTGGCCGTTGCCGAACCGGACCGTCATTTCATCCTGGTCGACAGCAACGGCAAGAAGGTTCGCTTCCTGCGGCATATAAAAAGATCGCTGGGCCTGGACAACATCGAGCCGATCCATGCGCGCCTGGAATCGCTGAGGCTCGATCCCCCGCCCGACGAAATTGTCGCCCGCGCCCTCGCCCCGCTCGTCCGCCTGGTCGAATGGCACCGCCCCTGGCTGGAACAAGGGGCCCGGCTGCTGGCGATGAAGGCGCAGCTCGAGCAGGCCGAAATCGACCACGTGACGGACGGTTATTCGGTCGAAAAGCATCCGCTGAACTGGACCGGCATGCAGGCCGAGCGGTGTGTTGCGGTGGTGGCGCGCCGGTCCTGAAGATGGAAACGCCGAGGCATTGCAACCCGGCATCAGAAAATTCCTACCGGCAGTCGGCAAAAGCCCTACACGAAGCGGCCGCCTTTCCGACTGACTCCAGCGGCCGCATCCGGTATCGTGGGGTCGCGTGCAGTTCGGCAGCGAGCTTCGAACGATCGCCATCCTTTCAATTTCAACAACCAGGGAGACCTCCATGGAAAAGCGCGATTGGGGCCAGAAGCTGATGGTTTTGCTCGTACTTCCGATACTTGTCTTGACTG
>CAYYZR010000318.1:0-2546 GCA_964476005.1 uncultured Halomonas sp.
CGCGTAGGGTGTGTCGAGCGCAGCGAAACGCACCGGAAATGCCGACCGGAGCCGTCTGATTGGGGCCGCCGGCAAGAGCCAAAAAAACAACCCTCTACAAGCACGTTCGATGAGAGGTGCCGTCACGCCCGTGCAGCGTTATCCAGCGGTTCCTTAGCGGTCGAACCATGCCGAAATGTCGGCGCCGGTCCGGTTCCGCAACAGCACAAGCAGGGTTTCGGTATCGGACGTCGTGTGTACTCTCCAGACATCTTGAAACCACGCTTGCATGGCCTCGAGCCCGGCGAGCGCTTCCACCTCGTCGAACAGCGCCAGTGCGGCGGCATAGCGGGCCACGGTTGAGTGCCGAGATCTGCAACAATGGCCAAGACAGTGCAGCCAGGCAGATCAACGCGACACGCCGCATCAATCCGCGTCTGCGGTAATGGGCCGAAAGTCGACGCGATAGACGCTGCCCGACTCCGAACGGCCCTCCATGTAGGCCGCTTTGTTGGCATGCACGATCATTCTCGGGCTGCTCTTGATCGTCCCGTTTTCCAGTATCTGGGCCCGGATCTCGAATCGGTCGTCTTCCAGTACCGCGATCTCGGCGTTTGCAGCCCAACCGCCTTCGGTTTGCTCGTGCGACCAGGACATCCGTTCTCGACCGATCATGATCGGCTTGCCGCCTTCGCGGACCGGAAGCATTACCGATTCGTCGGCTTCGAAGCTCCAGATCCCCTTTTCGGCTTCTCCATCTACCGTAACCGTTATATCCACCGAGAAAAGGTAGTCCATACGCGGCTCAGGGTCGGCCGCCCACGCCAGGACGCCGGTGGCCAGGACCAGCACCAGCATCGATACGGTGCCGATGCGACGGATCGATGCGGGAATCTTCTTTTGTACCGTAAGCTGCATGATTCTCTCCTTGATGAAATTGGCGCCGAAGGCGTGGGTTGCGGCGGGCAAGTCCATGGGGACGGCTTCCAGAAGCGCGGAAGCATACATACGCCGTTTTGCCGGGAATTTCTCGAGAACGGTTTCGTCGCAGGCCAGCTCCTGATCCAGCCTGAATCGCGTCGCGGCCCAGTGCACAACAGGATTGAACCAGAAAAACATGCAGAGTGCGCTGCTGACGGCATTCCATAAAGGGTCGTTGCGCCTCAGATGGACAATCTCATGGGTCAGCATCAAACGCCGCCGGCTACCGGGTGAGGCGTCGGGCCCGTTGTCGGGCAAAACGATGCGTGGTTTCAGAAAACCTACGAGCATGGCGGTTGCATGATTGGCGCCGCTCATCCACACCGCACCCCGATATCGGCGCATCGGCTGCAGCGAATTCAACAGTCGACGATGGCGCATCCAGACCAGTGCGCCATAAAGCAGTGTGCCGCCGAGCCAGATCACCAGCAGCCATGCCGCCGGCCCGCCGGAATCAACGTTTGGCGCCTGGCTTGAAATTGTGGATGAAGTTGTAGTTGCGCTGTCGATCAGGGCCTGTCGGGCCGAAGTCTCTACCGTGCGGGGTGGCACGACGATCGCCAGCAACGTCACCGGCACCAACCACCACAGGTGCACCGTGGCGCGCGCACCGAGCCATCGGCGAAAAACACGCCTCAACGGCACAATGAACAGGACCGCCAGGGAGACGAAAAAAGCCGCCTGCAATCCGCTGTAAAGCATGTTTTCAGCGCTCATCATCAATTCTCTCGACCAGTTTGCGCAATTCCTCAAGATCGCTTTTACTGAGCTTGCCGTGGCTGGAGAAATGCGATACCAGCGGCGCAAGTCTCCCGTCGAACAGGCGGTCTAGCATGTGACTGCTCTCTTCCAGCACCCAGGCGTCGCGCTCGATCGCCGGACGGTACAGGAACCGCTTGCCGTCGGGCTCGACGGCCACTGCGCCCTTGTTTCTGAGTCGACCCAGCAGCGTCTTGACGGTCGCCTCCGACCAGTGGTTGTCGGATCCAAGCGCGACGTAGACATCGCTGGCGGTGGACGGGTGGCGGTCCCAGAGAAACTGCATGACCTGGCTTTCGGCTTCGGAGATTTTCATCGTTGAAAGGCCCTGATGACGTTTACATCTGTAAATTCACTTTTAGTTTACACGTGTAAACAGTTTTGTCAAGAACCGCAAGGGATCGGGTAAAGCCCACTGCAGGAGCCTGCCGTGCAGGCGAAATCAAAATCCTGGTGCGTTCCCTAAGCCCTTCGCGAGCGGGGCTCGCTCCTACGAAAACCGCAAACGGCGTGCAGGTCCGATCAGGAAGCGCAATCCGACGCATTGAAATGGTGCCCGACGTGGGCGCTGAGCCTTCGGCCCCGGATGCGCGCTGCGCGCTTATCCGGCTATGAAAACCGAGTTCGTCGCGGCCGAAGCACGCTCCCACAAAACAAAAACGCCGGGCGGGGCCCGGCGTCTGGAAGATGGTGCAATTCGGCTGAAGCCGAGAAGCGGATTCAGGAACGTAGCGAGCGCAGCAGTTCCCGGATCTGCTACTACTTGATCTTGGCTTCCTTGTACATCACATGCTTGCGCACGACCGGGTCGTACTTCTTGAACTCGA
>CAYYZR010000319.1:0-2546 GCA_964476005.1 uncultured Halomonas sp.
AATAGTCGATCAGGCCTTTTTCGATATCCGGATCCAGCGCCTTGACCGCCTGCTGGAACTGCTGTGCCAGGCGCGCATCGCCCTCGATGCGGACGCCGCTGCCGGAACCGAAGCCGGGCAGCGCCATGGCCAGCAGCGCGCCGGGCGAGCCGGAGATCTCGGTGTCGGGTTCCAGGGCTTCTTCCTCGGGTTCAGCCAGCACCCGAAAGCGCTCGCCCTCGGCGCTGAGCCACAGGTCGATCTGCAGGCCTTCGAGGGCAAACTTCAGCCAGCGGCCTTCCAGCGGCTCGAGCTTGGCGGCCGGGTCGGGGTCCAGCGATGCGGCCTGGCCCAGGACGAATTCGATGGCCGCGGCCAGCATGCCCGGCAGTGGCGTCACATAGCGTCCCATCAGGTGCGCGCCCCACGGTGGATGGCGGCGATGCCGGCCGAGAGGTTTTCGAACGTCACCCGCTCGAAGCCGGCCTCGCGCAGCATGCCGGCCAGCGTTTCCTGGTCCGGGAAGCGGCGGATGGATTCGGCCAGGTACTGGTAGCTGTCGCGGTCCGACGCGACGAACTGGCCCAGGCGCGGCAGCACCCTGAACGACCAGACGTCGTAGGCCTTGGCCAGGGGCTTGGGCGAGACGTGCGAGAACTCGAGAATGTGCACCCGCCCGCCGGGTTTGAGCACCCGATGCATCTCGGAAAGCGCCCTGGCCTTGTCGGTGATGTTGCGCAGGCCGAAGGCGATGGTCAGGTGGTCGAACCGGCGATCGGCGAACGGCAGCGTCTCGCCGTTGACCTGCAGCCATTCGAAGGCGTCGACCTGGCCGCGGTCGTCCATCCGGCGACGCCCGGCCTCGAGCATCTGGCGATTGATGTCGGCCACCAGTACCTCTCCGTCGGGTGAGACACGCCTGCGCGCCAGATCGGCGATGTCGCCGGTGCCGCCGGCCAGGTCCAGCACCCGCTGTCCCGGTCGCATGCCGCAGCCGGACACGAAATGGCGCTTCCACAGGCGATGGATGCCCACCGACATGAGGTCGTTCATGATGTCGTAGCTGTCGGCCACGGACGAAAACACCTGGCCGACCAGCCGGGTCTTTTCCTCGGGCGCGACTTCGCGGTATCCAAAATCGGTCATGTTGATTCTTGCGGCTGCAAGGCGCTTGGCACTCAATGTTCAAGGTTAACCGATGTTGCGGAAAGGCAGGATGATGTCGGACTCCGGTTGGATCGTTTCGTCGCTTCGACATGACCAAGCGACCAAACGACCAAACGACGCGCCTCAGGCGCACTCTGCCCAGGCGTCCTCGAGACGCTTCTTCGACACCTTCTCTGCCGTGCCCAATTGCTGGGCGAAGACCTGGACGCGGTATTCCTCGATGAGCCAGCGGTAGTCGTCGAGCTCCGGGGTGTAGGGTTTTCCCTCGGCCAGGTAGTCGAGGTAGTGCTGCCACCACGGGTCGATTTCGGCCTGGCGCTGGACGTCGCGCCGGGGATCGAGTTCGAGGGCGTCCAGGCGCTTGTCGATCGCCTCCAGGTAGCGCGGGTACTGGGCCAGGCGATCGGTATGGATGTCGGCGACGAAGTCGGCGTAGACCAGGTCGTGCAGTTGTGATTCGATGTCGTCCTGGGCCGACGGCTGGGCCGGGCCGATGTCGGCCAGGCGGCGGGTGATTTCGTGCCAGCGTTGAACGACCCGGTCGAGAAGTTCGACCGCGCGCTGGTACTTGGCGACGAACACCGGCCGAATCCGGGCTTGCAGCGCCGAAAAGGCGTCCGAGTCGCGAACGCTCCAGGCATCGTCGATCAGGTCGTCGACCACGCGGGCGGCCAGCGCCGATTCCAGCGACGCCACGTCGCCGGCGCGGGTCCAGGCCAGCGCGGCCGGCGGCGACAGGCGGAGCTTCCTGGCCACGTACTTGAGCTTGTCGGAAAGTGCGATCATCAGCAGACGATGCACCGCTGCATGATGCGCCGTATGCGCTTCCGTGTAGTCGTCGAACAGCCGCAGGCCGGCGGCGTGGTGCTGGTCGACCAGCGCCGGCCAGGCGCTGTGGCCGGTGCGGGTGGTGACGTGCTCGGGCAGCTCGATCCCGTCGAAGCTTTTCAGTCCGTCGCGCTGCCAGTCCTCGGCCTGGCGGGCCATGAAATCGCGTCGAGCCCGTTCGCCGAGATCGGCCTGCAGGCTTTCGAGATCGCGTGATTCGGCCAGAACCTTGCCGTTCTTGCCCTGGCCGTCGTCACCAATTACCCGGATATTGAAGCGCAGGTGCTCCGGCAGCCGTTCGGTCTGGAAATCGTCGGGCGTGATTTCCAGGCCGCCGATACGCGAAAGCTCCTGGGCCAACCGGCGGTGCAGGCTGCCCTGGCCGAACGTCATGGCTTCCAGTGCGGCGCGCGCGTAGTCGGCCAGCGGCACGAACGAGCGGCGCTTCGACTTGGGCAGGCAGCCGATCAGCGCCTTGACCTTGTCGCCGATCAGGCCTGGCACCAGCCATTCCATTCGGTCGGGGTCGAGCCGGTTGAGCAGGTGCAGCGGGCAGACCACCGTCACGCCGT
>CAYYZR010000320.1:0-2529 GCA_964476005.1 uncultured Halomonas sp.
GCCCGATCCAGCTGCGGACCGGCACCGTGCATCACGATGGGATACAGCCCGAGCCGGTGCAGAAACGCAAGCGCGCCGACCAGGTGATCCAGGTCCTCGGCGAGCACCCCGCCGCCGACCTTGACGACCGCGAACCGGCTTTCGTTGACGCGCGAGAACTGCTCGAGATACTGGCGGGCTTCGCGCGACGACCCCAACTGGCCCAGCAGCTCGACGACGATGGGACGAACTTCGGTCACGAGGACTGCTCCGGGTCGCTGTCGTCATTTTTCGCCGGCCTCGTCGCCGCTCCGGCCGAAACTATCCGATGATATTGCGCCGCGGCGGTTTCGAGTTGATCCAGCGCCACCCATTCGTCCACCGTGTGCGCCTGCTCGATATGACCGGGGCCGAGCACGATGGCGTCCATTCCGGCGGCCGAAAACAGCGATGCCTCGGTCCAGAAATCCACCCGTTCGGTAATGTCGAGCGCGAAGCCTTCGGCGAATGCCCTGGCCGCGTCTGCGCTGCGCCCGCCCGAGGGCAGCGGGGGACCGGAAAACGGCACTTTCCATTCGGCCCTGTGATCGGCGCCGGCAAGCCCGGAAATCGCCTCCAGCAGCGCCTCGTTGTCCTGCCCCGGCGCCAGGCGCGCTGAATAGTGCAGGTCGCAGCCATCGGCGATGACATTGCTCTTGATGCCGCCGCCGATCCGCCCGACGTTGAAACAGGTATGCCGGCCGGCTTCGGCCTCTCCCGCGCAGTACTCGACGGCCGCCGCGATCCAGCGGCCGGCAGCGTGCACTGCGCTGTCTTCCAGCGCGCGAAATTCCGACGAGTGTCCGGCGATGCCCTTGAAATGGCCCAGTACCGACAGGTACCCGCGATGGGACAGCACGGCGCGGTTGCCGGTGGGCTCGCAGACCACCGCGTGACCGAAATCGGACGCGGCTTCGGTCGCCAGAAATCCGCGCACGCAGCATCCGCCTGCGCCTTCCTCGTCGCTGGTCAGCAGCAGTGCCATCGGCGCATCGGTGGTCTCGGCCACGGCCAGCAGGGCGGCCGCAGCCCCCTTGATGTCGCAGGCCCCGCGGCCCCACGCGCGACCGTCGCGGACGGTCAGCTCGAGCGGCGGCATGCGCCAGCCGTCACCCACCGGAACAGTGTCGAGATGGCAGTTGAACAGCACCTCGGGCTTGCCGCGGCGGGCAAACAGCGTGACGTGGCCGGAACCGTGGTCGACGACGTCGACCTCGAACTCTTTCGGCAATACGTGCCTGACGTATTCGAACATCGATGAACCGGCGTCGATATCGCGCGGCGGATTCTGGCTGTCGCAGGCGATCAGCGGACCCAGGTGTTCGAGAATGCGTTCGATGTTCATCCCCTGGACCCGGCACTGCGTACTTTCTGGGCCAACGTCGAACTCTGCCCCAGCAGCTTGACGAAACCCTCGGCTTCTTCCGGGCTCCAGGAGGCCGACTGGGCGTATACCGAATTCGGGTCCTGGAGCAGAAAGTCGGAGCGCACGGCAGTGGCCTCCACCGCGTTGCCGTCGCTGCGCAGCGTCACCTCGCCGGTGACGAAGCGGTTGGCCGACTCGAGATAAGCCTCGAGATCGGCCTTGTGCGGCTCGAAGAAGAAACCCGTGTAGACCAGCTCGGCCCAGCGCGCGGCGATCACGTGCCGGAACTGGTTCTGAAGCCGGGTGTTGACCGCGTCGTGCAGCGCCCGGTGGGCGCACATCAGCGCGTCAATGCCCGGGCACTCGAACACGATGCGCCCCTTGAGCCCGATCGAGACGTCGCCGGTGTAGATGTGCCGGCCGACGCCCCACGCGCCCAAATCGCGGTTGAGCTTGCCGAGAATCTCCGGGCCCGCCAGCGCTTCGCCGTCCAGCGAAACGGGCCGTCCCTGCTCGAAGCCAAGCGTCCATTCGCCCGCACCGTCGGGCCATTCCGAACGCGGACGACAACGCACCCGGGTGTCGTCGGCCGGCGCCTCGAACCGATCGATTTCCCGGCCCGACAGCGTCACGCCGAGCAGGTTCTCGTTGATCGAGTACTTGCTGGCCGATTCCGGCACCTCGACGCCGGCCTCGGCCATCAGCTTCAGTTCGTACTCGCGCACGTTGCCGGTCTCGCGCTGCAGCTCGCGAATCGGCGCGTGGATAATGTAATCGCCAAGCGAACGCACGGACTGGTCGAATCGAAGCTGATCGTTGCCCATGCCGGTGCAGCCGTGGGCAAAACGATTCGTGCCGATGCGATCGGCCAGTTCCAGGCACTGCTCGACGATCACGTAGCGGTCCGAGCACAGCATCGGGTACTGGTCCAGCATGCGCGCCCCCGACCAGAGCAGCGGCACGACGAACTTGTCCCACAGCGGGGTCGAGGCGTCGAGCTCGTAATGCTCGGCCGCCCCCAGCGCACGGGCGCGATCGGCGATCCACTCTTTCTGATCGGAATCCACACCGCCGGTATCGACGAATGCCGTGTGCACCTCGAAGCCCTCATTCTTCAGCGCCAGCACGCAGTAGCTGGTGTCCAG
>CAYYZR010000321.1:0-2511 GCA_964476005.1 uncultured Halomonas sp.
CGACATCAAGGACCTGATGGCGCGCCAGTTTCCCGAGGACGCCGGCCCCATGGCGCACCCGGTGCGGCCCGAGCGCTACGTGGAGATCAACAACTTCTACACCGCCACGGTCTACGAAAAGGGCGCCGAGGTGGTGCGCATGTACGACACGCTGCTGGGCACGGAAGGCTTTCGTCGCGGTATGGACCTGTACTTCGAGCGCCACGACGGCCGGGCCGTGACCTGCGACGACTTCCGCGCCGCCATGGCCGACGCCAACGACGCCGACCTGGACCAGTTCGAGCGCTGGTACCGGCAGGTCGGCACACCGACGGTCAAGGTTGAAACCGACTACGACGAGCAGGCCGGCGCGCTGGAGATTTCGCTGACCCAATCGCTGCCCGACCACCCGGACAACGCCGACATCGGCCCACTGCACATCCCGTTCCGGCTCGGGCTGCTCGCACCCGCAGGTGCATCGCTGTCGCTACCGCTGAACGGGGAGGACGAGATTCGCGAAACGCACCTGCTTGAACTGTGCGATAACGAAACCACCGTGCGCTTCACCGGCCTCGACCAGAAGCCGATCGTCTCGCTGCTGCGCGGTTTTTCGGCGCCGGTGAAGGTCGAAGCCGAGGCCGACGACCGCGAGCTGGCCGTGCTGCTGGCGTTCGATCCCGATCCGGTCGCGCGCTGGATGGCCGGGCGCAAGCTTTCGGCGCGGGTGCTCGGCCGGGCGATCGAGGCCCATGCCGCCGGCAATGGCGCCGAACAACCCGACCTGCTCGTGTCGGCCTGGCGCAAGATCCTAGAGAACGCAGGCGACGCCCCGGCGCTGGCCGCCGCGCTGCTGCAGTTGCCCACCGAACCGGAGCTTGCGCAGGCCTACCAGCCTGTCCCGGTCGACGCCATCCACGCCGCCCGCACCGGGCTGCGGCGTCAACTGGCCGAATCACTGACCGGACCGCTGCGCGAGATTCTTGACAATATCCGGCCGCGCGGGGGCTGGCGCTTCGACCCCGGCGACATCGCCGCCCGCAGCCTGGCCAATACCGCGCTTTCGCTGCTGGTGGGCGCGCGCGACGAGGAAGCGGCCAAGCGCGCGGTGGCCGTCTACAAGGACGCCGACAACATGACCGACCGCTTCGCGGCACTGGCGTCGGTGGTCCACGCCAGGCTGGACGCCGCCGAAGTGCTGCTGGCCGATTTCGAAAAGCGTTACGCCGACAACCCGCTGGTGATGGACAAGTGGTTTGCGGTCCAGGCCCAGGTCGCCGCCGACAGCACCGTCGACAAGGTCGAGCAGTTGATGGACCATCCGGCGTTCTCGATGAAGAACCCGAACAAGGTCAGATCGCTGATCGGCGCATTCGGCATGCACAACCCGTCGGCATTTCATCGCAAGGACGGCGCCGGTTACGCGTTGATGGGCAAGGTGGTGCGTACGCTCGACGCGCTCAACCCCCAGGTCGCCGCCCGGCTGGTCTCGGTATTCAACCGCTGGTCGGACTACGACGAAGACCGCAAGCGGCAGATGCGCGAGCAGCTCGAAGCCATCAAGGCGGTCGACGGCCTCAGTCCCGACGTCGACGAAATCGTCTCGGCCGCGCTCAAGCGGAAAGGATAAGTTCGGCGGTTTCCGGTTTGACGCTTTACGGTTTACGGAAAATCAAATCGGGGAACGTCGGAGGTCGGGCATCAAAACCCCGTCATCCCGGACGCGCAAAGCGCGATCCGGGATCTCGACAACACGCCGTGATCTTCACCCACATCGGAAGACGGTGATAGGTAATCGGGAATCGGGAATCGGGAATCGGCAAAAGACGTCGTCGGCGAGGCCGGACCTTACGCCCGGAGTCCCAAGTCGGGCGTCGGCCCCCACACACCCGCAATAGGCGTAGGAGCCTGCCCTGCAGGCGATGATTTTCGCGACTCCGGCCCCCGGAAGTCAAAGTTTGGTGCGAGGGGCGTCCAGCCCCGATGGTCTTAATGCGCCGCCCAAACCGAAATTCAGCGCGGTCATCCGCTACGCGTGTGGCAGCTTGCCTTGCAAGCGATGCTTTACCGGAAACCGATTCAATCGTCCTTGTGCTCGTTGATCGCCTTGACCAGCAATTCCCGGTCGAGCGTCGCCTTGGCCCGGTCGGGCCGCTTGACCGGCAGGAAATCGCCCGACACCAGCCGGATGTTGAACTGCCAGCCCTCGTCGTTCTTGGCCTGGAACACCGCCGAAATCATGGTGATCTTGTCCAGCACGATAGTGAAGCCGGCAATGTCGTAGGTGTTTTTCATGGAATCGAGTCTAGCCGATAGCGAGACAGTCCGGACCGGCAGCGCCGCGAACCGATTGCAGCCACCTTGTATCCGGACGTCGCTGAAAATCGAAAAGGCGGAAAAGCGGGGCACGAAGAACACGAAGAAAGCACGAAGGGCACGAAGGAAAGCAAATCTGTGGATGCGCTGCGCTTATCCACCCTACGCAAATGAAGGTCTCGGATGGCCCGACCAGGCACCGGGCGTCACGAGTTTTAC
>CAYYZR010000322.1:0-2511 GCA_964476005.1 uncultured Halomonas sp.
GAAACGGCACCAGTACAAGCACCAGCCAGATGCCGACGAACTCGTCCCAGACGATGCCGCCGTGGTCGTGCACGCCAAGTTTCCTCGAGGCTCGTTCGCAGATCGGAATCCCGGCAAGGAACGCGGCGGCCACGAACAGCAATCCCGCCCACACCGGCACGCCCGCCAGCGGAAATGCCAGCAGCATGCCGACCGCGGTGCCGGCCGTGCCGGGTGCGACCGGGCTCAGGCCCGAGCCGAAGCCGAAAGCGAGGAAGCCGGCCGGCGTCTCGAGGGCCACGCGGCGGGCCGCTGTCGCCGATGATGATGAATCGGAGATTGCTTGATTATTCATTCCAGTTCCGTTTAGGCTCGGGATTGGCGGTTTCCGATCGATACGTGCAGGCACAGTTCATGACGGCATACCAACTGATGAAATTCCCGGCTGCAATCTTAATCCTTTGCGGACTGGCAGCCTGCGATGGTTCGGATTTGTCGAGTCGGCAGGCCGAAAGCACATCCTTGGCGGCCGGCAGTCTGCAACTGGTTCCCGAGGAACCGCGTGCGGGCGATTCGGTTCAAGTGCGGTATCGACCCATTGCAGCGCTTGAGAACGAGGGCCGTCTGGTGTTGCGCGCACGGTTCCGAACCCCCCAAGACCCCGCGTATAACAAAACCACGGGCTCGCGCCGGGCCGCCGAGCTTGTGCCCGACGCCGCCGGCGTATTCACCGGGCGGTTCGAATTGCCGCCGGGCGTGGTCTTTGCCGCCTTCGCGGTCGAGAATCCATCGGCCGATCGAATCGATACCCACGGCGGCGAATTCCCGGAGCTGGTGGTGCACGACGGGCAGGGCAGGCCCCTTTTCGATGCCCTGGAGCAGCGGCTGAACGATTACATGGGCCGCGACGCGCGGGAAGTCCTCGCCTCGGCCCGGGCCATGATCGAGCACTATCCCGATCTTCCGAAAAGCTGGAGAACCCTGCGGTTTGCCGAAGGCCTGGCCCCGGACGGTAGGTCGGGCGAAGCGCGCGCCGGAGCCCACCGCGAGCGGCTGCGCGCGCTGGATGCGGAATTGCGCTCGGCCGATGTCGACGCCGACACCGCCGGCGACATGTACTGGTACGCGCGCGGCCTGGATGCCTCCATTCGGGATGTCTGGCTTGGGAGGTTGCAGGATATCGATCCCGATCATTTCTTCCTGGTGCAGAACCGTGTCATCGCGATGCTCGACGACGATTCGATGACGCCCGAGACCCGCCTGGCCGAGCTCGAGGCGATGTGGAATCGCATCGAGGACCGCCACGCACGCGAGACAATGGCTTCGATGGGGACATTCGCCGCCCGGGAAGCCGGCGATGGACAGGTCATGCAGCGCTGGGCCAGGCGCGCAGTCGAATACAGTCGAGGGCAGCCGCCGGACTATACGGTGATGGCGGTCGCGGCGTATCCGCCATCCAGGGGAATGGGTATTGACTGGTTGCGGTCGATGATCGCTGAACTCTCCTCCGTTCCGGAAGGCGAACGCCCGCTCGGCGTCACGCAGGCCGAATACGAACGCCAGCTCGATACCCGCATTGCAAGCCTGCAGACCGCGCTGGGCAAGGCGCTGCTCGCCGAAGACCGTCCGGAACAGGCGGTTGCGGCGCTGGAGGCGGCGGCGGACATCGACTGGAACACCGACCGTTTCGAGGCGCTGGCAAAGGCGCGCCGCGCCGCCGGCGATCACGACGGTGCGGCCCGGGCGCTGGCGGCGGTCGCGGCCGATCCGATGCAGCCAGAACAAGCTCTGCCCGAATGGTTGTCCGACTACGAACCGCAATGGAGCGGCATCGTCGCCCGGGCAGAGGTCGACATGCTCGAGCGAACCCTGGCCGAGGCCGACAGCCGGCCGCTGGATGAAGCACGGGTCGAGAATCGCTCCGGTGAACGTGTGGCGCTGCAGAACCTGTTTGGCCCGGAAGCCACCGTGGTGGTGTTCTGGTCGCGCTATTGCGGGCCGTCGTCCCGTGCAATGCCCGATATCGCTGCGCTGGCGCAGACCTTGTCGGCGCAGGGCGTGCCGCTGCTGGCCGTCACCGACGACCCGAGCGAGGCCGCGATGGAGTTCGTCGAGAGCCAGGCGCTGGACGTGAAGGTGCTGTTCGATGCGCTCGGCGAGGCGAAACTGGCGTTCAACGCCTGGGCGACGCCGCAGTACTTCGTGCTCGACGGCGACGGCAGGCTGCGTTTTACCTACACCCGTCTGGACGACCTCATGCGCCAGGTCGCGGCGTTGAAGCGCGGGGTGGGCGGGTAGCACCGATTGACCGGGAAGAAAACATCGGCGCCGGAAGAATGCAGCATGGCGCCGGGTCTGGCGGGGATCGGTCGCTGAAGGCCTCGCCAGGCGTCGAACTGAAGCGACCGATCCGCGCCGGACCCGGCATCGAAGTCGCGAACCTGAACGCCAGGAAGAAGCGATGTCATCAGCGCCTGAAATGATCCCAGCCGGGTTCGGCGGTTTCGAACAGCTCGCCGGCCGCATCCAGGC
>CAYYZR010000323.1:0-2509 GCA_964476005.1 uncultured Halomonas sp.
TCCCAGATGGCGATATCGGCATCGGCGCCGATGGCCAGCGTGCCCTTGGTCGGATGCATGCCGTAAAGCCGCGCCGCATTGGTCGAGGACAGCGCGACGAACTGGTTGAGGTTGATCCGCCCCTTCACCACCCCTTCCGAGAACAGCATCGGCAAACGCATCTCGATCCCCGGCATGCCATTGGCGATCTTGCGGAAATCCACGTCGCGGCCGTTGGCGAACTTGCCACTGTCGTCAAAGCGATAGGGTGCATGGTCAGACGACACGACGCTGAAGGTGCCGCCCGCGATGTGCCGCCAGAGCACGTCCTGGGTGTGACCGTCCCGAAGCGGCGGTGAGCAGATGTACTTGGCCCCCTCCATGCCGGGACGATCCAGATCATCGCGTGTCAGGAACAGGTATTGCGGGCAGGTTTCGCCGAAGACATAGGCCCCATCGGCCCGCGCGTCGGACACCAGTTGCGCGCCCTTTGGCGTAGAGACATGCACGATCATCAACGGCGCGTTGGCCAGCTTCGACAGGCTGATTGCGCGGTTGATCGCCTCTTCCTCGGCCAGCGCGGGGCGCGCGGGGGCGTGGAATTTCGGGTCGGTATGGCCGGTCTCGGCCAAGGCCGTGGCCATCCATGTCAGCATGTCATGGTTTTCGGCATGCACCATGGTCAGCCCGCCATGCCGCCGCGCGACGGTCAGAATGTCGAGGAACTGCGCATCGCTCACCCGCGTGGCATAGGTCATGAAGACCTTGAACGACGTGATGCCCCGCTCAAAAACGCCGGGCAGTTCGGCCAGCACATCCGGGTTCGGATCGGTCAGGATCAGGTGGTAGGAATAGTCGATCACCGATTTGGGGGCAGCGCGGCCGTCATAGGTGGCCAGCGTGTCGGCCACGCTCTGCCCGGCTTTCTGACCGGCAAAGGGCACGAAGCAGGAATTGCCGCCGAACGCCGCCGAGATCGACCCGGTCTCGTAGTCATCCGCCGTCATCAGCCCCATGCCGCTTTCCTGCGCGATATGGCAATGCGCCTCGATCCCGCCGGGCAGGACGAGCTTCCCTGTCGCGTCGATCACGTCATCGCCGCCCAGGTCATGGCCCAAAGTGGCGATCTTGCCGTCGCGAATGCCGATATCGGCGCGAAAACTCTCTGACGCGGTGGCCAGCGTGCCGCCCTTGATCACCAGATCATGTTTCATGGTGTTCTCCTGTTGTCTGCGCCTGCGGGTTCATTCCAGCGCCGCCAGTTTCCGGTCGAGCCGGTCCATCAGGCGCGTCAGTTCTGCGTGATCGGCCTGTGACATCGACGGCCCCGGCGCGCGCACGGTGGGGGCGGCCAGCACGCCGCGGCGGTGCAGGATTTCCTTGCGGATGGCGAGCCCGAGGCCAAGCTGCTGCTCATAGCGGACCATCGGCAGATAGGCGTCGAACAGGTCTTCCGCCCCGTCGACATCGCCCGCCTTGTGCCGGGCCACCACCTGCACCAGCATCTCGGGATAGGCAAAGCCCGTCATCGCGCCATCGGCGCCGCGCTGCAATTCCTGCGGCAGGAAGAGCGCCGCGTTGCCCGTCAGGATCGACAGGCGCGGTGTGCCCGCAACGCCGGTCTCGGCGCGGACGCGCGACAGCTTGTTCAGGCCGGGCCAGTCCTCGTGCTTGAGCATGACGATCTGGTCATGATCGCGGGTCAGTTGCAGGATCGTCTCGACACTGAACTGCACGCCAGTGGTTTGCGGATAGTCCTGAACGCAGACCGGCACATCCGGGCCAAGTGCTGCGCAGACCTGCGCGAAATAGCTTCTTAGCTTCACCTCGGTCGCCAGCCCCGGCATCGGTGCCACCATGACACCCGCCGCCCCGGCCTCCATCACGTCGTGCGACAGCCGCGCCATGTTATCGAGCCCCGCGCCCGACACGCCGACCACCACGGGCACACGTCCCGCCACGCGGTCCAGCACATGGGTGGCAAAGCGCGCCGACTCCTCACCCGAGAGTTTTGGGGCTTCGCCCATGATGCCAAGGATCGTCATGCCCGACACGCCGCAGTCGAGGTAGAAATCCACCATGCGGTCCGTGCTGTCGAGATCAAGCGCGCCATCGCTGGCGAACGGCGTGGCGGCAATTATGAACACACCCTCTGACTGCCGGTCTATTCGCTGTGTCATGCCCTGCCCTCCTCGTTCTTTTCCGGCCGATACGGCTCTGGAATGCTGTGCCGTTCGATCTCTTCGAGCCGAGCATACCGGTCTGCGAAAAGCCGTGCGACCGGATAATCATCGGCCCAGTCGACATACATGGTTTCGGTATCCACCAGACCATCGCGCGTCGCCAACCCCACCGCCCGGCCCAGCAGGATCGATCGCTCCGCGCTCAGAGACAGCGCCATCATGCGTTCACATTCGATGGCGACCGGCGCATCGGCCAGCCGGGGCGGCTTTACCCGACCAGACGGCGCCAGTTTCAGGCCAAGCGCAGTCGGTTCGCTTTCGCCCGGATCGTAAGATGATGCCGTGCC
>CAYYZR010000324.1:0-2508 GCA_964476005.1 uncultured Halomonas sp.
GCTATCTTGACTTCCATGCGACTGCTGGTGCGATTTCCCGCATTTCACCGCTTTCTGCATTGGAGTGCACCGGCCTGGGCATTTCACCGGACCAGCAGACACTCGGCCTGACCGTCGATGATTACCAGCCTGGCGAAATTATTGTTCTTGGGACGGGGCCGCCAACGCCACCAGAGGTTCCGACGACGGTGCTCGATTTCGACGGTGTCCCGGTGTTCACCGAGAATCCGGTTTTTCGTCGCAAGCTGAACATTCCTGACCCGATTCCGGTACTGGAGTCCGGACCACAGGCAATCGTCCTTATGCTTCCCGGCGGCCGGGAAGTTGAAGGAGTTGGTAAGCGATTCATCCCCCGGGAGGGCTACGTTGAACGTCTCGATTGCAGTGGAAATCAGGTCCCCGATGGGAATCCTGACACGCCGATGTCGTTTCGCTGGTATGGCGAGCTCGAAAGTGGCGGCTGGCTGGGGCTGACGGTCGTCGACGATATTGCTCGCGGCACGCTCGTGACGGAGGAGGCGTCGTACCAGATATCCGGGGCGCCCGATGATGGCTATCATCTGGCCGAGATTGATCCGTCGAATCTGCCTCCGACCGACGCCGAAGCGTTCGGACGAACCGGACAGTCGGCCGGCAAGAATCCGGACGCGAAGTTTCAGATCGATACCGGCGCCACTGTGAGAGGAGTGGGCACGGTCGAGCTCGATATGTTGATCGTGTATACCCCTCAGGCCGAGATCGATGCCGGTGGTCCGGCCGGCCTGGATGCGCTGATCCAGCAATCGATCGACAACACCAATCAGGCATTTATCAACAGCGGTTTCGCCGATTTGTCCGTTCGGGAGGTCCATCGTGAACTGCTGACGGGGTTCGTGCCATCGGGGGCCACAACAGATGATGCCATTGCGGATCGCGATCGACTTCGACTGAATCCTCAGATTATTGCCGCACGCAACGTCCATCACGCCGATATCACGACGGTTCTGCTGCGCGATGTTGGACCATCGGCAAATCGGGAACTCGCGTTTTGTGGTGTCGCCTATCTCCAGAGCCCGACCTGCGGCGGAGTCGGCGACGTAGCCCAGTGCGGCGTTGGCGTGGATTTCGAGGATTTCGCGATTAATTGGGTCTCGGTCGAATGTGCCACCCTCCCGGGCCGGAATGCTTTTCCCCACGAGCTCGGCCACCTGATGGGTGCCGAGCACCAGCCCGGTCCGCTCTCGCAAGACCCGGCTGATGCGTCATTCGTCTGGTCGTTCGCGCATTTCGATCTGTCCGCGCCGCAATTCGCGACCATGATGTGGATTCCACCGGATGGAGGTCCTGGACTGTTCCAGCGCCTGAACTATTCCAATCCCGATATTCTGATCGATTCGCAACCGTCGGGCATTGAAGACCAGCGCGACAATCTCCGAACCTTTGAACTGCTCACGCCCACCATGGAACAATATCGGGCTCCACCGCCGGAACTAATATTCAAGGACGGTTTCGAATGAGCCCTATCAAAATCTGGTTCTCGGCACTGCTAGTGACTGCCTTCAGCCACGTCTTGGCGGGTCAGGCGATCAATGACCTTGAGATCGGTGTAACAGTCCAACCGCAAGGCGTCACGCCACCTGGTACCGAAGGCACTGTGGCCATCACGATCACGAACGACGGACCGAATATCGCGTCAGTCGCGACATTCAGGTGGCTTGCAACAAATGACGGGAGCGGGCTCAGCTACCCACCGCTGGGATTTCCAGGACCTTTTGATGGACCTTGCAGGTTTTCTATTGGGCTGCCACCGCCCGGAGACTTTTTTGGAACCTGGGTCATACGCGATATTTCCCCGGGCGAGAGCCGAACCTGTACATTCGGGTTCCGTGTGCTCGAAACGACGAAAACAAGCCAGATCGCACGTTGGGAGGTCAATGAGTTCGAAGCTGATGATCCCAACTCGACAAACAATGAAGCGGAGGTATTGCTGCGCTTTGCTGGCAACCCCGATCCGGTTTCGGTTCCCGCGCTTTCCGTATCTGGTTTTCTTATACTGGCTTTTATGGTTGGGTGGCTGGCATACCGAACGCGTCATCGAACTCTAAAGAACCTCTGACCAGTGCCGGGCGCGACAACATCCGGACCTTCGAGTTGCTGGCTCAGACCATGGGACCGTTTCGTGCTCCCCCGCCTGAACTGATCTTCGAGGATGGCTTCAAATGAGCCCGACACGAATATTCGTATTCGCTTTTCTGACGATGGCCTGCGGGCAGCTTTCGGCCGGTGAGTCTGCGGCCGATTACAGTATTTCCGTAGATGTCACGCCTGGCGGCGTCATGCCGCCAGGCACCGAAGGCGTTGTGACAATCAACATCACCAACCAGGGGCCGGGTGATGGCACGCCACTTTTCGGTATGCTGCGCACAAATGACGGTACTGGCGCCTTCAACTTTCCACCCATTCACTTTGAATTTCCAGGAGCTTTTGTTTCGGGTCCGTGTGTTACTGCACCAATTCAGCTACCTCCAG
>CAYYZR010000325.1:0-2495 GCA_964476005.1 uncultured Halomonas sp.
GTGCCGTTGCCCCGAATCGTCAGTCTCGTGCGGCCCGGACCGGTGATCACAAGCGGCTCAATCAGCTCGGGCAGCGCGTTGCCGCCGATATTGATGGTGGCCGGAGCGACGTAGGGCGGGAACGTGATGAAGTCGGTGCCCGACACACCGGTCGGGCATTCGCCGGCGCTCGCGCCCGAAGCCGTGTTGGTGTTCGCCGCCACGATGGCCTCGCGAAGCGTGCAGAAGCCGTCATCGGCAACTACATCGGCCGTGGTGTTGACCGGAATGGTCGCGGCTTGCAGACCGGCGCTCAATGCTGCAGCGACCGCAATCGAAACGACGGATGCGATCCGGCTCATGGCAGTTCTCCCATTTTCAAGTAGTAGTTGTCGCCGACCCAGAAGCCGTCCCAGGGCGGAGCCTTCGGCGCCTGGTTGGGCGCGCCTTCCTTCGCGACCATGCTCAACTCGAAAGCCTGCGCAATCCCGTCCGGGCGCAACTCGTTATCGGTGATTGCAACCATTACCGGCAGCCGCCACTGGATGGGCTGACCGAACATGTCCTTGGCGGCGACCTGCCAGGGCCCGGTGACCGATACCGCCAGCACGTCCTGGGGCCGTTGTTCGCTGTTGCCCCAGTCGCGGTCGTTGGCCAGGTATTCGCGTACGGACTCGGCGAGCTGGTCGACGCTGCCGGGGCCCTCGAACCCACCGACGTTGTCGGGCCAGGTGGCCGAATCGACGCGCGCCATCTGCTCGGCGCGCTTGGCCTCGGAGAGTTGCGCGACTTCACCCCTGAGCCGATTCAGGCGCGGGTTGGTCGGATCGATCTGCTGCCCGAGCCGGACCATTTCGGCGGCTTCGTCCAATCGTTGCTGCTGGATCCTGGCCGAATAGTCGTCGATATCGCTTAGCCGTCCCGCGACGTCGTCGGCAACGGTTTCCGCGCTCACGGCGCGGGTATTTTCCAGTTCTTCCAGAAAGTCGTAGAGCTCAGCGGCGTTATAGGCCACGCGTGTATTGGCGGAGTCGGCATCGGCGCCGGCCGCGTCAAGCGCCGCGGCGATTTCCGCTTCATCGCTTCCGTAGCGCGCCTGGAACTCGAGCAGGAACGGGCGCATGGCATCGGCCGCGGTCTCGGCGTCCTGGATAACCGCGATGGCCTCGCTCACGGCTTCGGCGGAATCGGAGTAGACAACGCTGCGGCCGTGGATCACGTCCATGGCGTCGGCGTGCGTGCGGCGCAGCGCCAGGATTTTTTCGGCGTCGGCTGTCGCGGTCGCCGCGTCTTCGGACCCGGCATCCTTGGAAGTTTCGGCGCTGGCGATCGCTGTGCCCAGCGCATCGAGCCTGTTCCGCGCCGCAGCCACGTCTGCGTGACCTGAGGCGTCCGGATTCGCCGCCGTGAACGCGGCGAGCTTCTCTCTGGCGTTCTCGCGCTCGCGTTCGGCGGCCTTGAGCGCGAGGGCCGCGATATCGTCGCGGTCGGCTTCCTGGAAGGCAGTGATCCGCGACTCGGCATTGCCCAGGGCGACCCCGATTTGCTGGAGTTCGAATTTCTGCTTTCTCGTCAGAGTCGTGTCGTCCTCGGGCCCGCTGTCGGTCGCTTTCGGCACCGAGTTGTTTGCCGGCGCGGACGACGCGGCCGGCGGCGACGGCGCAGCGGCGCCCGGTGTACTCGCCGGCGTGCTGGCGGACGACGCGAGTTCGGGAACCGATGTCGACAGCGCCCGGTACCGTTCGGCCGCCGAGGCGAACGCGGAATGACCCGCGAGATCGGGATATCGGTCCCTGAATCCCTCGATTCGCTCGCCGGCCTGCTCGAGGTTTCGTGCCGCGCCCTTGAGCGCGAGTTCCGCCGCGCTTTCGCGATCGGCGCTTTCGAATCGGCCGATATCCTTGTCGACGTTGTCCAGGCTCCGATGGATCTGGTCGATCATGAACTGCTGGCTCGATCCCAGCGGTTCGTCGGCAGCCGCTTGGGCAGCGCCAGGCAGAATCAGCAGAAGCAATGCGCATTTCGCAAGATACGACATGGTTGTCCCCGAAGGTAGCGTTGCACCAGTAGCTGCAAGACGCGGGCCATATTCACAACCGCTGTTTTTTCAGTGCCTTATCGGGGTTCAAGGGCTGAGATGTCTCGCAAATGAGACAGTGTGGCGGCCGCTGAGACGGGCGAATCCCGTCTCAGCGGCGGATGCCGAGGTTTCGCATGCGGCGATAAAGCGTAGCCCGGCTGATGTCCAGCGCTTGTGCCGCTCTGGTGGCATTACCGTCGTGGCTGGCAAGCGCCTGTTCGATGGCCTGCCGCTGGGCGTCGGCGCTGACGTCCTGCAGCGCGGCGGGTCGTTCGCTGGCGCCGGCGATTGCGGGCGAGAGATGCGCGATGCTGGCCAGCTCGCCGTCGTCGACGAACAGCGCGGCCCGCTGCATTTCCGCTTCCAGCTCGCGCACGTTGCCGGGCCAGTCGTAGGCGCACAGCGCGTTCATGGCCGAACGACTCAGGCCAGCGGG
>CAYYZR010000326.1:0-2492 GCA_964476005.1 uncultured Halomonas sp.
CCGCGGCGGTCACCGCCTGGTGCGCGGTCTGGTGGCTGACCGAGCCGGTGCCGATCCCGGTGACCTCGCTGTTGCCCATGGCGCTGCTGCCGCTGGCCGGTGCGCTCACGCCGGGCCAGGTGGCCGAAAGCTACGGTAGCCCATTGATCCTGCTGCTGTTGGGCGGCTTCATGCTGTCGGGGGCGCTGGCCAAATCGGGTGCGCATCGACGATTGGCCATGGCCATGATTCGCGCCTGTTCGTTTTTCGGGCGACGCGGCCTGGTGTTGGGCTTCATGCTGGCCGCGGCGGTGCTGTCAATGTGGATTTCCAACACGGCCACTACCCTGATGCTGTTGCCGGTGGCGCTGGCGGTGCTCGAGGACGAAAAGCTCAAGTCGCTGACCGTGCCGCTGCTGCTGGGTACGGCCTACGCCGCCAGCCTGGGCGGCACCGGCACGCCGATAGGCACGCCGCCGAATCTGATTTACATGCAGGTCGCCGCCGACCAGTTTCAGGTCGCCACCTCGTTCCCGCTCTGGATGAGCTGGGGCGTCCCGGTCGTGTTACTGCTGTTGCCGATCATGTTCCTGTGGCTCACCCGGAGGGTCGAGGCCGGGCCGTTGCCGATGCTCGAAGTCCCTGGCCGGTGGTCGCCGGCCGAAGTCCGCATCATGGTGGTGTTCGTGCTGGTGGCGCTGGCCTGGATCACCCGCACCGCGCCCGGCGGCGGCTGGCAGGACTGGCTGGCGCTTCCCTACGCCAACGACGCGGCGGTCGCGCTGCTCGCGGTGGTCGTGCTGTGCATGATTCCAGACGGCCGCAACGGGCGGTTGCTGGACTGGCAGACGGCCGGCGCCATTCCGTGGGGCGTGCTGCTGTTGTTCGCAGGCGGCATCACGATTGCGAGGGGCTTCATCGAAACGGGGCTCAGCGACGCGGTCGCCTCGCAGCTCACCGTACTGGCCACGCTGCCGCCCTGGCTGATGGTGCTGAGCATCTGCCTCGGCGTGACGTTCCTGACCGAAATGACCAGCAACACCGCGACCACCTCGCTGCTGATGCCGGTGCTGGCGGCCACCGCGGTCGCCGCCGGGATTCGGCCCGAACTGCTGATGGTGCCGGCCGCAATCAGCGCGTCGTGCGCTTTCATGCTGCCGGTGGCCACCGCGCCCAACGCCGTCATCTACGGCTCCGGCCGGGTGAGTATTCGTGAAATGGCGCGCGAAGGTCTGGTCATCAACCTGTTCGGCGCGCTGGTGGTGACGCTGGTGATCACATTGAGGTTCGGCTGAGACCGTGTCGACGCGCGACCACAGGCTTCTGGCAAGACTGGTGCGTATTCCGGTCAAGGCGGCGCGCACGATCTCGGTGCGCCGCGCCGACGACGTGCTCCTCGTGCACTGGGCCAACCGCCGGATCATCGGGCGGAACTGGGGCGACAAGCTCAACCCGGTGCTGTGCAGGATGCTTTCCGGTTTCAACGTTGTGCACTGCTACGACGTATTCCCGGCCGTCGGCAAGCCGGTGCACTACGTGGTCGGCAGTTCGCTGGAGCGCGCACAGAAACGGCGCGGCGTGGTCTGGGGTGCCGGCTTCATAGACTCGCGCCAGGGGATTCGCCAGGTGCCGGCGGCCATCCACGCGGTGCGTGGTCATCATTCGCGGGAAAAACTGCGGGAACTGGGCGTGGACTGTCCGGAAGCGGTCGGCGACCCGGCGCTTGTGATGCCGCGGCTGTATGCACCCAGACCGCTTGCGCGCCGCTGGCGGCTCGGCGTCATAGCCCACGCCTACGAGCGCGACATGGACTGCATCGCGCCGGGCAGCCTGCCCGAAGACGTGCTGGATATCGACATCACCGGCGGCATCTTCGACGTCATCGACCAGGTCGCCGCCTGCGACGAGATCCTGTCGTCGTCGCTGCACGGGCTGGTCTGCGCCGAGGCCTACGGCGTGCCGTCGAGATGGGTAGAGGTTTCCGACCGTCCCGCCGGCGACGGCTTCAAGTACCACGATTTCTACTCGGCAATCGGCAAGCAGTCCGGCAGCCCGCCGTCCATAGAAACGGCCGCCGACTGGTCGAAGCTCGCCGGCACCGCCGAAGCCCCGGTCGCGCGCGATAAACTCGAAACCCTCACCCAGGCCCTGCTGGCCGCCTGTCCGTTCCTGCCGGGCAACCGGTAGCGCGCGGCGCGCGCGTTTTAGGTGTTAGGTTTTAAGTTAAAAAAGGCGTTGTTGGTTGTCGGTTGTTGGTTCGGCCGTGGTTTACGGTTGGACGCTTTACGGTTTACGCGGTCAAAGGCCGGGACGGGCTGCACCACCGGGACTGGGGAAGATTTTGCAGGAGCGGGCTCCAGCCGCGATCATTCGGCGCCGGCGAAGCCTTTATCACCGTTCGCGGCCAGAGCCCGCGCCTACGACATTCAAACCCAAGCTGCTCGTGGATCTTTCACCGACCTTCGACTACCCCCTTCCCCTAAACCTTAAAACTTAAAACTTAAAACTTAAAA
>CAYYZR010000327.1:0-2477 GCA_964476005.1 uncultured Halomonas sp.
TGCCGGTCATGCTTGTGGCGGTCCTGGTCGCCCGGAAGACAGCCAGGCTTCGGTCGGCCGCGCTGGCATTCATCGCCTATCTCGCCGTCGTTGCGTTGGGCATGTCGGGCGACATCAAGCATCTGAGCCTCATCGGCGTCGCCCACGCGTTGATTGCGTTTGCGATCGCCGGGCTTGTCGCGAGGCACCTGGCGGTGCGGGCCGGATATCTGCTGTATGTTCCCTGCCTGTTCATTACGGTGGTGGTGCTTTTCAACCTCGCGAACCAGGACATCGGGCTCGAGCTCATGGGGCGCTGGACGCAATAACGAGGCGCCGGCGCATGACGGTATACACCACAGACCATCCCAAACCCGGCCCGTGACGTTGCCGCCCGGCGTGCTACATACGCGGCAACCACATGCCCATGGTTGCCGAAAAGGTGCCCACGGCCATCAGCGCAGTCAGGATGAACAGCGTTCCGGCAAACGCCAGCTGCATGCCGGCGCTCGCCTGTCGCTGACAGTGGAAATACCATTCAAGCATCGCCAGCGGCAGCAGGTATTGGGCGAAGCCGAGGAAGTAGAGAAACGGCCCCGTGAAGGATTCCCAGTCGATCCCGACGCCGCCGGTAATCGTGACCCAGGCCATCAGCCCGACGCGAAAGAACCAGACGGCACTGGCGACCATGAACAACCGCAATGCCCAGCGGCGATGGCTGTCGAAGCGACCCGTCATTGCGTGACGCAGCGCAAGCGCGGCGAACACGATGATCAGGACCGCATCCCCGGATATTCCGAGCTTTGAGACCAGGTCGCCGATCGGGCTTCGCGCCCAGGTCATGTAAAGTCCGACGATGCCGCTGGCGACCGCAGCGAAGATATAGCTTCGGCCCAGCCACCGATGAAAAGCCGGATATGTTCGGCGAATGACCGGAATCAACTGCAGCGGGCCGCCGCCGATCACCACTGCGGCCAGCAGCACATGCGTGATCGAGGCCAGGTTGCCCAGGATCTCGCCCTCGCGAAACCCGGCAGGAAGGTGCAAACCCTTGAGCCCCTCCAGCCCGTGCTGGGCGATGGGCGGAAAGAAAACGGCAACGATGTAGGCCATGAAGATCCATTGCCCGATCGCGGCTATCGCAAACCAGCTTCTTGCGGCGACGGCGACCGCCCGTTCCGGTCGGATGGACGGCGCTGTTGCTTGACCCAACGCGGCTTCGCTCATGCAATTTCTCCCGGCGTTCGACTTGTGATGGGTGCCCATCTTGCCGTCCCTCTCCCGCCGAAACATCGCCCGGAGGCCGGGTTGAATCTCCCCCAAAAGTAGGATATTGCCGGTCGAACAACCCGCCTCGAGCACGACGACCCGTGAAACGGCGATGGTTTAAACTTTTGCAATGAGCAGGCTGCCGGTTACCAATAGCCATAAACATGCAAAGTACCGGCGTGGCTGACGTGCTTGCCGATCGTTCGGTATCGGCTGCCGGCGCCTGGCGGCCTTTTCGCGGGCCCTTTGCGCGTTGGCCGCACTTGACGGATCTGGCGATTGCGCTTGTTTCATTTGCGTTGACGCTATTGCTCTGGGGCAGGGAGTCGGAGCTCAATGCGTTGTCGCTGGATTCATTTTCCGATGTCGGCGCGTTCGTATGCGCCTTTGTCGGCAGCCTCGCCTTGCTGTGGCGTCGATCCCACGCATTCCAGGTTCACCTCGTTGTTCTTGCCGTATCGCTGCTGGTGAAGTTCGGCACATCGGCAGCCGGCATCGTGGCGCTGCCGTTTTCCCTCTACAGCCTTGGCCGTTACGAGGCCAACAGCCGCAACAGCATGATCGGCGCGCTTGTCGCCTTGATATACATCGCTTTGGATCTTGGCGCATTGAGCGCACCGAGCGTCGGCGCAACCATCGCCGCGGCAATGGTCATCGGGCTCTGGTACGTTGGACGGCGACTGCGCTTCCGCGGCGAGTATCTCCGCCTGCTCGAAGAACGCGCCAGGCACCTCGAGCGAGAGCGCAACGTCGAGTCCGAGCGCGCGGTTGCGGCCGAGCGCTCCCGCATCGCGCGCGAAATGCATGACGTCGTCGCCCACCAGGTCAGCCTGATGACGGTTCAGGCCGGCGCCGCCAGAACCGTCAACGAATCCGATCCCGAGGCGGCCGCTACGGCGATGGCCGCAGTCGAGAACGCAGGACGCCGGGCCTTGTCCGAAATGCGCCATCTTCTGAGCGTCTTGCGTCCGCTGGACGCGGAAGACGCCCTGGGACCCCAGCCGGGCATGGCTGACTTGCCCGCGCTTGTTCAAAGAGTCGGCGAGGTCGGGCCCGAGGTTCGCCTGGAAACCGGAGGACGGCTGTCCGGATTGTCGGCGCGGCTCGAACTCAACGCCTATCGAATCGTTCAGGAGGCGCTGACCAATGTCGTCAAGCACGCCGATGCTACCGTCGTCGAGGTCTCGGTGATCGCGCGCGGCGACAGTATCGCTCTCACTATCAGCGAC
>CAYYZR010000328.1:0-2476 GCA_964476005.1 uncultured Halomonas sp.
TGCGGTGCTCGGCCGGTTGTCCAGGCTTCAGACCGGGCGCCTTGTCATTCGCGATGCCGACGGCGACTGGGTGCTCGGCGATGACGACGGTGCAAGCGGCATGCAGGCGCGCATCGACGTGCACTCGGGTGCGTTCTGGCGGATGCTGGCCACCGGCGGCAGCGTCGGCGCCGGCGAGGCCTACGTGGCCGGAATCTGGGACGCCCCGGACCTGGTCGCGGTGATCCGGCTGCTGGCGGCCAACCGCAGCTTGCTGGATCGAATGGAGCAGGGCGGTGCGCGATTCTACGGCTGGATGCTGCGGGGCCTGCATCGGCTGGCGCGCAACACCGTGCCGGGCAGCCGCCGCAACATTTCGGCGCACTACGACCTGGGCAACGACTTCTTCGCCGCATGGCTGGACCGGCGAATGCAGTATTCGTCGGCCCTGTACCTGTCGCCGGAAGACTCGCTCGACCAGGCGCAGGAAAACAAGCTGGCCAGGATCGCCGAAAAACTGGCGCTCGGGCCCGACGATCACCTGCTCGAAATCGGCACCGGGTGGGGCGGCCTGGCGGTCTACATGGCCGAACGCACGGGTTGCCGGGTGACCACCACAACGATCTCGGCCGAACAGTATCGTTACGCTTGCGACCGCGTGCGCGAAGCGGGGCTGGAGGACCGGATCGAGGTCCTGATGAAGGATTATCGCGAGCTCGAAGGCAGCTACGACAAGGTCGTCTCGATCGAGATGATCGAGGCGGTGGGCGCGGATTTTCTCGACGATTACCTGAAGGTGGTTCGGGACCGGCTCGCCCCCGACGGGCTTGCGCTGATCCAGGCCATCACGATCGAGGACTACCGATACGACAATGCGCTGCGGAGCGTGGATTTCATCAAGCGCTATATCTTCCCCGGGAGCTTCATACCCTCGACTTCCGCGATCCTCAACGCGATGGGCCGGTCCACCGATCTCGGGCTGGTCGAGCTGTTCGATTTCGGCGAGAGCTACGCCCGAACGCTCCGGCACTGGCGCGAGCGATTCGAGTCCGGCTGGGACCGCCTGGCCGGCGCGGCGACCTTCGACCCGCAGTTCCGGCGCCGCTGGCGCTTCTACCTGGCCTATTGCGAGGGCGGTTTTCTCGAGCGCGCGATCAGCGACGTCCATTTGCTGATGGCGGCGCCCGGGTATCGCAAGCGTGACTTCCAGGGGATTGGCCGATGAGCGCCCGGCACTTCTGGATCAACCAGGCCTTTTTCCAGCTCAGCTGGCCGGCCTGCGTCATCGGCGCGGCCAACGGGATGCTGTGGCCGGGCGCGCTGGTGGTCGGCCTGTTCGCCGCCTGGCAGCTCCAGCCGTCGCGCATGCACCGGCGCGACCCGTTCGTTCTCGCCGCCTTCGTCGCGACCGGCCTGGTCATCGATACGCTGTGGGTTCGCGCCGGGATCGTCGAATACGCGACCGCGTGGCCGGCGGCCGGTTTCATACCGGCCTGGCTCCTGCTGCTGTGGGTAGCGCTCGGCCTGACGGTCAATCACTCTCTCGGCGTGTTCCGCAAGCGCTGGCGGCTGTTCATGCTGCTGGCAACGGTCGGATCGCCGATGTCCTACAGCGTTGCCGCGGGCTTCGGCGCCGTGACCTGGCTGGCCCCGTCCTGGCTGGTCATCGTCTGCGTCGGCCCGGTATGGGGGCTGATCGTCGGCCTGCTGTTCCGTCAGGCGGGGCGGGATGTGCGGCGGGGAAAGCGGGATATACAAGCCGCCGAGGCGGTGCGCGGATGAAAGCGACCGACCTTGCCGAGCGCGGCCGACTGCCGGACTGGCTTGTCAGATTCGGCATCAGGCGGCTGTTGCGCAAGCGGTTGCGCGACGAACACGTCGACGACCCGGAGCAACAGGCCGAGACGTTTGCCGACCGGATCGAGGAACTGTCCCGCTCGCAGATTGCGATCGCGACCGACGCGGCCAACGAGCAGCACTACGAGGTGCCCGCGGCCTTTTATCAGCGGGTACTCGGAAGGCATCTCAAGTACTCCTCGGGCATGTGGGACGCCGACTCGCAAGATCTCGACGGCGCCGAGGCGCGCATGCTTCAGTTGACATGCCGCCGCGCAGAACTCGCCGACGGCCAGCGTATTCTGGAACTCGGCTGCGGCTGGGGCTCGCTGACGCTGTGGATGGGCGAAAACTTCCCGACAAGCCGCATCACCGCGGTGTCGAACTCTTCGTCGCAGCGCGAATACATCATGGGCGAGGCCGACCGCCGGGGGCTGGACAACATCGAAGTGCTGACCTGTGACGTCAATCGACTGGAAGTGGAACCCGGTTTCGATCGCGTCGTGTCGGTCGAAATGTTCGAGCACGTTCGAAATTATCGGCAGCTGCTCGGCAGGATCTCGACCTGGTTGAAGCCCGACGGGTTACTGTTCGTCCATATTTTCTGTCATCGTACGCTGATGTATCCGTTCGAGACTCAAGGCGAAGACAACTGGATGGG
>CAYYZR010000329.1:0-2475 GCA_964476005.1 uncultured Halomonas sp.
ACCAAGGTCGCCCGCATCCGCGCTGCCGACTACCTGGCACATCCGGAGCTGTTCACGCGCGAGAACACGCCGGTCGATTTCCTGATCAGCCCGGAGAAGCTGGTCACCGACCACGTGCAGCGCCTGATCGAATATCCGGGCGCGCTGCAGGTGCTGGATTTCGCCGACGGCCGGGCCCAGCTGGTCGCCACCCGCGCGGTGCGCGAGGGCAAGCTGGTCGGGCGTGCGCTCAAGAGCCTGCCGGACGAGTTGCCCAGCGGCGTCGATGCCCGGGTGGCGGCCATATTCCGGCGCGACGAAGCCATCATTCCGGAAGGCGACACCGTCATCGAAGTCGACGACATGGTGTTCTTCCTGGCCCCGACCCAGGAAATTCGCGAGGTGATGGCGACCTTCGGCAGCGCCGCCGGACCCGCCCGTCGCGCACTGCTGGCCGGCGGCGGCAACATCGGCGCGGCGCTGGCCCGTCGGCTTGAACGCAATCTGCACGTCAAGATCATCGAACGCGATCCCAGGCGCGCCGAACGCATCGCCGAAGGCGTCGATACCTCCATCGTGCTGGTCGGCGACTGCGCCAACGAGGACCTTTTGCGCGAGGAAGGCATCGACGAAATGGACGTCTACTGCGCGCTGACCAACGACGACGAAGCGAACATTCTTTCGTCGATGCTGGCCAAGCGCATGGGGGCGCACAAGGTCATCACGCTGATCAACCGCGCCGCCTACGTCGACCTGGTCGAATCCGACCGCATCGACGTCGCCGTCAGTCCGCAGCAGATCACCATCGGCGCGCTGCTGGCGCTGATCCGCAAGGGCCACATGGTGCGCGTCCATTCGCTCAGGCAGGGCGCGGCCGAGGCGATCGAAGTTGTCGCCCACGGCGATCCGGGACGGTCGAAGATCGTGGGCCGGGAGATCGGCGCCATCAAACTGCCTGCATCGACCACCATCGGGGCCATCGTGCGAGGTGACGAGGTATTGATGGCCCACCACAACGTGACCATAGAGCCGGAGGATCACGTAATCCTGTTCGTTGCCGATAAGCGCGAGATCGCCGAAGTAGAGCGCCTTTTCGCCGTAGAAGCCGTGTTTGTCTGATGCGCGCCTACGCGCCGGTACAGCGGGTGGTCGGGGCGTTGCTGATGTTCCTGAGCATTGGCTTCGTCCCGCCGCTGGCGTTTGCCTGGTTGAACGCCGACGGTGCGACCGGTTCTTTTGCCTTCAGCATGGCGGCGGTCGCGGCGATAGGCGCGGCGATGTACTGGCCGGTGCGCGACAACCGCCGCGAACTGCGGGTCGCCGACGGCTTTCTGGTGGTCGTGGCTTGCTGGGGTGCGGTGGCCATGGCCGGTGCCCTGCCGCTGATGCTGGTCCTCGACATCAGTCTGGCCGATGCCGTTTTCGAGTCGACCTCCGGCATCACGACCACCGGCGCCACGGTGCTTTCCGGTCTGGACGACATGCCCATCTCCATCCGGTGGTACCGGCAGCAACTCCAGTGGATGGGGGGTCTTGGGATTATCGTCCTTGCCGTGGCGATTCTGCCCATGCTGAGAATCGGCGGCATGGAAATCTACAAGGCCGAGGTGACCGGCCCGGTAAAGGAAAACCGCCTGACGCCGCGAATCGCCGAGACCGCAAAGGCGCTGTGGGCCATCTACATCGGACTGACGCTGGTCTGCGCTCTGGCGCTGTGGGCCGCCGGCATGAGCATTTTCGACGCGTTCACCCACAGCTTCAGCACGATCGCGACGGCAGGATTCTCGACCTACGATGCGTCGATCGGATATTTCGATAGTGCACTGATCGAATCCCTGATCATATTCTTCATGTTCATCGCCTCGATGAACTTTGCGCTGCATTTCCTCGCATTGCGGCGGGCCTCGGCTCAGGCTTACCTCAACAACCCGGAACTCCGCCTGTTCGCAGTGCTGCTGATCGTCATCAGCGGTCTGGTCACGGTGCTGCTGTGGAGCCACGATGTTTACGATACCTTCTGGGAATCGCTTCGCTACGCACTCTTCCACGCCGTTTCCTACACCACCACGACCGGTTTCGCCAGCGCCGACGTCTATCTCTGGCCGGGCACGCTGCCATTGCTGATGATTCTGATCTCCGGCCTCGGCGGCTGCGCCGGTTCGACCACCGGCGGATTCAAGATCGTGCGGGTCTACCTGGTTTCGAAACAGGGCCTGCGCGAACTCAAGCGGCTCATCCATCCGCGCTCGGTGGTGCCGCTGAAGCTGGGCGGTCGGACGCTTGCGCCGGAAGTCGCCAACGCCATCTGGGGCTTCGTGTCACTCTACATCGTCTGCATCGTGCTGCTCACCCTGGTGGTTTCGGGTTTCGAGCAGGACCTGGTCACGTCGGTTTCGGTGGTGTTCTCGGCCATGAACAACCTGGGCCCGGCGCTCGGCGAGGCAGGCCTCAACTGGGGCGGGCTCACCCAGACCACGAAGTGGCTGATGAGCTTTG
>CAYYZR010000330.1:0-2471 GCA_964476005.1 uncultured Halomonas sp.
TCGCGGCCCGATGGCGCGGGCGTGCGCCGGGAGTCAAGAATGAAAAATATCGCAATCACCCGTCTGGCCGTCGCGGCCGGCCTTTCCCTCGTGTCCGTTTTCCAGCCGGCGGTGGCCGAAACCGCCTGGGAAGACGACCCCATCGTGGTTACCGCCAACCGCATCGAACAAAGCGCGGCATCGGTTCCGGCGCGCGTATCCGTCATCACCCGCGCCGACATCGAGCGCAGCCAGGCGCCCGATCTGGTCGAACTGCTGCGCCTGGAAGCCGGCATCGACATCGCCCGCAACGGCGGCCCGGGCGGCCAGACCAGCGTATTCATGCGCGGCGCCAATTCCAACCACGTGCTGGTGCTGATCGACGGCGTGCGGGCCGCGGCCAGCGGTACCGGCGCGTTTACCTGGGAAATTCTCGACCCGTCGGTGATCGAGCGCATCGAGATCGTGCGCGGCCCGCGTGCGGCGCGCTGGGGTTCCGATGCAATCGGCGGGGTCATCCAGATCTTCACGCGCCGCGCCGATGGCGTCTCGGCCGGCATCCGTTACGGCAGCGACAACGACCGCAAGGCCACGCTGGCCGCCGGCCGGCAGCGGGGCAACCTGCCGCTGGACCTGACCCTGACGGCACGCAAGGTTGACGGCTTTTCGGCCCAGAACCCGCGCGGGTTCGGCTTCGATCCCGACGACGACGGCTTCGAGAACCTGTCGGCGGCGACCGGCGGTTCGGCCGATCTGGCCGGCGGTTCGTTGTCCTGGCGCGGACGGATCGCCAGCGGCGAGACCGAGTTCGACCAGGGCGTGACCGACTACGACAACTGGTCGTGGCGCTTCGATTACATTGGCGCTTCCAGCGGCCCCTGGCAGTGGCAACTGGGCGCGGCCACGCTGCGCGACCGGCTGGAAACCGAAACCGCGTTCGGCATCGACGAAGTCGTCACCCGCAGGCTGCAGGGCGATTTCCTGGCCGAGCGCAGGCTTGGAGACG
This sequence comes from uncultured Halomonas sp., assembly GCA_964476005.1. GTDB lineage: Bacteria > Pseudomonadota > Gammaproteobacteria > Xanthomonadales > Wenzhouxiangellaceae. Next base: position 986 of record CAYYZR010000330.1, read on the forward strand.
CCACCCAATGGCTGGTCGGGCTGGATGCATGGCGCGAATCCGGGGCAAGCGAGGGCCAATGGGATGAGTCACGCAGCAACGTCGGCGTTTTCACCGGCCTGGAAGGCGCGGCCGGCGCGACCGGCTACGAACTCAGCATACGGCTGGACGACGACGAGGAATTCGGCACCGAGCTTACCGGCAGTGCCGGACTCAACCGACGTATCGGTGAGCGGTGGCGGGCATTCGCAAGCGCCGGGCGGGCTTTCCGGGCGCCGAACTTCAGCCAGCTCTATTCGCCGGGATTCTTCGGCGGACTTTTCGCCGGCAACCCGGACCTGGATCCGGAGCGTTCGTGGTCGGCCGAGATCGGCGTCGATTTCAACCCGGCGGCGGGCCAGCGGTTGACGCTCAGCGCCTACAGCAACTGGATCGACGATCTGATTGCGTTCTCCGGCACGGACTTCCAGGCGATCAACGTCAACGAGGCGCGCATCCGCGGTCTGGAATTCACCCACAGCCTTGTCGCCGGCGACTGGTCCAGCGACATCAATCTGACCTGGCAGGACCCGCAGGACCGCGCCGCCGGCCGGGATCTGTTGCGGCGGGCAACCTTCAAGAGCAACTGGGTGCTGGGCTACGCGGTCAACAGCCGCTGGAACGTCGACGGCGAACTGGCCCACGTCGGCGATCGCCTGGACGTCGGCGGCGTCCGGCTCGCTTCATATACCCTGATCAACCTGCGTGCGGCGTATCGTCTGCGCGACCACTGGAACCTGGAGCTCAGAGTTGACAACCTCGCGGACCGAGACTACGAGCCGCTGGTCGGATTCAACGCCGCCGACCGTCGCGTGTTCGTCCAGCTGGGCTGGTCGAGCTGAGTTTCGCGCCAGGCAGGCGCCGTTTCGGCGCCTGCTGTCGGCGGGTGTACCGGTAACCGCCCTGGCGAAAGCCGTCACCGTTGCAGCGGCCGTTGCCATTGCAAGCGTGCTGGCCGGCTGCGTGCCGGCCGATACCGATTCGATGACCGGCTATGCAGTATTCGGCACCGAAGTCGAAGTGCACCTGCGTGACACCAGGCCGCGCGAATCACAGGCCGCCTATGCCGAGGTGGGCCGGTTGCTGCAACGCCTGCACCGCGACCTGCACCCGTGGGAAGACGGCGCGCTGATGGACCTCAACGCAGCCATCGCCGCTGGCGAGCGCCACGAGACCACGCCCGAGATCGTCGAGCTGATCGAAGCCGGCCAGGCCCTGGAGGACGCGACCGAGGGCGCCTTCAACCCGGCCGCAGGCGCACTGGTGAACCTGTGGGGATTCCACACCTCCCGTTATCCGATTACCGATCCGCCCCCGACGCCGGCCGAAGTGGCCGCCCTGCTCGACCGCACGCCGTCGCTTCGCGACCTGTCGCTGGACGGACCGGTAGTGTCGTCGGCCAACCCGGCCGTCAGGCTGGATTTCAGTGGCCTCGCCAAGGGGCTTGCCGTCCGGCGCGTATGCGAGC
>CAYYZR010000331.1:0-2471 GCA_964476005.1 uncultured Halomonas sp.
CTCGTCGAGCCGGAATCCCGTCCGCGCTTCCATGCGGGCCAGGAAGCCTGCGCGGCCGCGATGGTTCAAGCCGAGGCCGTCTGCGATCCGGTGCAGCACGCCGCGGTAGCCGGCCGGACTGGCCACGGTCACGATTCGCTGCACCGACAGGCCGCGACTGGCGGCAAGCAGCGCCGCCCCGCCGCCCATCGAATGACCGATCAGCGCGTGCACCTCGCCGAGTTCGGAGGCCGCCTCGAAAAGCGCGTCGACGAACACCCCGGGATGAGCGCGTTCGCGATCGCCGGGCGCATGTCCGGGCCCGGTCAGTGCAATCAGCCGATAGCCGCGTTCGGCAAGCGCTTCGCCGATAGCCGAAAACTGCAGCTCCCGGCCTTCCCAGCCGTGAATCGCCAGCACGATCGGCCCGGAATCGCCCCACCTGAAGCCGGATCTGCCGAACCGGAACGTGACCGCTTCCCCGCTGCGATGGACCCGATGCCGTTGCCGCAGACGCAGTCGACGAGGACTGGTCGCCAGGCGTTCGGCAATCTTAGCCGCCAGGTCGGGCGCCCACCGTTCCACGAACTTTCCCGTCGTTCTGACCATTCGATGACTGTTCATGCTCGCTGTCCTTGCCTGTAAAAAAGAGTTTTAAAATAAAACCTATAATCACTATACGCCTATCGGTTGCAAAATGCAACCTAAAGTGCGAGAATGCTTTCATGACCCAAGACAACGTATTCAAGTGCAACTGCCCGCTGGCCCGAGTGACCGAGGTCATCGGGGAGCCCTGGACCCTTATGGTGTTGCGTGAGGCCTTTCTCGGAACGCGCCACTTCAATGATTTCGAGCGCGAGCTGGGCATAGCGCGAAACGTGCTGTCGGTCAGGCTGAAAAAGCTGGTGGACCTCGATCTGCTCGAGCGTTTGCGTTCGGAAACCGACAAGCGCGCGATCGAGTACCGGCTGACCGACGCCAGCCGCGACCTGCTTCCGATCCTGGTGGGTCTGGCGCAATGGTCCGGAAAGTGGCTTTGCGACGGTCGCTCTGCGACCCGCTTCGTCGAGCGCGAAAGCGGCCGCGAGATTCCGCGGATTGCGGTCCGTGCAATCGATGGCCGGGAACTTGGCGCCCGCGACGTGGCCATGGTGGCCGGTCCCGATGCCGATGCCGAGCTTTCCGCGCGCTTCGAACGTGCCGTTGCCGCGGGCATGGAGGCAAAAGGTGGTTGAACAGGCGGTGACCGCGTCTTCCGAAAGGGCCTCAGGGCGTGTCGAGCTGCGTATGGATTTCGCTCGCCGGGAAGTAGTCGATACTTCCGCGATGGACTGGACACCCAGTCCCGCCGGCGGCGTGCTGCGCAAGCCGCTCGCGCGCGAACACGCCGAGCACGGGCACGCCACCAGCATCGTGCGCTACGCGCCTGGCGCCCGTTTCGAACGACATGAGCATCCCCTGGGCGAAGAAATCCTGGTGCTCGACGGCGTGTTTTCCGACGAGACCGGCAACTTCGGGCCAGGCACCTACATTCGCAACCCGCCCGGCAGCGGCCACGCCCCGTTCAGCGAAGACGGCTGCACACTGTTCGTCAAGCTTCACCAGATGCACCCGCGCGACCTGGAGCCGCTGCGCATCGATACGCGCAGCGCGCCTTGGCGACCCGGCATCGGCGGGCTGCAGGTGATGCCGCTTCACGCTTTCGAAAACGAGCAGGTCGCGCTGGTGAAGTGGCCCGCCGGCGAGCGTTTCAAGCCGCACCGGCACTATGGCGGCGAGGAAATCCTGGTCCTGTCCGGCGAATTCGCCGACGAACACGACCGATATCCAGCCGGAACCTGGATTCGCTCACCGCACCTGAGTCAGCATAATCCTTTCGTCGATCGGGAAACCGTCATCTGGGTCAAGACCGGGCATCTCCACGCAACGAGCGACTAGCCCTGCTCGAGCAGCCGCCGGAGATCGATCACCGCGGCGTTGGCGCGGGCGACGTAGTTGGCCATCACCAGCGAGTGGTTGGCGAACATCCCGAATCCGCCGCCGTTGAGTACCATGGGACTCCACAGAGGCTTCTGGCTGGCTTCGAGTTCGCGAATGATCTGGGAGAAACTCGTCCGGGCATTCTTGTTGTCGAGCACGCTGGCGAAATCCACTTCCAGCGCGCGCAGGAAATGGATCAGCGCCCAGGTGGTGCCGCGGGCCTGGTAGAACACGTCGTCGATTTCCATCCACGGCGTCTTGACGTTGATCTCGCCGCGTCCCGCGCTTGAGGCATGCGGATTCGGGTCGCCGCTCAGGTCGGTATTGAGGCGACGCTCGCCGACGCTGGCCGAAAGCTCCTGGCCGACGCTGCCGAGCCGCTTTTCCACCAGGGAAAGATATTCGCGAAGGTTGTCGGCGCGGTCGTAGAAACGCGCTTCGCCCTCGGCACTGCCCAGACGGTCCAGATAGCCCTCCAGCGCGCGGATGCCCTTGCGGTACTCGCCCTCGGT
>CAYYZR010000332.1:0-2469 GCA_964476005.1 uncultured Halomonas sp.
AGGCGATCGAGAACGCGCGGCGCTTGCCGCCGGGCAGCAGGATATCCATGTACTGGCCGGCCAGGAACTGCATGCGCTTGCCCCGGGGCAGTTTCAGCCTCAGCCGGCGCACGTCGGGGGTGAGTTCGTCGATCTGCTCGACCTTGGCCGGCAGCACGCGCACCGGGATATCGGCCACCTGCTCGATCTCGGTGGCCTCGAGTTCCAGGTCGCTGGCGGCCACCGCCTGACAGGCCAGGATCCGGCCCTCGGCCAGGTCGGCCTCTTCCAGCGCCGCCGGCGGGTTGAACGGGTATTCGACGCTGCCCGAGACGAGCCGGCACTTGCAGCTGGCGCAGGTGCCGTTGCGGCAGCTGTAGGGCAGCATGATGCCCTGGCGCAGCGCCGCGGCCAGCACGGTCTCGTCCGGCCGGGCCTGGAACGCCTTGCCGCTGGCCGCATTCGTGATCGTGTGGGTATTCTTGTAGTTCGAGGCGGGATTCAAGGCTTTGCGTTCCGTTTGCGGGGTCTCGGCACGATAAAATGCGCGGTTCTGGTCAAACGGGTAGTTTAAAGAATTCATCGTGATGGGACTTGCCGCGTTGCAATGCCGGGAAATTTCATGTCCGGCAGCCTAGGCCTGGAAGACGACGCGCCGGACAGTATGGCCGCGCCGGTGGGGCCGTTCCAGGCGTGGCGCTATCTGTACCGGCTGCCCGTGCTGCTGGCGATGTGCGTGATCGGCCTGCCGTTGCTGATGCTGGCGCTGGCGCCGGGCATTCGCAACATCCCGGCGGCCGGCAAGCCGCTGTGGTGGCGGGTTCAGCGGCGTTACGCGCGCATGCTGGTCGCCGTGCTCGGCATGCGGCTGCGGGTGATCGGCGAACTGCCGAAGTCGCCGTATCTGGTCGTGAGCAATCACATCAGCTGGTTCGACATTCCCTTGCTGCACGCGCTGGAGCCGATGTGGCTGGTATCCAAGGAGAGCATCCGCGATTGGCCGGTTATCGGTGCGGTTGCGCGCGCGGTGGGTACGATCTTCATCGCGCGCGGCAACGAGCCCTCCAGGCGGCGGGCCGCTCGACGCATGACCGCGTTGCTCAAGCGCGGCAGCATCGTGGGCGTTTTCCCCGAAGGCGGAATCCAGCCCGAACGGGGCGTTGGACGCTTTCATGCCCGCCTGATGGCGCCGGCGATGCGCGCCGCGGTGCCGGTGCTGCCGGTGGCCATTCGCTACTGGCGCGACGGCGACGTCCACGACGAACGGGTCTTCGGGCCGGGCACCAGTTTCGGTGGCCTGCTGTTTTCGATGCTTGCGCGACCGTCCTGCGAAGGGCAGGTCATCATCGGCAAGCCGATCTCGACGCTGGGCGCCGCTCGGAGCGAACTGGCCCGCCTGTCGCAGGTCCAGGTTACGGAGATGTACGGCCATGCCGCGATCCGCTGAAATGTCGTCGAAGCCGGCGTCCTCCAGACCCGGCCCGGCGCCGTTCGCGCCCACCGGCCTGATGGCGAACGCGCATCTGCAGTCCATTCTCACGTCAAGTCCGTGGCGCAAGCGAAGCGTTCAGAAACGTTCGCAAGCCTATCGTGAAAACGCCGAACGCCAGGTGATCTCGACCCCCCACGGCGTGAACCTGCTGGGCTATGCGAGCCGCGCCGACCAGCCCAACGGCGCGCTGGTCATCCTGCTGCACGGCTGGGAGGGCAGCGTCGATTCCAACTACCTTCTCGACACGGCGCTGGCGCTGGACGCGGCGGGGTTCGATACCTTCCGGCTGAATTTTCGCGACCATGGCGATTCGCATCACCTCAACCCGGGGCTGTTCCATTCGTGCCGGCTCGAGGAAGTGGTGGAGGCGGTCGGGCAGGTGGCGACGGAACATCAAAATGGCCCGGTATTCCTGGCCGGGTTCTCGCTGGGCGGAAATTTCGCGCTGCGGGTTGCGCGCAACGCGCCGGCTGCCGGCTACCGGCTGGACCGGGTGGTTGCCGTCAGTCCCGTGATTCGGCCGAAGAACGTTCTGGCCGCGCTGGCCGACGGGTTTCCGATTTACGAACAATATTTCGTGCGCAAGTGGCGCAGGTCGCTGAAGCGCAAGCAAAGGCTGTACCCGGAGCGGTACAATCTCGACGCCTGGTTCAAGCATCGCAACCTGGCCGATCAGACCAGCCACCTGGTGGCCGATTACACCGAATTCCCGAACCTGGATGCTTATCTGGAAGGGTATTCGATTGCCGGCGATTACCTGGACGGCCTGGAAATTCCGAGCCTGGTGATTACCGCGGCCGATGATCCGATCATCCCGATCTCCGATTTCGAGGCGCTGTCCCGGCCCGAAGCGCTGGAGCTGGAAATCTGGCCGCACGGTGGCCATTGCGGGTTCCTCGCCAACTGGCGGCTGGAATCATGGATTGAACAACGAATTGTGAGTGATTTATGTCAGCACCTGACGCCGGCCTGAGCCGGCAGGCGATGAAGCTTTACCA
>CAYYZR010000333.1:0-2460 GCA_964476005.1 uncultured Halomonas sp.
CGAGATCGCCCCAGCGCAGCGGCAAGACCGCGCCGGCCGTATCCGAAGGACCGGCGTTGGTCACGGTAAATTCAATATCGGTGCTGGCGGTGGCGCCGGGAATGAATTCTGTCGGGACGGTCCCGGTGAACGCCAGCGACAGGTCGGATTCGGCAGCCCGGGTCAGCGAAGCCGTGGCGTCCACTGGCGTGCTTCCGTCCGGATCGTTCAGGTTCGCCGGCACGGTCATCGTGGCGGTGTTTGTCGACGTTTCGGTCTGCAGCGACGACGGATAAGCGACGGTCACGGTGAACGTCGCGGTCTGGCCGGCGGGCACGCCGAGCGTTTCGCTGATATTCCCGGCCGGACCACTCGTCGCCGGACAAGCGCTGGCCGGCGTACAGGTCCAGCCACTGATCGATGCGCCGGCGGGCGCGTTGTCGACCAGCGTAACGCCGGCGGCGTCGCTGTGGCCGGCGTTGGCCACGGCCACGGTGAAAGTGGACGATTCACCCGGGGTATATGTCGACCCGGAAGAAGTCTTGGCAAGCGTCAGGTCGCTCAGCAGCGAAAGGGTGCTGGTATGACCGTCGGTGGTCGTTACCGGCATCGGAGTCACGCTGTTCGTCGCCGTGGCGGTCACGGTCAGGGGCGAATTTGTCATACCCGAGTCGAAGTCGGCCAGGATCGCGAAGGTCAGGCTCTCGCCGTCGGCTATTTCGAAGCCTCCGCCCGAAATATTGCCGTTTCCGGAGGCCGGGCACACCGAATTGGCCCCGGCCGCGCACGTCCATGTCACGTTGACGCTGCCCGGAAAATTGGTGGCTATGGTCGCGTCGTCTTCCGGATCGTCGCCTGCGTTGGCGACCGTCAACGTATACGAAGCGTCATTCGTGCCCGGGGTGTAGCTCGCGGGACCGGTAAAAGTCGGGTTCAGATCGATCGCGGCTAGCGAAAGGCCGCTGCCCCCCATTACCACGAGCGCGCCCAGCAGACGCCCGACGCGGCGCGCCCAAAGGTTCTTCGATTTCAACGGCCCAATCTCCCTGTCGGAAACGGAAGACGCGGATTCGCCCAGGCGATGCTGTCTTTCCGTTTCAGTTCATGTCCCGCCCGAGCTGGCCGCGGGATCCTGTCATTCGCGTAGCCCGGCATGCACCGGGCGGGTAGTAACGGAACACACAGCGGAGAAGAACCGGTGAGGTGACGTCTCTTTTGGGCGCTTCATTACTCGGGCTCGAGCAGTCGAACCGCAACTGTCGATCCGGGATGAGCGGAAGCAGTTGCTCCCTTTTCCGCTCGGGGCGTCATGTGAAAAACGACACCACTCGGTAACTTTTATGAAATTTTGTGAGGCAAGTCTCACATTTTTGAACGCCGATTGCAAGCAATGATTCCAGCAAGCCCCGATCAGGTCCATGCAACGCGCACAATAGACGCATGAAAAGCGACGAAACCAACGGTTCGGGGCACCCGTTCGAACGCCTGCAGCCGGAGCGTGTACTGGAAGCGGCCGAGGCGCTCGGGATGGTCACCGACGGGCGGCTGCTGCCGCTCAACAGCTACGAAAACCGGGTCTGGCAGATCGGACTCGAAGAGGGTGACCCGGTCATCGCGAAGTTCTATCGGCCGGGCCGGTGGTCCAACGAATCGATACTCGAGGAGCACGCGTTCACCGCCGAGCTTGCGGCATCCGGTTTATCGGTCGTGGCGCCGCTGGCCTTCGACGACCGCACGCTGCACCAGCACGCCGACTTCCGCTACGCGCTCTTCCCACGCCAGGGCGGCCATGCACCCGAACCGGCCGACAAGGACACGCTGGTCAGGATCGGGCGTGCACTCGGGCGCATGCACGCGGTGGGGCGGACAAAGGCCTTCGAACATCGCGGGTCGATTTCGATCGACGCTCTGGGCATCGAGCCGCGCGACTGGCTGCTGGCCAACAATTGGGTGCCGATGCACCTTGAATCCGCGTTCAAGACGCTGACCGACGACTTGCTGATGCATGCTCAGAATGCCTGGCAGCGCGCTGGCGATATCTCCGCGATACGCCTGCACGGCGACTGCCACCCCGGCAACATCCTTTGGCGCGACGGCCCGCATTTCGTCGACCTCGACGACTGCCGGACCGGACCGGCGGTGCAGGATCTGTGGATGCTCATCTCCGGCGAGGTCCAGGACCGCGAACAGCAGTGGGGCTGGCTGCTCGATGCCTACTCGACCTTCTGCGACTTCGACCCGCGCGAGCTCAACCTGGTCGAGGCGCTCAGGGCGCTGAGGATGATCCACTACCAGGGCTGGCTGGCCCAGCGCTGGGACGACCCGGCCTTCCCCCAGGCCTTCCCGTGGTTCGAAGACGAGCGGCACTGGGAGACTGTGATCGGACAACTGCGCGAGCAGCTGTCGGAGATGCAGGAAGAAGCCGTCACCTGGCACCGGTAGTCGAACGGAGTTCGGCGGTTTACGGTTGGACGCTTTACG
>CAYYZR010000334.1:0-2458 GCA_964476005.1 uncultured Halomonas sp.
CAGCACGAACATCAGGCGGGATGACCACATGCCGTGGACCGAAGTTGTCTTCATGAAATGCGTCTCGCTTATGGTTGTTCTTGCAAGCGGCCAATTGTGTCTCAAGCCGCCTCCGGAAGCAAATCAGAGAACGTGAATTCATGATTGACGATCAGGCAATCCCGATTTGCGTATCATGACCCGCGACCCGAATCCGATGCCCGAAGAATCATGCCCGCACCCCTCCTCGAGATCGAAGCGCTCACGTATGCCTGGCCGGGCGACCCGGCGCCGGTGATCGACGGCCTCGATCTCGTTGTAGATCCTGGCCAGCGCGTCTTCCTGGCCGGCGCTTCGGGATCGGGCAAGTCGACCCTGCTCGCACTGATCGGCGGCCTGGTGACGCCCGCCGGCGGGCGAATCCGGATTTCCGGCCAGGATCTCGCGACGCTTTCCCGAGCCCGGCGCGATCGGTTTCGCGCCGACCACCTGGGCGTGATCTTCCAGCAGTTCAACCTGCTGCCGTGGCTGGACCCGGTGGCCAACGTGCTGCTGGGTTGCCAGTTCTCGCCGGCGCGCAGGCAGCGTGCCGGCAATCCGGAACGTGCGGCGACCGAGCTGCTGGCGGCCATGGGGCTGGCCGAAGATCGCTGGACCCGGCGCGCCGACGAACTCAGCGTCGGCCAGCAACAGCGGGTGGCCGCAGCACGCGCGCTGATCGGACAACCCGATCTCGTGCTGGCCGACGAGCCGACCTCGGCGCTGGACGCCGATCGCCGCGACGTCTTCATCGAACTGCTGTTCGCCCAGGCCGAACGCGCCGGCAGTGCGATCCTGTTCGTCAGTCACGATCGTGAATTGGCGAACCGATTCGATGCCACCCTCGAACTCGCCGAGCTCCACGCCGGCCGGGCTGTCGCGTGACGCTCTTTTCGCTGGCTCGCGGCTCGTTGTCCAATCGCCGGGCATCGGTGGCGCTCACAGTGCTCACCATCGCCATTTCGATCGCGCTGCTGGTGCTGGTCGAGCAGATGCGCTCGCAGGTTCGCGAGGGATTCTATCGCTCCGTGTCGGGCACCGACCTCATCGTGGGCGCGCCGACCTCGTCCGTGCAACTGCTGCTGTTCTCGGTGTTCGGGCTGGGCAACCCGACCAGTAACGTGTCCTGGGACCGCTACCGGGAGATCGCCGGGCAGCCCATCGTCGACTGGTCCATCCCGATCTCGCGCGAGGAAGCCGCTCGCGGCGTGATCCGGATCGCCAACGAGCACATGAGCCGGGCGTTGCGGGTGATGTCGGCCGAGCGCGGCGTCGATCCGAAGAGCGCGACGCTGATGAGCTTCGGCGGCGCCGGCGGCCTGCATGTCTGCGAGTTGGCCGAGAGCCTGGGCATGACCCGCGCCGTGGTCCCGGCGCGCTCCGGCGTGTTGTCGGCGCTGGGCATGCTGGTCGCGCGTCCGGGCCGTCAGGCCACAGCCAGTTTTCTGCGTCGGGCCAACGCGGTTTCCGGCGACGACGTCGAACAAGGCTTCCAGCCGCTGGTCGACCAGGTGCGCGACGAACTTGGCGCCGAAGGCATGGCGGCCGACGACCTGGATATAGAGCGCTGGATCGACTGCCGATACGTTGGCCAGAGCGCCACGCTGGAACTTCCGATCCAGTCGCCCGATGACCTGGTCGACGCATTCCACGAGCTCCACGAAAAGACCTTCGGCCACCAGCTGGATCTGTCAGTGGAGCTGGTGGGCCTGCGGGTGGAAGCACGGGGCGCGCCCCGGCTTGATGAGGTTCCCTCGCTGGACATGGCCGACGAGGCGCCAGACGTCGAACACGATGTGCCCGTGATGATGCGCTCGGGGCTGTCGGACACGAATATCGAAGGTCCTGCGATCGTCATGGATACCGACGCCACGACCTGGGTGGCAGAAAATTGGCGTGCGTCGCTCGATTCTCGCGGCCACCTATTGCTCGGTCATGCTGACGCAGAACAGTCCTTTTGACTCGAATATGAAATGCAAATCATATAGAAGTTGGAGTCTAATACCTTTTTGCTCAAGACCTTCCACGGGATCACCATGCCATCGCGGTTCATGACGCAAGCGTCGACCTGTAAAGTTTCGAGGTCGTTGCGCTGGGGCAATCTTCGTGCAATGGCGGCAGCTTCGGCGCGCCGAGCGCAATCCCGGACTGTTCGAATCTTGTTTGGCGGGTAAACCCGACCGACTAAGCCGTGAAGGCGTTCCGGTCCCCCGTCGCGTTTGCCTTGGCGTGATGCCGTTCGCTCGCTGTTTGCCCCCAACCGACCAACCCGTGATTCGTCCATGGTTGCTTGAGAAACCGCTGGCGCACGGCGGCCAAAGCGATTATGCTCTGATCGGTACCCAGAGGGGCAGGGGAAAACCGGGAGCGCCACGCATGCAAGTCCGTTATCCGATGACTGCAATTATCGCAGTCCTTTCAATCCTCTATTCGGTTTCCA
>CAYYZR010000335.1:0-2458 GCA_964476005.1 uncultured Halomonas sp.
ACAGCGGCCTGATGACCGACCAGGCGTCCTACATCGTCCAGGCCACGACGATCCTGACCTTCATCGCATCGACGTACTGGATCGTGCTGAAGGTGCCGAGCCCGATTGCGATTTCGGAGTCATTGCGGCAGGATTGACGCCGGTTCTCGGCCTCGCCTCCGAAAGACGTCGACGAGGGTTCGTCTCCGGGTGATGAGTGCACCCTGGCGGGGTGCGGGTGGCCTTATGAAGCCGACTGCAACTTCAACTTCATTTCGCGGGGCGAAACAGCTTTTTAGATTCGGGCTGACGGAGCAGCAGCTGTTCGCCCAGCCTTGCGGCCTGGCTGAGCCTCTTGCTCGGGAGAGCCGGTCCCAGGGCCACGCAGGGATATGCGAAATAGCAACCGGTGCTATGGTTCTGCAACCTGATTCGACGACCGGAGCCTGAATCCATGAACAGATATTCGATTGCCCTGGCCCTGTGCCTCGCGCCGCTGATCGGCATGGCCCAATCGGCCGATGAAGACCCGCGCGATGTCTGGTGGGAAAACCTGACGGCGCTTTGCGGCCAGGCATTCGCCGGCGAGATGACCGGTTTTGCGCGGCCGGCCGACGACGGCTGGCTGGGCCAGCGGGTGGTGATGCACGTGCGCGAGTGCAGCGATGACGAAATACGGATTCCGCTGCACGTCGGCGAGAACCGCTCGCGCACCTGGGTGATCACCCGCACCGACGCCGGCTTTCGGCTCAAGCACGACCATCGCCACGAAGACGGCAGCGAGGACGCGGTGACCTGGTACGGCGGGCATTCCACCGACCCGGGCCGCGCGATGCGCCAGACGTTTCCGGTCGACGCTTATTCGAAGGCGTTGTTCCTGGCCAATGGTCTGGATGCGTCGACCGCCAATTTCTGGAGCATGGAAGTTCACGTCGGCGACACGTTCACCTATGAGCTCGTGCGCCCGGGTCGGCACTTCCGGGCCGAATTCGACCTGACCGCGCCGGTGGAGCCTCCGCCGGCGCCTTGGGGACACGAATAGGGCCTCATCGCCCTTGACCCGCGGCTGGCATCAAGCCACTTCGCCGGCGGCGTGGCCCGAGGCCCAGGCCCACTGGAAATTGTGGCCGCCCAGGTGGCCGGTGACGTCGACGACTTCGCCGATGAAGAAAATGCCCGGATGGTCGCGGCATTCCATGGTCTTCGACGAGAGTGCGTCGGTGTCGACGCCGCCCATGGTGACCTCGGCGGTGCGGTAGCCCTCGGTGCCGTCGGGCCAGACGGTCCAGGCCTTGCAGCGCGCTTCGACCTGGTCGACCTCGCGGTCGCCGAGTTCGGCCAGCGGCTTGTCGGGCAGCCAGAGTTTGCACCAGCGCTGGGCGATGCGGCGGGGCAGCGTCTCGGCCAGCACCGTACGCAATTCCGCGCGCGGACGCTGCGTGCGCTGCTCGCGAAGGTACGCGCCCAGGTCCAGGTCCGGGAACAGGTCAATGACCAGCGGCTCGCCCGGCCGCCAGTAGCTGGATGCCTGAAGCACGGCCGGCCCGCTCAGCCCGCGGTGGGTGAACAGGATGTTTTCGCGAAAGCTTGCCTGCCCGGCCGTCGTCACGGTATCGATCGATGCACCGGCCAGGTCGGCGATCTGGGCGAGCTTGCGTTCCGGCAGTGTCACCGGCACCAGCGCCGCGAAGGTCGGTTGAATGGGCAGGCCGAGCGCACGCGCGAAATCGATCCCGAAGCCGGTCGCGCCCATTTTCGGAATCGAATACCCGCCGGTGGCGATGACCAGTGATTCGCATCCGATCTCGCCTGCTTCGGAAATCAGCCGGTGTGATGGACCGGTTTGCTCAATGGTCACGGGGCAGTGCGTTCGCACCTCCGCCCCTGCCGCCGCGCATTCGGTCAGCAGCAGTGAGACGATCTGCTTCGACGACTTGACGCAGAACAGCTGGCCGAGCTTTTTCTCGTAGTATTCGATGCCGTGCTTTTCGACCAGCGCGATGAAATCCCAGGGCGTGTAGCGGCTCAGCGCCGACTTGGCGAAGTGTGGGTTGCTGGAAAGAAAGTTTTCCGGCCCCGAATACATGTTGGTGAAGTTGCAGCGCCCGCCGCCCGACATCAGGATCTTCTTGCCGACCTTGTTGGCATGGTCGAGAACCAGCACCTTGCGCCCGCGCCGTCCGGCCGCGATCGCGCACATCAGCCCGGCCGCGCCGGCGCCGATGACGACCACGTCGTAGTTTCCGCTTGTCGGTCCGTTCACCAGCATGGCGGCAGTGTATGGGATCGGTGCCACGCGCATGTATCCGGCCTGACCAAAGGCACACGTCGCACGGCAAGAAGCAGGGCAGAATAGGCGGCTGGACATTCCCGGACGGATAGCGCAGATATATGAACATCCGAACACTCGCAATCACCGCGGCGCGGGTTCCGACGATTGTTGTGACAATTGTTGCGACTATTGTTACGACAAGCGTTA
>CAYYZR010000336.1:0-2445 GCA_964476005.1 uncultured Halomonas sp.
TACCAACTGAGCTATTCCCGCAGACAAGACCCGTAATTTTAGCCTGACATTTCTTCCTGTCAATACCTATTCGACGTTTTTGCGGCAATAAAGCTTCTGCTCGGTCGCAACCGTCGGCTAAACTTCGGATCACCATTCACAATGGGGCCGACCGGCCGCTGGATCAACCCGACTTGAGTTCCCCAGACCAACATTCCAGCAGCCGGTTGCCGAGCGACGACGCGCACGTCGAAGAGCCGATCGTTTCAATCCTGGTCCCCACTCGCAACGAAGGCGGCAACATCGGCGCGCTCATCGATTCCCTTCTGGCGCAACCCCGTCTGGCCGACGCAATGGAAATCATCGTTGCCGACGACGGCTCCACCGACTCGACGATTGCCGAGGTCCGGGCGCGCGCCGAATCCGGCCGGATCCGGCTGCTGCAGCGCACCGGCACCCCGGACCTGACCGCGTCGGTGCTGGAGGCGGCCCGGATCGCCCGTGGACGCTACTGCGTGGTGATGGACGCCGACGGCTCGCATCCGACCGAAGCGGTCGCCCGGCTGCTGGAACCACTGGAATCCGGCCGGGCCGACGTTGCGGTCGGCAGCCGGCACGTCCCGGGCGGGGCGATCGACGACTGGCCTCGCTGGCGACGCCTGGTTTCGCGCGCCGCGGCGTTCCTGGCCTGGCCGTTTACCCGTGTGCGCGATCCGATGTCGGGCTTTTTTGCCACCACGCGTGAACGGCTGGCCTCGCTGGAACCGCTGGAGGCCGGCTACAAGGTGCTGCTGGAGGTGCTGGTGCGCACCTGGCCCGATCCAAAGGTGGTCGAAGTGCCTTTCCGGTTCAACGACCGCGATACCGGTGCTTCCAAGATGAACGCGCGCGTCCAGTGGCTCTTCGTGCGTCGGCTGGCCGCGCTGGGCGGCGCGCGCATGACGCTGGGCAACCTGTCGCGCTTCAGCCTGGTGGGTCTGAGCGGCGTGGGCGTGGATCTGGCAGTGTTCTGGTTGCTGCGATCGTTGGAGGTGAGCCTGGCGACGGCGCATTTCGGCGCATTCTTCGTTGCGACGATCAGCAACTTCGTACTCAACTACCGCTGGAGTTTTGCCCGCGAGTTCGACCTCGATCGGTCGGCGCTCCGACGCTATTCCGCATTCCTGGTGGTCGCGCTGCTGTCGCTGACGCTGCGCGGCGGCGTGCTTGCCATGCTCACCGAAGGTCTGGGCGTGGTGGCGTGGCTTGCGATTCTGCCCGCGGTCGGGTTGACCGCCGTGATCAATTACCTGGGCTCGATCTTTTACGTATTTCCTGCACGCGACGCCGAGAACAATCCGGAAATCCGGTGGCGCATGGCCGCACTGGCGCTGATTGGCTGCTCGCTGATGCTGCGCTGGCTCTACCTCGGCCAGGCCGAGTTGATTTTCGACGAAATGTATTACTGGACTTACACGCTGCATCCGGCGCTCTCGTACCTGGATCATCCGCCCTTGACCGCCTGGCTGGTCTGGCTCGGATCTTCATTGTTCGGCGACAATGCGTTCGGCGTGCGCGCGGCCACGCTGATGCTCGCCCCGGCGGCCATCGTGTTCGCTTACCTGTTCACCCGCGATCTTTACGACAAGACACGCGGGCTGCTGGGGGCGGTGCTGGTGGCCGTGGTGCCGGCCTGGCTGTTGACCGGGTTTCTGATGACCACCGATGCGGCGGCGACGACGGCCTGGCTGGCGGCGCTGTATTTCCTGCAGCGGGCGCTGGTCCACGGCCGTTCCGGGGCCTGGATCGCCGCCGGCATCGCTATTGGTGCGGGCGCCCTGGCGAAATACACCGTCGCCTTTCTGGCCCCGGCGGTGCTGGTGTTCATGCTGCTCCACCGCCCGGCCCGGCGGCATCTCGCGACCTGGCAGCCGTGGGTCGGTGCGCTCGTCGCGCTCGCGTTGTTCAGCCCGGTGCTGATCTGGAACTTCCAGAACGACTGGGCCTCCTTCGCGTTTCAATCGACTCGCAGAATCGCCGAGGAAACGGCCTTCAGCGCACACTGGCTGCCCGTGCATACCATTGTTGCGCTGGCGCCGCTGGCCGGAATCGTCGCGCTGTACCTGCTCGGCCCGGCGCGCAGGCGCCTGTGCCGGGACGACGCGTCGCGGCGATTCATGCTCAGCATGGCGCTGGCGCCGGTGGCCATCATCGCCGCGTTCGGCCTGTTCACCGAGACCAAGGTCCACTGGATCGTGCCGGCATGGCTCGGACTGCTGCCGATGATCGCGGCGACGATTCACCCGCCGTCCTGGGCCGGTCAGTCGCGCATATCCAGGATCATCGAGGCGCTGTGGCGGCCGCTTCTGCCGCTTTCGCTGGTGGCTGTCGGGTTCGGACTACACTATGTTTCGATCGGCTTGCCGGGCGTGCAGTGGCAGCCCAACCGGCTGGGCTACATGGGCTGGCCGGAACTGGCTCGCGAGG
>CAYYZR010000337.1:0-2443 GCA_964476005.1 uncultured Halomonas sp.
TGAATGAAGCCGAAACCCGCGCCGAGCTGATCGATCCGGCGCTGCGCGCGGCCGGCTGGGGCGTGGCCGAAGGCAGCCGGGTTCGGCGCGAGGTGATCGCGCCGGGGCGCCTGATCGGTGGCGGCCGGCGGGGCAAGCAGGACATCGCCGATTACGTGCTGATTCACCGTGGCCAGAAGCTGGCGGTGATCGAGGCCAAGAAGCGCGCGCTTCCCGAGACCGAAGGGCTGGGCCAGGCCAAGCGCTATGCCGAGCGGCTCCAGGCCCGGTTCGCCTATTCCACCAACGGCGACGGCATCTACCGCGTCGACATGCACACCGGCGAGGAAGGCCCGGTTTCGAGCTTTCCGGCGCCGGAAGACCTATGGGCGGCGACGTTCAAGGCGCCCGCTCCGTGGCGCGAGCGCTTCGGCGAGGTGCCGTTCGAGGACAAGGGCGGCTACTGGCAGGCGCGCTACTACCAGCACAACGCGATCAACAACGCGCTGGAGGCGATTGCCGACGGCCGCGACCGGATTCTGCTGACGCTGGCGACCGGCACCGGCAAGACCGCGATCGCGTTCCAGATCGCCTGGAAGCTGTTTCACGCCCGCTGGAGCCTTGCCGCCCGCGACTCAGGCGAGCCCGGCCGGCAGCCGCGCATCCTGTTTCTGGCCGACCGCAACATTCTCGCCAACCAGGCGTTCAACGATTTCTCGGCGTTTCCCGAAGACGCGCTGGTGCGCATCGACCCGGAATCGATTCGCAAGAAAGGCCGCGTGCCGAAGAACGGAAACCTGTTCTTCACCATCTTCCAGACCTTCATGGCCGGCCGCGACGCCGATGGCCTCCCGGCGCCGAGTTTCGGTGACTATCCGCCGGATTTCTTCGATTTCATCGTCATCGATGAATGCCACCGCGGCGGGGCCAACGACGAGAGCAACTGGCGCGGCATTCTCGAGTATTTCAGCCCGGCCGTGCAGCTTGGCCTGACCGCAACGCCGAAGCGCACCCACAACGCCGACACTTACGCCTACTTCGGCGAGCCGGTCTACATCTATTCGCTCAAGGAAGGCATCAACGACGGCTACCTCACGCCGTTCAAGGTCCGCCAGATCGCGACCACGCTGGACGACTACGTCTACACCAGCGACGATGAGGTGGTCGAGGGCGAGATCGAGCAGGGCCGGCGCTATACCGAGGACGACTTCAACCGGGTGATCGAAATCCGCGAGCGCGAGGCGTATCGGGTGAAGGTGTTCATGGACAGCATCGATCCGCGTGAGAAGACGCTGGTGTTCTGCGCCACCCAGGAGCACGCGCTGGCCGTGCGCGACCTCGTCAACCAGTTAAAGACAAGCACGAATCCGAACTACTGCGAGCGGGTGACCGCCAACGACGGGGCCGAGGGCGAGCGCTGGCTGAAAGCGTTTCAGGACAATGAAAAGACCATCCCGACCATCCTGACGACCTCGCAGAAACTTTCCACCGGCGTCGATGCGCGCAACGTGCGCCATATCGTGCTGATGCGGCCGGTGAATTCGATGATCGAGTTCAAGCAGATCATCGGGCGCGGTACGCGCCTGTTCGAAGGCAAGGACCACTTCACGATCCATGATTTTGTCCGTGCCTACGAGCACTTCAGCGATCCGGAGTGGGACGGTGAGCCGCTGGAGCCCGAGCCCTGCCCGCGTTGCGGCAAGAAGCCGTGCGTCTGCGCCATCGACCCGCCCCGCCCGTGCGAAGACTGCGGACAACTGCCGTGCGTGTGCGAAAAGGAGCGGCCCGACGAATGCCCGGTGTGCGGTGAAGATCCCTGCGTCTGCGAGAAGCGTCGCAAGGTGAAGGTGAAGCTGGCCGACGGCAAGGAGCGGACCCTGCAGCACATGAGCGCGACCACGTTCTGGAGCCCGGACGGCAAGCCGATTTCCGCGGCCGAATTCATCAAGCGGCTGTACGGCGAACTGCCCGAACTGTTCCGCGACGAGGACCAGCTCCGAGAACTCTGGGGCAACCCGGACACGCGCAAGGCGCTGCTGGCCGGGCTGGAGGAAAAGGGCTTTGGAGCAGAGCAGCTGCGCGACATCGGTCGCATGGTCGATGCCGAAAACAGCGATCTGTACGACGTGCTCGCCTATATCGCGTTTGCGCTGGCCCCGGTCACGCGTGCCGAGCGCGTCGAATCACACCGCGAGCGCGTGATGCAGGGGCTCGATTACACCCAGCGCGAGTTCCTCGGTTTCGTGCTCGACCACTACGTGCAACGCGGCATCGGCGAACTGGATACCGACAAGCTGCCGCATCTGATCGAACTGAAGTACAACACCGTCAGCGACGCGATCGCCGAACTCGGGCCGGTCAAGAACATCCGCGAAGTGTTCGTCGGCTTTCAGCGGCATTTGTATTGAGCCGATCGACTACGTCGTCTTGCTCCGGCACGGGAAATTGCGTTCGCCTGTTGGGG
>CAYYZR010000338.1:0-2442 GCA_964476005.1 uncultured Halomonas sp.
CGCTGGATCCAGGCCGCCGTCTCGCGCCAGCGCGAGTACCTGGCCGATGCCTCGGCGGTACAGTTCACGCGCTCGTCCGAGGGCCTGGCCGGGGCGCTGAAGAAGATCGGCGCGCGGGCTTCGGGTTCGCGGATGAAGGTCAATACCGATGAAGTCGGACATATGCTGTTCGCGATGGGCTTTTCGGGCAAGCTGTTCGCCACCCATCCGCCGCTGGAAAAGCGCATCCTGAAAGTCGACCCGTCGTTCAAGCCGGCCCAGCTCGCCGAGATTGCTCGCGACATGGAGCGCCACGAGCAGGCGCGCCGGGCCGAGCGGGAGCAGCGCGAAGCCGATGCGGCCGCGCAGGCCGACGCCGCTCGGGCCGGCGGATTCTCGCTGGATCCGACCGACCTGGTTCACCAGATCGGCCAGCCTGGGGTGTTCCAGGCAGTGCTGGCGGCGGCCCTGATCGCCGAGGTGCCGGCCCCGCTCAAGCGGGCGGCTCACTCCGATGAGTGGGCGCCGGAATTGCTGCTCTTCCTGCTGCTTGGGAAAGCCCCGGAGTTGCGCGAGAATCAGTTGCTCATGATTGCCGAATCATTGGGCTCGGAAAGCGAATCGCAGGTACGCGACCTGCTCGGCATCGCGCCGGAGCTCGCGCGCTCGCTTCGCCTGCCGCTGCTCGAAATGGCGTTTCCGGTGATGCGTCGCCGGCCCGAACGCGAGTTGGTCGATTTCATGCGCCTGGTGGAACGCCTGATCGATGCCGACGGCAAGACCGAACTGTTCGAATACGTGCTGGCCCGACTGCTGAACCGCGAGATCGAGACCGTGCTCAACCCGAGTCGCCGAACGCTGGCCGGGCGCAAGACGCTGGTCGACCGGGCCGAGGCGGTATCGGACCTGATCGCCATAGTGGCCATGTACGGGCATCCGGACGACCACGAAAGCGCCGTTCAAGCCTGTCGACAGGCACTCCAGGGCGCCAGCGGATTTCCCGAACCGGATCCGGCCCGCTTCGCCCAGGGCTGGCCTGAGCGGCTGGACGAGATTCTCGCTTCGCTGCAGAAGCTTCGCCCCGACGCGCGCGGCGACCTGATTGCGATGCTTGTGCGTTGCGCCCGGCACGATGGTGAAGTGGTGGTGGCCGAGTACGAACTGCTGCGCCTGGTCGCGGGTGTGCTCGGCGTGCCCTTGCCGCCGGCTGGTGGGCATGCCGCGCGTCAATAGCTCGTCTGGCTGGTATTCTGGAATCTGAAGCCAACTGTCGAATCTGACGCCGACACGCGCATCGCTGCGGTGCCGGGTGCAGGCACTTTATCCATAAACATTCCCGAGCGGAGGCCAGTCAAAGTCATGCCGTTTCCAACCACCCGAATGCGCCGCGCCCGCCGCGCCGAATTTTCCCGCTGCCTGATGCGCGAGACCTCGCTTTCGCCCAGCGATCTGATCTACCCGGTGTTCGTGCTCGAACGCGCCGACGCTACCGAAGACGTGCCTTCGATGCCGGGCATCCAGCGCCAGGGGCTGGATTCGCTGCTGCACACCTGCGAACGTGCTGTGGCGCTGGGCATCCCCCTGATCGCGCTGTTTCCGGTGATTTCGCCGGAGTTCAAGAGCGAGACGGCCGAGGCCGCATGGGATGATCGCGGGCTGGTGCCCGAGACGGTGCGCGCGATCAAGCAGCGCTTCCCGGAACTCGGCGTAATGACCGACGTGGCGCTGGATCCTTACACCTCGCACGGCCAGGACGGCCTGCTGGACGATTCGGGATACGTGCTCAACGACGAGACGGTCGACGCGCTGGTCCGCCAGGCCGCCTCGCACGCGGCGGCCGGTGCCGATGTCGTCGCGCCCTCGGACATGATGGACGGCCGGATCGGCGCGATTCGCGAAGCGCTGGAAGCCGACGGCCATATCAACACCATCATTCTCAGCTACGCGGCCAAGTACGCCTCGGCCTTCTACGGCCCGTTCCGCGACGCGGTCGGCTCCGCGGCTAATCTCGGCAGCGGCGACAAGAGCACCTACCAGATGGATCCCGGCAACCGCGACGAGGCCTTGCGCGAGGTGGCGCTTGACCTCGACGAGGGCGCCGACTGGGTCATGGTCAAGCCGGCCCTGCCGTATCTCGACATCGTCGCCGACGTCAAGGCCGAGTTCGGCGTCCCGACCTTCGCCTACAACGTCTCGGGCGAATACGCCATGCTCAAGGCGGCCGCGGCCAACGGCTGGCTGGACGAGCGAAAGTGCGTGCTCGAAGCGCTGTTGTCGATGAAGCGCGCCGGCGCCGACGGCATCCTGACCTATCACGCGCTGGACGCGGCGGCCTGGTTGCGGGAAGGTGGCAGGCATTGAGCTTGGGTGTCGCCTTCCGGGAAAGTCAAAAGCTGTAACCACGAAGGACACGAAGGAAAGAGCAAAAGGCGCATGGCGCGTCCTGGCGGCAAGGACACCATG
>CAYYZR010000339.1:0-2440 GCA_964476005.1 uncultured Halomonas sp.
TGGCGCTGATCGGCGCGCGGGGCTATACCGGGCGGGAGTTTCTGGGCCTGCTGGCGGTGCATCCGGATATCGAGCTGGCGCTGGCGGCGTCCAACGCCCAGGCCGGCCAGCCGATCAGCGACGAAGTGCCGGACTGGCCGCGATCCGACCAGGCCTTCGTCGCGCTGGCCCCGGACCAGGTCGACGGCGTCGATGCCGACGTCTGGGTGCTGGCCGTGCCCAACGGTCAGAGCCCGCCCTGGGTGCAGGCCATTGTGCGCAGCCATCCCCATGCGCTGATTCTCGACCTGGGCGCCGACTACCGCTTCGATCCGAACTGGGTCTACGGTCTCACCGAGTTCAATCGCGCGGCGCTGAAAGATGCCCGCCGGATTTCCAACCCCGGCTGCTACGCGACCGGTGCGCAGTTCGGCCTGCTGCCGCTTCGCAATGCATTGATGAGCCCGCCGGTGATCTTCGGCGTGTCGGGATATTCGGGGGCCGGGCGCACGCCGTCGGCGCGCAATAATCCCGAGCGGCTTCGCGACAACCTGCTTCCGTACGCGCTGACCGGCCACGTCCACGAACAGGAAATCAGCACCCATCTCGGTCGCCCGGTTCGCTTTCACCCGCACGTCGCCGCGTTCTTTCGCGGCATCACCCTGACGATTGCAGTGGAGCTGGGCGCGCCGGCCACGGCCGACTCGCTGACGGCCGAGTTCCAGGCCTGCTACTCGGATGAACCGCTGGTCCGGGTCCAGGCCGAAATTCCCGAGATCCCATCGTTGAATCCTCGTTCAGGTATCTGCATCGGCGGCTTCAGCGTCGATGCGCGGGATGCGCATCGGGCGAGTTTCGTGGTGGTGCTCGACAACCTGCTCAAGGGCGCGGCCTCGCAGGCACTGCAGAATATCAATCTGGCTCTCGGGCTTGAAGAACTGGCCGGCATCGCCTCGAGCGGGCCAAAAGGAGTCGAAAAATGAGCGACCCGATCTGGAAAAAATCCGGCAAGCACGATGTGCCCGACGCCATCATGCGTTTCCTGGCCGGCCAGGACGTGGAACTGGACCGGGAATTACTGCCTTTTGATATCCGCGCCAGTCGGGCGCACGCGCGTGCGCTTGCGCGCATCGGCGTGCTCAGCGACGACCAGGCCGGCGCGATGGGACGCGAACTCGACGCCCTGGCCGACGCGTTTGCAAGTGGCGAATTCCTGCTCGACCATCGATTCGAGGACGGGCATTCGGCAATCGAGGCCTGGCTGACCGAACGTCTTGGCGAGACCGGCAAGCGCATCCACGCCGGGCGTAGTCGCAACGACCAGGTCGCGGTTGCGCTGCGGCTTTATCTCAAGGACAGGCTGCAACGGCTGGCCGGACTGTGCGGCGACATCGCCGAAGTCGCCCTGCAGCGGGCCCATGCCGAACGCGACGTCGCGCTGCCCGGACATACCCATCTTCAGCAGGCCATGCCCAGCTCGCTGGGCTTGTGGTGGGCCGGTCACGCCGAAGCATTCATCGACAACGCGGAGCTGGCCGCGGCCATCCACGACTGGTTGGATGCGTCTCCGCTGGGCACCGCATCGGGTTTCGGCGTCAACCTGGCGCTGGACCGCGATGGCGTTGCCGAAGAGCTTGGCTTCGCCAGACTGGTCGTCAACCCCCAGAACGCCCAGGCCGCTCGCGGCAAGGTCGAATTACGTGCATTAGACGCGCTCGCCGCGGCCACCTCCGACCTGCGCCGACTGTGCTGGGACCTGAGCCTGTACGCCAGCCAGGAATTCGGCTACGTCAAGGTCTCGCCCGAGTTCTGCACCGGCTCGTCGATCATGCCCAACAAGCTCAACCCGGACGGCGTGGAGCTGTTGCGCGCGCTGCATGCCACGGTGGTTGGCGCGCGCGCGGAACTTGATGCGGTGCTGAGCCTGCCGTCGGGCTACCAGCGCGACCTTCAGGACAGCAAACCGCCGGTACTGCGCGCCTTCGGCCGCGGCCTGGAAGGCCTGGCGTTGGTCCCGACCCTGCTGGCCGGTCTCGAGTGGAAGCCGGAGCGCATGCTGGCCGGCATGGGTGCGCCCATGCACGCCACCGACCGGGCCAACGAACTGGTTGCCGAGGGTATGTCGTTTCGCGATGCTTATCGGAAAGTGGGCGACGAGCTCGACCAGCTCGCCGAGCGAAACGCGGCCGACAGCCTCTCCGCCCGGGTCTCGCCCGGGGGATGTGGGGATCTTTTGCTCGATCGGATAGAGGCGCGATTGCGGGCGGTTCGTTCCCGGGCTCGGGAGTGAGCGGCTTTTTCTTTGATTCAACTTCAACTGCGTTTCGCCCCGCGGTGAGGAGTGCACCGTGGCCGGGTGCGGTGGCTTTTTCCTTTTTTCCTTAATTCCACTTCAACTTCAAATGAAACTGCGTTTCGCCACGCGCTTCGCGCTTGCTGGCGACCTGCTTTTGTCAGTCGC
>CAYYZR010000340.1:0-2434 GCA_964476005.1 uncultured Halomonas sp.
CCCGGGCTGGAATCCGTAACGATTGTTCCCGGCCTGCCTTCGGTGATATAAAAGTACGGTCACGATGGGTGACCGACAACGAGTAAAGCGAATGACAAGCAAGACGACGACCCTGCTGGCGATAGTCGCCAGCCTGGGCCTGGCCGTAGCGACGGCCTGGGCCGATGACCCCGCGCACGAGCCGCACGAGTCCGAACATCAGCATCACCATGGCGATGACGGCCACGCCGACGAGCACGAGCATCACCACGGCGACGACGGTCATGCCGGCGAGCACGAGCATCACCACGGCGATGACGGCCACGCCGACGAGCACGAGCACCATCACGGCGACGACGGGCACGCCGACGAGCATGAACACCATCATCTCGAAGGCGACGACGCCGAAGACCACCATCACGACGACGACGGGGACGATGCCGGCGGTCAGGCCTGATCCGGAATTACCCGATCGACGCTCCAAGCGCCCTCCACCGGGCGCTTTTTTGTGCCGCCGTCGTCTGCACGGATACCCGACAGCGGCCCGTCTTTCATGTACGCACCGATTCATGCAACCGAAAAGGCGTCGCACGGGAAT
The DNA here is from genome assembly GCA_964476005.1 of uncultured Halomonas sp. Classification (GTDB taxonomy): domain Bacteria; phylum Pseudomonadota; class Gammaproteobacteria; order Xanthomonadales; family Wenzhouxiangellaceae. The sequence goes on from CAYYZR010000340.1 coordinate 578, forward strand.
ATCGCCCGATTGCGTCGATGCCCGAAGCGCTTGTTCAAGACCGGGATGGGGTGACGGGCTTAACATTTTCGTTTAAGCTTGGTGACGACACGCCGACTAGCGGCCCGACAGGAAGTGACCTATGGATCTGGGATTAAAGCCGCTTGTCGGCCTGCTGGGCTTGATGGTCGCCCCGCTTTCGGCGCAGGATAGCGTTGAATTCAATACGCCGGGCGACCTGGAGGCCACGATGCCACTGGGATGCGTTGGCCTCGATTCGGTGACCAGCGAGCACACGCCTGCGGACATGTTCGCCGGTGTCCATGAATGCGTCCGACGGGAAGACTATGCCGCCGGCGTCAATCTGTTGGTGGTGGCGCGTGCATACGGCCGTTTCGATATGGAGCGGGTCTCCGATGTATCGGCGCATGAAGCAATCGGCATGCTCGCCTTTCAGCTCGGCAACGCCATGACCGAAGCTCAACAGGAAGCCTGGGCCATTGCAGCCGATGACGGGGATGCCGCACGGCGCGCCGAGATATGCAACGCGCTTCAACGCATGGGTCCGCCCGGCTACTACCCTCACTACATGATCCAGCATGGTCTCGACGCCATGCAGCCCTGGAACACCGATAGCGCGCTGGTGGCCGATTTCGACCCGGAAACCGCCTGGACGACGGTGCTCGAAGGCTACGAGTGCATTCCGCCGAGCGTGCCGTCGGCCGACCAGCCAGCACCGCCTCCGCCCGCAGCTCCGCAACCGGCGCCGTCGTCGGGCAAGCCTTCTGCGGGTGAATGGGCGCGATCAAAGCCTGCGATGGAAGATAGTCGTCAAGTGCCCATGAACTGCGCCATGGAGGGGGTCTGGACGCAGGAATCGGACGGACAGGTCCAGATGTTCGCCTGGGAGTCGACATGGGTGCCGGTAGCTGACGGCTGGACGGTGTCGGGTCCGATCCACGACGCCTATGGAGCAACCGAACTGTCCGGAATTTGCACCCGCGACCAGTGCGAACTGGAGCAAATCTACGAACAGGGTGATCTCGCCGGACAGTCGTATCAGTGGGTCCTCGAATACGAGATTCAGCGTACCGGGACAGTCGCGATCGAAGTCCGCGGTTCGTGGGGTCAGAATGGCGAGGCGCTGGGCGGCTTTTATGCGACCGGTGTTTGCGATGTTTGAACAACCCGGCGGCCAACAATTGAATCATGGCGACCGGGCTTCCCGCAGGTATCCAAACGCAGTTTGAATAAACAGGCAGAACAAGCACGAACACAGGCAGCATCAGACACCTTGACGGTTGCAACCGTCCACTTCGACCCAGGAGCATCAAAGAAATGTCCGAGAAGAAACCAAAACCGGCAAAAAACCGCGGCGACACGATGATGGCCATCGGCGCATTGATGATCGCGGCTTCCATTCTTTTGCCCATGATCGGCTTCGCGACCGGCGAGACCGAGAATCTTGTCCTGCTGCTGGGCGGGCTGGGCCTCGCCGTCGTCGGATGGACGGTCCGCAGCAACCTGAGAAAAAAATCGGCCGGTTGAAGCAACTGGTTGCGGGAAACGGCTCCCTGGTCGTTCCCCAGGCCGGGCTGCGCTTTGCGGCACGACGGAGCCGTGCGCCGGTTGACGAGGCCCCTTGCCGTTCCGGTGCCGACGCCGTCAACCCGGAGGCTGTTGCTGATCGCGCTTTTGCTGTTGGCTACCGCCACCCGGCGCTCGAGCCTGCCGCGCGATTGAAGCCGGTCGAGTATCCGCAGCGTTGTTCGGCTTCTGTACGCCGCCACTCGGTTCCAGTATGCCTTGGCAAGATTCGATAATCCGGAAACCGAGCATGCCGTACCGTCACGCGAATTACTTTGTCGGCTTCGTGCT
>CAYYZR010000341.1:0-2409 GCA_964476005.1 uncultured Halomonas sp.
GGTGAGCACGGATTTGCCGGCGCCCTTGTCGCCCAGCGCCAGAATTCCCTTGCCTTCGAACTCGAAGGCGGCGCCGTGGACCAGCATCAGGCCTGCCCGCGCCCATTGCTGGGCGAGCAACAGGTACAGGCTTTGCGGCAACAGCGTGTCGATGATGGCGTGATCGGGTTCGACCCGCACCGACCCCGGCGCACCGCTGTGAAGCGTCACCAGGCCGTCGGGCAGGTCTTTTTTCCAGGGCGATGCCGTCTCGTCGTCGGTGGCGCCGCAAAGACCTGCTGTCAACTCAAGACCCGGTTTCCAATGCGCCCGCGCCCGCGCCGAGCCGTGGAACAGCCCGGCCATCAATGCAGAAGAAACTCCCTGGATCTGGATCGAGGCGTCGAAGGATTGCGGCGCTATCAGCGCTTCGTCTGCGTGCCGGCCAGGGAGGAAGTTCATTCGCGATGCTGGTTGCAGGGATGGGGCGATTATCGACGATTATTGGCGATGGGGGCGGGCGAGGCGCTGGCTCTTGCGGCGCGCCGGTCTACGGTTGGACGGTTTATGCGGCCCGCTGCGGTGTCGGGCTGCCGGGGCAGTTCAGGAAGCGAAGAATTCGCGGATTTTCGGCACCAGCCGGTCGGCGGCGTCTTCGAGGACGTAGTGGCCGGCGTCTTCGATGTAGTCGACGCTGGCGTCGGGAAAAATCTCGCGCCATTTTTCGAGTACGCGATCGTTGAACACGAAGTCTTGCCCGCCCCAGCCGAAGGCGATGGGCTTGTCGGCCAGCCGGGCGAGGTTGCGCTCGGTCTCGGCGAGCACCTTCCAGGCCGGGTCGGATTCGGTCAGCGGGATGTCCTGGACGAAGCGCAGCGTCGCGAGGCGGCGCTGTGGGCCGCCTCGGTACGGGGCGGTCAGGCCCTTCGCGACGGCGGAATCCAGGCGTTTTTCGGTCGCCATTCTCACCGCAAGACCGGAGAAGGCGTTGAAGCCCTTGATCAGGAACGCGCCCAGCGTAGTGCGCGCGAACGCCAGTGAGCGCGGCAGGTCGGCGTCGTCGGGAATCGTGAATGCCCAGGTGTTGAGGACAAATATGCGGCGCACGCGCTCGGGGTTGGCGGCGGCCCAACTCAGGCCGATGGCGCCGCCCCAGTCGTGCACCACCAGGTCGACCGGCCGGTCGGGTTCGACCGCGTCAAGCCATTCGGCAAGGTCGTCGACCCTGGACGCCAGGGTGTAGTCGTAGTCGTTATCCGCGGGACGGTCCGAGAGTCCCATGCCGACATGGTCGGGCGCCAGGCAGCGGTGCCGGTCGGTCAGCCCGCGGATGAGATTTCGATAGTAAAACGACCAGGTCGGATTGCCGTGCACCATCACTACCGGCTGGGCGCCTGCCGGTCCTTCGTCGACAAAATGCATGCAGTGCCCCGAGGCCAGCTGGTGGTAGTTGCTGTCGAACGGGTACAGCGTGGTGTCAAGGCCCGGGAGTGCGGTCACGACGGTCTTTTTCGCCTGTATCGTGGGTCGGTCTTGAGGCCGGCGCGGTTCACGCCCCGGCCGCGGTTACCAGACAACTTCGGCCATGGAGCAGTTCAGACCCGAACCGATGCCCATGAGCGCGATCTTGTCGCCGCGCTGCACTCGGCCTTCGTTGACGATGCGCGAGAGCACGGTGGGGATCGAGGCCGGGCCGATGTTGCCCAGGCTCGGAAAGATGCGGTAGACACGCGCCGGATCCACGCCGAACTTGCGGATGAACGATTCGGTATGAGCCTTGGAGACCTGGTGGATCACGATGTGGTCGAGGTCGTGCATCACCCAGCCGAGCACCGTGCGCGCGGCGGTGTAGGTGAGGTTGGCCAGCTTCATGCCTTCGCTGAGAAGACTGCGGGTGTCGGTCCACATCTGGTGGTTCCAGCCGCGGCACAGGTTGTTGAACTGGGTGGCGGCGCGGGTGACCCCGCCCTTGTAGGCGTGTCCTTCGGCGTCGAATTCGCGCCGGGTCATCACCATTGCGGCGGCGCCCGAACCCAGCGTGAGCGAGGCGAACTCGCCCTTGAACTGGTCGCGCGTGACGCTGGGCTCCAGCAGGCGGCGGATGGTGTTTTCGTTGATCTCGCGGCTGGATTCGCCGTTGACGATCAGCGCGTAATCGATCTCGCCGCGCTCGAGCATGCGCCCGGCAATGTTCATGCCGTTGATGAACGCCAGGCAGGCGTTGCCGACGTCGAAGCTCTCGCAGGTGTTGGCCAGCTTGAGGTTGTTGTGGACCACGCAGGCGGTCGAGGGCTCGAGAAAATCGCGCGAGACCGAGGTGTTGATCAGGATGCCGACCTGGCGCGGGTCGATGTCGGCCTCTGCCAGCGCCTTGCGCCCGGCCAGCGTGGCGGCGTCGGACGGCTGCATGCCGTCGTCCCAGTAGCGCCG
>CAYYZR010000342.1:0-2400 GCA_964476005.1 uncultured Halomonas sp.
TGGTCGGTCATATCAAAATCCGTTTGTTTGCCGCGGATTCACGCGGATGATCGCGAGTAAAACTCCAAATCGTCAAAGGCTGCAGGTCAAAAGCATGACACGAAGAGCACGAAGGTGGGCACGAAGGTCACGAAGAAAGACTCTGAAAAGACTTGCCCGATATTCGTTTTTTCACGATGTACCCCTGATCAACCAGACAGGGTGCACAAAAAAGCTAAAAGGTGCTTTGATTTTCTTCGTGTCCTTCGTGCCCACCTTCGTGCTCTTCGTGCCCAGCTTTTCGCCTTTCCTTCTGCGTAAAGCTGAGCAATCTGTGATTCGCCTTTGGTTCTACTGCAACCCCGCCTTCAGCGACGCGCCGACGAATTCGTCGAGGTCGCCGTCGAGCACCTTCTGGGTGTCGGTGCGCTCCACGCCGGTGCGCAGATCCTTGATGCGCGACTGGTCGAGCACGTAGTTGCGGATCTGGCTGCCCCAGCCGATGTCGGCTTTTTCCTCTTCGGCCGCCTGGGCCTGCTCGCGCTGCTTCTGAAGCTCCATTTCGTAGAGCTTGGCGCGCAGCTGGCTCATCGCGCGGTCCTTGTTCTTGTGCTGCGAGCGGTCGGTCTGGCACTGCACCACGATGCCCGAAGGCTCGTGCGTGATGCGCACCGCCGATTCGGTCCGGTTGACATGCTGGCCGCCGGCGCCGGAGGCCCGGTAGACGTCGATCCTGAGATCCGACGGGTCGATCTCGATATCGATGTTGTCGTCGACTTCCGGCGACACGAAAACCGACGCGAACGAGGTATGCCGCCGGTTGCCCGAATCGTAGGGCGACTTGCGCACCAGCCGGTGGACGCCGGTCTCGGTACGGCACCAGCCGTAGGCGTATTCGCCCTCCACGCGGATCGTCGCGCTCTTGATGCCGGCCACTTCGCCGGCCGACGCCTCGACGATTTCGGCATCCCAGCCGCGCGTCTCGGCCCAGCGCAGGTACATTCGCAGCAGCATCTCGGCCCAGTCCTGCGCCTCGGTGCCGCCGGATCCGGCCTGGATGTCGATGAAGCACGGCCGGTCGTCCATGTCGCCGGAAAACATCCGCTGGAATTCCAGCGCGCCGATCTTGCGCTCCAGCGCCAGCAGGTCGGTCTCGACGCTGGCAAGCGTATCCGGGTCGTCTTCCTCGACTGCCATTTCCAGCAGTTCGCCGGCGTCGCTGACGCCCTCGATCACTTCACGTTGCGCGGTCAGCGATTTGTCCAGCGCGGCGCGCTCCTTGTTCAGCGACTGGGCGCGTTCGGCGTCGTTCCAGACGTTGGGATCCTCGAGCTCGCGGGTGACTTCTTCCAGCTTTTCCTGCTTGCCATCGTAGTCAAAGATACCTCCTGAGCGCCGCGGCTCGTCGGGAGAGGTCGTCCTGCAGGGCTTTGAGTGCGGTCTGTTCCATGGGTCGGCGTGCCTGTTGAATCAATGGCGGCAATTGTATCCGGCATTGACCGTCGGTTTGCGGCTGCGGCCGCCTTGCACGCGCGGCTACAATGCGGCCTGACCCCGACGAATCGAGACCCGATGGCGCAGACTCACCGCGAACCCAACATGATCATCGGCGCCTGCGAATGGGTGGCGCTGCCCGAACTCGGTATCCAGAAACTGCGCGCGCGCACCGATACCGGCGCAAAGTCCTGCGCGCTGCACGCCAGCCAGATCGAGCGATTCGTGGAAGACGAGCGCGACCGGGTCCGGTTCCGGCTGCACACCGGCCACACCCGTCCCGACCAGTGGCAGCTGTGCGAAGCCGACTTGCGCGGCGTGCGCATCGTGCGGTCCAGCTCGGGTCAGCACCAGGAGCGGTTCACGATCCGCACCGATATCATCATCGGCCACAATCGCTGGAGCGTCGACATCACGTTGACCAATCGTGCGAAAATGCGCTATCGCATGCTGCTGGGACGAAGCGCCATGAAAGATCATGCGCTGGTCTACCCCGCACGCACCTTTCTCCAAGGCAAACCACGACTCGATTCCGGGGATTTCTGATGCGCATTGCAATTCTGTCGCGCTCGAGCAACATCTATTCGACCCGCCGGCTCAAGGAAGCCGCCACGGAACGCGGCCACCAGGTTCGCGTGGTCGACACGCTGCGGTGCTACATGAACATCGCTTCGCACCGGCCGACCATTCATTACCGCGGCGACCAGCTCGACGAATTCGATGCGGTCATTCCGCGCATCGGCGCGTCGGTCACGTTTTACGGCACGGCCGTGCTGCGCCAGTTCGAGATGATGGGCACGTTCCCGCTCAACGAATCGGTGGCGGTGACCCGCTCGCGCGACAAGCTGCGCTCGCTGCAGCTGCTGTCGCGGCGCGGCATCGGCCTGCCGGTGACCGGTTTCGCGCACGCCACCGGCGACATCGGCG
>CAYYZR010000343.1:0-2396 GCA_964476005.1 uncultured Halomonas sp.
GCAGTTCTCCGATGCGCTGGAACTCCATCACCACCAGGGTCATGTTCAGGCCCTGATCGTTGAACGCGACCAGCGCGCCCAGCGCGATCACCGCAAAAAGCGGCATGCCGAGCAGCGCCAGCAGCGCGAGCAGGATCAGCAGCATCTCAGCGCTCCGCCTTGCGGGTCGAATACAGCGCGAACGCGTGGCGCATGAACCGCCAGCCCATCAGCGCAAAACCAATTGGGATGATGATCAGCACTCCCCAGCGCGGGACGTTGAGGAAGGCTATGTCGTTCATCTGCATCTCGAGCTGGAGCAGGCTGACGCTGGCGGCCGCCAACGTGACACAGATAAGCGCCGTGAACAGGTACATGATGCGCTGCACCCACGGCTGGACTTTCTCAGGCAAGCGATGCAGCAGTACGTCGATCTTGATATGGCGCGCCTGGCCCGCCGCCAGCACCCCGGCCAGCATGGTGATCCACAGTACGCCGGCGCGCATCGCGTCGTCGGCCCAAACCAGCGAGCTGTCGGCGAAGTTGCGCAGGCCGATCTGGGTCAGGCCGATGACCACGATGGCGATGAAGATCGCGCTGAGCAGGCCGACTTCAAGGTTGCGCACGAAACCGGCGGGTTCGCCGCTCGGCCGAAGATTCTCCGTCCCAGGCGCCTCCGGACGCAGCTCGCTCATTCGACGCTGGACCGTATCTCTTCCAGGCGAGCGCGCAACCGCTCGATGCCCGGCACCTCGAATTCTCCCGAAGCGAGCATTTCATCGAGCACCTGGTTCGAAATCCGCTGCCATTCGCGCACATCTGCAGGATCCGGATCGACAATCTCTATGCCCTGCGCCACCAGTGCATCGCGTGCATCGCGATTTTCCTCGACCGTTTGCGTTTCCTGCGCCTGCAGCGCCCGGCGGAAGATGGTCAACCATATTGCTCTATGCTCGGGAGATATGCGTTCGAAGGCCTTGCGGTCCACTGCCATCACGCCAGCTGTCATCAGTACCGGCAGATCGAGCATGTACTTCGCGCGGGTGTGCCATTGCAGGATGATCGCGCCCGACATGGTGTTGGCGAAGGTGTTGATGGTGCCGGTCTGCAGCGCCGTGTAGACGTCGGCCAGGCTCAGCGGCACGGCGCTAGCGCCGACGGCCTCCAGCGTACGACGCGACAGCGGATCGTTTTCGGGTATCCACACCCGCAGGTCGGAAGAGACGTCGTCGGTGCTGGCGATGCGCTCGCGCGAGAAAAGATATGCGAAGCCGCCGTTGGTGATTGCAGGCGCGACCATGCCGGCCTCATGCAGCGCGTCCAGAATGAAGGGGTCGAACTCATCGCGCAGTTGCGCCAGTTCGGACGCGTTCTTGAACTGGAACGGCAGCGAATAGAGGTTGGTTTCCGGCGCCACGCCGGCCAGTTCGCCGACCGTGAACACCCCGCCCTGGAGTTGTCCCAGCTTCATGCGGCGCAGCACCATGTCGGATCCGCCCATGACGCCGCCGGGATAGAAGCGCGTGACGACCTTGCCGTCGGTCTGCGTCTTGACTTCTTCAGCCGCGGCGTTGAGCACTTCCATCCAGCTCGAGCCGTCCGGGGCAAGCGTGGCGATCTTGAGCTGCTGGGCCGCAAGTGGCCCTGCGCTGACAACCAGGGCCAGCCACAACGTGCTCGCGAAAATGATGTTTTTCGTCATTCGATATTCCTTGCAGTTCCGGGCCGACACCGGTCCGGTCAAAAAAAGATGTCGTCGGTCCGCGCCAGCAATGCGCGCGCGCGCACCTTGGCAATGCGGTTGGCCAGCACGTAACCGGGCTGATCGGCGTCGGCGGCCAGCACTTCTTCCAGCAGTTCGACGTAAAGCGCGCGGTCGAACACCAGGCGCGCGTACTCGTCGGCCATGAACACGTTCACCATCAGGTTCTTGCCCGAAGAGATCTCGCGCGCCTGTCTGAAATACTTCTCGGCCAGGTCGGGACGTCCGCCGGCCGCCGGCGGGCGCTGGCTGTTGAGCACGCCCAGATAGAGCCACACAGCGCCGTCGTCATGTTCAGGCGCCATCGCGGCCACCGTCTCCAGCAGCAACTCGGCCTTGGGCAGGTCGGCCAGCGCGTTGTAGTCGCTGCTGGCCGAGGCGATCCAGGTCACCCAGGCCGTGCCCAGTGCGTAGGCAATATCGACATCCCCGGGCTGCAGTTTGGCAACGCGCTGTTCGAATTGTTCGAACGGTTCGCGGCCTGCATTGCACAACGGCGTGTCTTCGATGCAGGTCGCGCGCCGGGCGTATCCGAGCGCGCGTTCGCTCATCCGCCGGGCGCCGTCGGCGTCTTCGACGAAAAGGCTGGCGTATGTGCCGGTCATCGAGGCCAGGTTGACCAGCAGGTCGGCGTCGTCGGGATTGGCCTGGCGAC
>CAYYZR010000344.1:0-2389 GCA_964476005.1 uncultured Halomonas sp.
CGGCGCGCATGTCGATGAACGAGGGCAGCACCGGAATGAGCACGGTCTGGGCCCGCCGAACCAGCTGCCCGAGCTCCGGGCCGTGGATGCCGGCCGGCGAATCGAGCACCAGGTAGTCGGTGCCCGCCGGCGCCCGGATCGGGCCGTCGGCGGAATTGAGGCTCATGACTTCCGGGTATTCTTCCGGTCGGCTCGCGCCCCAGTCGGCCGACGATTGCTGCGGGTCCATGTCACCCAGCGCCACCTGGTAGCCCTCCCAGGCCAGCGCGGCGGAAAGATTGGTGGCCAGCGTGGTCTTGCCGCAGCCGCCTTTTGCGTTCAATACCGCGATCGTTCGCATATTCTTGCCTCCCGGTTGACGGTCAACATCCTGGAAAACACGATTTCGGTCTCCGACTCAGGGCGATCAGAACCTCCCGGTCACGTCAGGCAGGCCGGAGTGCAGCATCCAGCGCGCCCGCTCGTCGTCCCAGCGCCAGGACTCGACGTATTCCACCACTTTCTCGCGCGCCGTGTGCTTGTTGTAGAGCCTGAGCTGCACCAGCCGGTCGATGCCGCCGTCGGCGTCGCTCAGCACCTGGCGCGCGGTGTACTGGCTGACCCGGAACTGGTGCAGCCTTTCGATCTCCAGCGAGGTCACCGGGTTTTCCTCCAGCCAGTCCGGGTGCATGAAATCGATCATGGAATCGAACTGGTTCCAGCGCACGATGGCCTCGAAGCGGTCCATGGTCTCGGTGCGCTTCTTGTCCTTTTCGTCGAGCGTGCCGCAGGCGCCAAGCAGGCCGAGAAGGCTCACCATCCCGATCACCAGAACTGCCCTGGATTGTTTCATCAGCGTGCTCCTGTGCATCATCCGTCCGACGCCGCCGCGCCGTTGCTCCTTCCCAACGCAGCATACCGGGCTGCGAGCGTAGCCGCCACCTCGGAATCGGTCAGGCATTCCGGCGCCAGCTCCAGCTTGCCGCGGCCCCTGGTCCGCGCCTGGTCGATGAACGCATTGATCGATGCGGTTTCCGGCCATTCGCAGCGCACCCGGAAATCATCGCTGACCGGCTTAAGAAAACGGACCTCGCAGCGGCCAATGACCAGGTCGGCCTCGAGGCCGGCACGGCGCAGCAACAGCCGGGGCAGCGACCAGCCGGCGAGAATCATCTGCGACACGATCGCGCCGCCGAACGCGGTGCCCTTGTCGTTGACGCTGGGTGCCAGCGGCGCACTGAACTCTATGCCCGTGTCGTCCAGCCTCGCAATCGAAAGCTGCATCGCGCCGCCCAGCGGGATTTTCCGGGTCAGCACGTCGCTGAGCCATTCGCGCTCGTCGGGCGAGGGTTCAAGCATGCTCATGTGTCGCCTCCACCGGTCTGCAGCGCCGCGACCAGCTTGTCAACCTCGCCCTGCTGCGTGGCGAACGAACAGACCAGCCTGGCCAGATCGTCGTGACCGGGCCAGATATGGAACTCGAATCCCTGGTCCTTGAGACCGGCGAGCTTTTCGGGCGTCCAGCGCAGAAACACTTCGTTGGCTTCCACCGGCCACGCCAGCGACGCCTCGGGATGAGCCTCCACGGCCTCGGCCAGGCGTGCCGCCATTGCGTTGGCGTGGGCGGCCAGCTCCAGCCACAGGCCGCCGTCCAGCATGGCCAGCAACTGGGCCGAGACATAACGCATTTTCGACAGCAGGTGTCCGCCGCGCTTGCGCATGCGCTGCATGGTCTCCAGCCACTCGGGGTGGCCGAAGACCACGATGGCCTCGGCGGTCAGCGCGCCGTTCTTGGTGGCGCCGAACGACAGCACGTCGACGCCGGATTTCCAGGTCGCTTCGGCAGGTGAATTGCCCAGCCAGGCCATCGCATTGGCGAACCGGGCACCGTCCATGTGCAGCGGCAGGCCGCGCGAATGGGCAGCCTCCGCGATCGCCGAGATTTCCCCGGGCCGATAGCTGGTGCCGCATTCGGTGGCCTGGGTGATGGAAACCACGGACGGCTTGACGTTGTGCACGCCGTGGACGCCGGCCGAATCGATCGCGTGGCCGAGCTCTTCCGCCTGCAGCTTGCCGTGGTCGCCGTCGAGCAGCATCAGCTTGGCGCCGTGGGTGTAGAACTCGGGCGCCCCGCCTTCGTCGTTGGCGATGTGCGCCTGGCGGTGACACATGACCGCGCCCCAGACAGGACAGGTGGCGGCCAGCGTCACCGAATTGGCGGCCGTGCCGGTGGCCAGCGGCAGCACGCTGCATTCGGTCTCGAACAGATCGGAGAACACGCCGTCCAGCCGCTTGCTCCAGGCATCGTCGGCATAGGCGGTCGCCATGCCCTGGTTGGCCTGGGCAATCGCCTCGATGATCAGCGGATGGGCGGGCGCTTCGTTGTCGCTCTTGAAATTCATCGGCAAAA
>CAYYZR010000345.1:0-2383 GCA_964476005.1 uncultured Halomonas sp.
TCGAATTCTTCAAGCAGCATGTCGCGCAGCGCCTCGACGCTCGACGCGCCTTCATCGATGGCCTGGACCAGCCGCATGCCGGTGCGGTTGAGCGTGAGCAGTTGCTCGCCGTCGACGTCCAGCAACACGCCGCTGCCGTCGTCCAGCGCATTGATCGTCAGGCGGCCGGATTCCAGCGCGCCTCGGATTGTCGCTATCGGATCTTCGCTCACGTTGGTTGCCATGTACTTGCCGATGATCGGGGGTTCAAGCCGCTATGATGCCGCAATATCCGGGGAAGGGTTGGGTCGTTGGGTCGCTTCGACTGGGCAGTCTCGGCCGCAATGGTCACTTCCGCCACGAAACGACAAAGCGACCAAACGACGAACCGACCACTACCCGCCGCCGGCCAGCCGGGTCAACACGCAGAGACGATCGCCGGCCTGCAGATCGAACCGCGTATCGCGGGGCGGGTTGAGCAGCAGACCGCGGTTCGACGCGGCCGCGCCGGCAGCCTGCTGGACGCCCAGCAAGGTATTCCCGCGTGCGGCGACCCGCGACTCGAGCTGGGCAAAGCTGGCCGAGTCGACCGGACCAAAGCTCGAGACCGGACGGAACTCGATTTGCGCGCCGCCGGCGGTAAACAGTTCATCGAAAACCAGCCGGGTTTCACGCCGCAGGGTGACCTGCGCCATGAAGTGGCTGAGAATCATCGGGCTGACCAGCGTCTCGACCGTGGAAGATCGGATGGATCCCTCATTGGCGGCGTCGGCCAGCTCGATCAGGATTTGCGGGTCCAGCCCCCGACGCTGCAGCAGCCCTTCGATTATTCGCTGACCGACGACCACGCGGGCATCGGCCTCTTCGGCATTTTCGAGCTGATCGCTGCTGAGCAGAAAAACGGAGTCGTAGCGGGCCATGTCCATCCGCTCAAGCTCGCCGGCCATCAGGTAATCGGCTTCCACGTGCTCGACCGGCACCCGGGCGCAGTTTGCCGAGTAGCGCTCGATCTCGCGTCTTCGAATCGACGCATCCACAATAGAGACCAGTTCCACGTCGAATTCGATCTCCGGGTAGCTGGCCAACTCGTCAATCAGGTTCGGCACGCGGCGGCTCCAGCCCAGAAGCAGAATGCGTCTGCGCTCGGCGGCCGCTGGCCGCGCCTTGTTCGCCGGTTGCCGATCCAGCGGCGCGAGGCTGGCGTTCGCAGCGCCGGTCGGTTCGGTATCGGCCGCAGAACGGGCCAGGAACACGATCAGGTCGCCGTTGGCGATGCGCGTTTCGGATGCGACGTTCAGCAATACCGCCCAGCCGCCCTCGCGTTCGCGCAGCAGTCCCATCACGATCGCCCGGGGAAAGCGGCTTGCCGCATCCTTCAGTCTGGCCCCGGCCAGGCGTCCGGCTGCCCCGAGGCGCAGTTCGTTGCCGGTTCGTGCGGTCAGCACTTCGCGCAGGAAGGCGGTCAGGCCCGGATGAAGAATGGTCTGGACCAGCAGCCGGTTGATGGTGTCATCGCTGGCCACCACTTCCAACGGCCCGCTGTAGGCGCTTCGCACCGTATCCATGCGCCGTGCGTCCTGGATTTCGGCCACCACCAACGGCGGCGCCTGGCCGTAGCGCGCCGCGCGCGCATCCATCGACAATAGCGCGCGAATCGTCTCCACGTCCGGGCTCACCAGGTCGTCGCCGCGGCCGTAGTCGCTGGGCATGATGACGGCCGCGGCATTCATGCAGGCGGCCCGCCGGATTGCTTCCTCTTCCAGGACCGAGCCGTAGCGAAGCACGATATCCCGGGCGGCGCCGCGCCCGATCGCCGGATCGGACTTCAGTGCCTGGAACTGCAGCGCAGACACTTCTTCGGACAGCACCACGGCGCGCAGGCGGCGCATGCCGAACGCGGCGAGGAAGCGCCGGCGGCTGTCGCCGTCGCCGATCAGTTCACGCAGCAGCGGGATGGTCCGGTTGGTCCAGCCGATGACCACAATATGGTTTCGCATCGCAACCGGCGTGAGACCGCGCTCGAACTCGAGCATCTTCGCGATCAGCCAGCGCGTCATGATCGCCACCAGCGTGCCCATGAACAACACGTAGCCGCTGACGGTCAGCGCGGTCGAGACGGTCCGCCGCCAGCCGCCCTCGTCGTCGCCGAGATAGCCCGGATCGGTCATCCGAAGAAACGCCCACCAGACCGCCTCGGCGAAACCCATCTGGCCGCCTGCGAACATCACCGCAGCCCCGCCGGCGATCGATATCAGCGCAATCACCGCGGCCACCACCAGCAGCTGGAAGCCGGCACCCTTGACGAACTGGCGCTCGATCAGGAACGTGACCCGGTCGACCAGGGGCAGCTTGATCATGGCGGACTCGCTATGGCGAATGAATTCCCATTATGCGGGATGGGTTG
>CAYYZR010000346.1:0-2380 GCA_964476005.1 uncultured Halomonas sp.
CAAAAAGCGTGGCCTCGGACGCTCACTTCGTTCGCGCCGTTTAACACGACGTTGGTCTCCATAGGCGTTGTATCGTGAGACTTGTGAAGCCATTTGAAAATATGCGCCGCTATCAGCGCGACTTTGCGCTGCGGGTACGGCTACTCAATCCGTGTGGACAGTATCCCAGAGGAGTCTGCGGTTCCGCAGGGGCACTTTACCTTGCAGATGATGAGGTCGCATTTACAGCAGTCCGTGCTCGGCCATATGACCAGACGGCGTCAAACTTCCCCTATTCGGAAATGGATTGGGCAACGCCTCAAGAAGCCCGCTTCTGGGCGTCAATCTTACTTTGTGAAGATGCCGAAGGACCGAAAATTCTACTGTATCCCGAACATATAACGTTCGCGCTGGTGGAGCCGTCCGCAGTTGATCTACGGGACAGCGAAGTCCAGAACGATCTGAGGCAGCTCGTTCTGGACGAGCTTCGGGATCGGGAAAAAATTAGCACTCCCTATCAACTGTTCGAGCGCGACGTTCATTTAAATCGGCAGCCGGGCTTCTGGAGGGGTATCGGAGAGTCGGACCATGTGCTTCTGCGTGGAATTACATGCCTCATCAAGTGCGACATGTTATCAAGGTACTACGAGTTTACCGAAGAATCGATCATCGTGGCTTTCATTGCGCTCGAGGCATCCTTGTCGTTGATCGTTCAATCGCTGAAGCAGTCGGGCATCCAAAGCCCATCTGCTAAGGACGCAGGAAAATGGCTTGATGATGCGTTCAATAGACCGTTGGGCATCGATCCAGGGGATCGGAAATACTTCGAAGAACTCTACGAGCAGCGCGTGATGACCATGCACCCGAGCAGCCGCTTTGGCGACTGCCCCTATGCGCCGTTAGCAGTGGACGACCTGTTCGACCTCCGGCGCGATTTGAGGGAAGTATTTGCCTATCTGGTTTCTGGCGGACATGGGCCAGAATTCAGCAGGAGACTCAAGAAAAGGGGGTTGGAATAAATGTGGTCTAACAGTGTGCTGAAAGCGGCCCGGAAAGACGCTGTCGCCTCTTCACGGGCGCTTCAGCACTAACGTTATGTGAGTAAAATCAATGCGTGACTATCACGACATTGAGAGCGATTTCGTCGAGCGGACTCTCCATTTGATTGACCAATATCATGAAGTGCTTGATCGCTACCCGTTTGAAGAGCAGTTTAATCACACGCTCACGATCAATTGTCTTTTGGGTTTGATCGTCATGCCCCAAGAACGGGTTATAAGCTATGTCCCTACGGATCGTCTAACTCGGGAATATCAAGCCGAAATCGGCTCGCCTTCGTTAGAGGTTGGCGCTAACGTTGTCACCCTGCGAGATCTCATTAAGGCTCTACGTAATGCGGTCGCGCATTTCGACATAACGGTGACGTCGGTAGATGATAGGAACCTACTCGATTGGTTGGGGGTTTTGGATTCAGAGAATGGCGGTGTTCTTGTGGCCAAGTTCCGGGGAAGCGAACTTCTTTCGTTCCTCCGCTACTACGCCAATTGCCTGTTGGAGAATATGGAAAAGTATCGGAGATATTATCCACATAACCGATGGGTGAAGCGCCGATACTACGCTACGCTCCGGCCCGGCAGATTACCCAAGCTGTTATACGTCAAGGAGACGTGACCATTGCATCTGGTAATGTTCGACATCGATGGAACGCTTATAGATTCCCGCGGATTCGATGAAGATCTCTTCGCTCGCGCGATCAGGCGCGAGCTTGGAGTGCATGTCGATGAAACCTGGCAGTCCTATCAGCAACGCACGGATAGCGGTGTTCTCGAAGAGGTGCTGACGCAAAACGACGTGCCAATATCCGAGAGGCCGCGGGCTTGCGAGCGCGTCAAGCGCTGTTTTATCGGTCTCGTACAGGAACACATCGCAATGCAGCCAGAGGGGTTGGCGCCAATTCCCGGTGCCCCGGAGCTGATCCGCAAGCTTCGCTCGAGTTCCGAAGTGGTAATCGCCTTCGCGACCGGGGGCTGGCGCGAGACTGCCGAGATGAAGCTACGCTCGGCCGGGATCGAATTCGAAGGATTGCCGTTTGCTACATCGTCCGAGGCGGTAGCACGAACCGAGATTATGCGGTTGGCCGAGCGGCGAGCAGGGGTATACGGGCATTTTACGCGGCGAACGTACTTCGGCGACGCGCCCTGGGACATGAAGGCGAGCGCTGAGCTCGGCTACGACTTCCTGGCCGTGGGAGGTCGAGTCGACCATCCAGGCGGTTTTAAAGATCTTTCGGATCAAGAAGCTATCTTCGGTGTGCTCGGCGTATGACAATGGATTCGACCAGGGCGACGGAAAAGCGGAGACCCGTCTCACTTCGCCACGTGCAGTCTGTTGGTAGGCTCAG
>CAYYZR010000347.1:0-2370 GCA_964476005.1 uncultured Halomonas sp.
GCTTCCAGTTTACCGGACAACCGGTTTTGGGTTGTAACAAGTTGAATTAGATTTAATCTATATAAATCAATAAATTATAGCATTAAACGAGAATTCATGTCATGTACATTCCGCCGTTGACGTGAATCGTCTGGCCAGTGATGTAGCCGGCTGCGGGACTGGCCAGCCAGGCGACGCTCGCGGCGATGTCGTCGGGCTGCCCCAGCCGCCCGAGCGGAATGGTGTCGGCAAGCCTTTCGCGCTGCTGTTCGTCGAGCGCGCGCGTCATGTCGGTATCGATGAAACCGGGTGCGACCACGTTGACCGTGATGCCGCGGGCCGCGATTTCCTGGGCCAGCGCGCGCGAGAAGCCGGCAAGCCCGGCCTTGGCCGCGGCATAGTTGGTCTGCCCCGGGTTGCCGCTGTAGCCGACGACCGACGAAATGGAAATGATTCTTCCACCGCGCGCCTTGAGCATGCCCTTCAGACAGGCGCGTGAAAGCCGCATCGCCCCGGTCAGGTTGGTGTCGATCACCTCGAGCCAGTCTTCGTCCTTGAGTCGCATCAACAGCTGGTCGCGCGTTACCGCTGCGTTGTTGACCAGGATGGTCGGCGCGGACGCCAGGCCGGTGATGTCCTTGATCAGGCTCGCCGCCGACTCCGCTTCGCGCACGTCAAGAACCCGGCCGCGATCAGCGCCCAGGCGCGCGCTGATGTCCTCGGCCCCGCCGTCGCTGGTCGCGGTTCCGAACACGTCGGCACCGTGGGCCTTGAGCATCTCGGCGATCGCCGCGCCGATGCCGCGGCTTGCGCCAGTCACGAGCGCGACCTGGTCGTCCAGGCGCAAGGTTTCCGGAAGAGTCTGCTGGTTCATTGGCTTCCCTGTTGGTTCAGGTGTCGCGCCGACGTCGGGCCTCAGCCCTGCAGCGCCTGGTCGATGCCGCCGGGCGTTTCCAGCGCCAGCCAGTCGGCATCGCGATCGATGCGCTTGCCGAGACCGCAAAGCACGCGGCCCGGACCGCATTCGAGAAATCGCGTCGCGCCTTCGGCGATCAATTCGCGAATGGTACCCGTCCAGGGCACTGGATGGGTCAGCTGTTCGATCAGCGCGCGGCGGATCGCCTCCGGCGCCTCGCGCGGCTGAAGGTCGAAATTGTGCAGCACGCGACAGGCCGGCGGCTTGATCTCTATCATTCCAAGCGCACGCTCCAGGCCTTCGCCGGCAGGCGCCATCAGCGGGCTGTGGGCCGGCACACTGACCGGCAGCAGCAGCGCGCGCTTGGCGCCGGCCTGCCTGCACTCCTCAACCGCGAGTTCCACGCCGGCGCGGCTGCCGGCAATCACCAACTGGCCTGGCGAATTGTAGTTGGCCGCCACCACGGTTCTTTCCGCGCAGGCCAGGTCGGCGCAGATCTGCTCGACCCGCTGGTCGTCCAGACCGAGGATCGCGGCCATGGCGCCCTCGCCTTCGCCCACCGCTTCCTGCATCAGTCGGCCGCGCTCATGAACGACGGCTGCGGCATCGGACAGCGCCATTGATTCGGCCGCCACCAGGGCTGCGTATTCGCCCAGGCTGTGACCGGCCATCGCCGTCGGCATCAAGCCACCGCGAGACAGATAGACCCGCCAGACCGCGATATCCGCGGCCAGCATTGCCGGCTGCGTCCAGCGGGTCTGATTCAACTCTTCTGCGGAGCCTGCGCTGACCAACCTCCACAGATCCCGTCCGATCGCGCGCGACGCCTCGTCGAAGGTCGAGCGAACCAGGTCACTGCTGGCGGCCAGGTCGGCAAGCATGCCGATGCTCTGCGACCCCTGGCCCGGAAATATGGCTGCTGTGTCGGTCATGAATGTTCTATCCCGAAGTGCTGCAGGTAATTATTGTTGTTGGTTGTTGGTTGTTGGTTGCTGGTGCCGGCGTATCGACCCGGGCCGATATGCTCCAACGCGCTGCTCAGTATTTTATCAGGGCCGCGCCCCAGGTAAATCCGCCGCCGAAGGCCTCCAGCAGCATGGTGTCGCCGCGCTTGATGCGGCCGGAACGAACCGCCACGTCCAGCGCCATCGGCACCGAGGCGGCCGAGGTGTTGCCGTGTATGTCGACGGTTACGACGACGCGATCCATCGGCATGTCCAGCTTGCGCGCGGTCGCCTTGATGATGCGCAGATTGGCCTGATGCGGAATCAGCCAGTCCAGGTCGTGCTTATCCATGTTGTTGTGCGCCAGCGTCTCGTCGACGATGCGGCCCAGCGTGTTGACCGCCACCTTGAACACCTCGTTGCCCTTCATGCCGATGGTCAGCCCGCCGCGCGGCTCGGCCCGGAAGCCGCGGGATACGCCGACATCGACGCTGAGCAGATCGGCATGGTTGCCATTGGCGTGAATGTGGG
>CAYYZR010000348.1:0-2361 GCA_964476005.1 uncultured Halomonas sp.
CGCGGCTGACCAGGCGCGGCGATTCGCGCATCAGGATGCGCAGGATGCGAATCGAGGTCGGGGAAAGGTTCAGACGCTGGCCTTCGCGCTCGACGCGCATGGTGCGGGGATCGAACACCAGGTCGCCGACCCGGATCGCGCCGTCGGAAACTTCGCCGCGGGCGCGGCGCAGCAGGGCGCTGATACGGGCCGAAAGCTCTTCCATTTCGAACGGCTTGACCATGTAGTCGTCGGCGCCGACATCGAAGCCTTCGAGCTTGTCGTCGAGCTGATCGCGGGCGGTCAGCATCAGGATGGGGGTGGAATCGCCCCGGTCGCGCAGCTTCCTGCATACTTTCATGCCGTCGACCTTGGGCAACATAAGATCAAGAATGATGACGTCGTATAGATTGTCTTCGAGCAGGTTGAGCGCGATCGAGCCGTCGGCGGCATAGTCCATTGCGTAACCGCAGCCTTCGAGATATGCGCCCACAGTGGCCGCGAGGTCGTCGTGATCTTCGACGAGCAGAATGGTGGCGTTTGCTGATTCTTCGTTCATGATTGGAGCGTCCCGGGTTACGTGTGAATTCACATTTGTGAACCCAGTTTACGGCCCGTGCGTCGACGAAAGATCAACGCTTTTTCACGCGGCCGCATTTTGCCTGCCGCCGGTCAGGATCGGCGCCGAACGATCCGCTCTCCAAGCCAGCGAAGACCGTCGGTGTCGCCGGGCAGGCGCGCCAGGGCCGACCAGGCGGCTTCGGTCAACTCGTCGGCGTGCCGGCGCGAGGCCTCGAGGCCGAACAGGGCCGGCCAGGTCGCCTTGTCCCTGGCGGCGTCGGAACCGGCGGGCTTGCCGATTTCCTCGGTGGAACCCTCGATATCCAGCAGGTCGTCGACGATCTGGAATGCCAGGCCAATCGCCTCGGCATATTCGCCCAGCGCGCGGAGGCACGGGTCGTCGGCGCCGCGCTCGGCCACGGGCATGACCACGGCGGCCCGGATCAGCGCGCCGGTCTTCTTCCTGAACATGCTCTCCAGCGCCTCGCGGGTCGGTTTCGTGGCCTCGAACGCCAGGTCCATGGCCTGTCCGCCGACCATCCCGGCGGAGCCTGCGGCCGAGGCCAGTTCGCCGATTGCCCGAGCCGGGACGCGATCGTGCGCCATGCCCTCGAACGCCAAAGTCAGCAGCGCGTCGCCGGCCAGAATGGCGGTCGCCTCGTCGAAGGCCTTGTGGACGGTCGGCTTGCCGCGCCGCAGGTCGTCGTCATCCATCGCGGGCAGGTCGTCGTGCACCAGCGAATAGCAGTGGATAAGCTCCACGGCAGCCGCCATCGCGTCGACCTCGCTCGGAGGCAGGTCGGCGGCCTCGGCCGCGGCGAAAGCCAAAAGCGGTCGAATCCGCTTGCCGCCGTTGAATACCGCGTATCGGAGTGCCGCGTGCAGCGGCTGCGGCTCGGACGAATCGGCGGGCAGCCAGCGGTCCAGCGTCGTCTCGACCCGATCGATATACCCGTTCGCCCTGTCGCTGAAACCCATCCTCGAAACCCTTGGCCGCGCATGAATCCTGATTGTAAGCGCTTGCCGACCGCGGTGTCTCTCGACCAATCGCCGTTCGATCGGAATCGGAGAGCCGTTGAAAGCATCGGAGAGGTGTCCCGGTCACTGACGGCAACGTTCATAATGGCGGCCGAGCCCGGCATCGCGAAACTCGGCCGGCTGCACCGGACCCGGCCGCGCACGCCGGAACGGATCAAAATATAATCAATGCGCAAGGGAGCCCGCAGGAGAAATCAATGAACGATGTTCATAAGCTTGACGGATCGCCGCGAAGATCGGCGTTGCGCTCGTCACGACAGACGTCAGTTCAGCCGTCATTGCAGTCGGCGCTGGATTTCCAGGCGCAGATACTCGGCGGCGTTTCTCGCACTTTCGCCCTTACGATTCCCTCGCTTCCGGGTGCATTGCGCGTTCCGGTCACGAATGCCTACCTGCTGTGCCGGATCGCCGATACCATCGAAGACGATGTCGGACTGTCGGTGGCCGAGAAGCGGGCCAGCGGTCGCGGGTTCATCGATGTGCTTCAGGGCAATCGTCCGGCCGCCGAATTCGCCGCAACCCTTGCGCCCAGGCTTGCGCCCGAAACCCTGGTCGCCGAGCGCGATCTCGTCGCGCGCGTCGAACAGGTCGTGGACGTGACACGGAGCTTCGGGGAGGTTCAGCGACAGGCATTGATCCGCTGCGTGTCGCTGATGAGTGACGGCATGCACCGGTTCCAGCAGCAGGTGGGCCTGCGCGGGCTGGATTCGCAGCAGCGACTGGACGAATACTGTTACTTCGTCGCCGGCGTGGTCGGCGAAATGCTGACCGAACTTTTCTGCG
>CAYYZR010000349.1:0-2329 GCA_964476005.1 uncultured Halomonas sp.
GCCGGCGCGCGTTCCCACGGCTTGAACCCGACCAGTTCTCCACCCGGGTAGCGACGCTGGGCCAGTTCGCCGATGCGGGTGCCGCGGTCGAAGATCGCCTGCTGCGTGTCGGCCCAGGGTGTTGCCAGGTCACGGCGATGAACGTCGTTCCAGAGCCGCAAATGACACTGGAGACCGGCGATAAAGCGCGTCTTGCTCAAGGCCGGCGTGGCTGCCCGGCGTGGTTGGTTGGTATTCATGAATCCCCTCCTGCGAATCGAGTATGTCACAAAAAATAATCCCTCTATGCGACATAACGCGTCGCATAGCTGAATTAATTTACTAGCCAGCCCCGCCAGAGGAAGTCCAACAATGCTCAAGCGCGAATATTGCGATGGAATTCATCACCCGACGCAAACCGAGAAGGCCGACGGCTACCGGCACCTGGCACTGCTGTGGTCGGCGAGAATCCTCGATCGAATGGGGGTGCCGAGCAACCGTCGGCAGTTTGACGACATCGTGCTGGCCGAGATCGGCCTGGTCGAACCCGACCAATTGTGTCTGAACGCGAGCGAGGTCCTTCTGGACCGCGCGAGGATTCGGGCCCGGCGTGCGGAGCTGGAGAAGGTCGACTGGCAGCCTGACGGGTTTCTTGCCCGCAACCTGGCTTTTCTCGAACAACGCTTTGAACTCGACGACGCGAATTGCGCGGCGATCGCCTTCATGGCGCTGGCCACGCGCTTCGACTGGATGAAAGCGCTGGTCAACGACGCCATGCGCTTTTCGCACCTCGACAGCGCCGCCGAGTGCCTTGCCGCGGCGACCGGCATTGCGGTTTCCGCGGCACACGAGGCGCTCGGGCCGAGCGGACGGCTAAGCGGGCTCGGATTTCTTCATGAGTCCAGATGGTCCCGACTGGACACCTGCACCCTGCCCGACCTGGCGACCGATTTGGATCACGGCTTGTGGCGACCGGATTTCGGCGAGGATTTTTTGGAACACCGCTGCATGCAGCGCGCGCCCGCAGCCAAGAGCTCGGTTCTGGAGTCGGGGCGCCTGCCGCAGAGCCTGGCAACGTTGATGACGCTCGTGCGTGCGATGCTCGATGGTCGATGCCCGGCCGGCCAGACCCTGGTCCATGGCGCGCCGGGCACTGGAAAAACCGAATTCGCTCGCCGAATGGCGGAATTGCTGCAGGTCGCCTTCTACGAGATTCACTGCATCGTCTACGACCGCGAGCTGGCCCCCGGCGAGCGGCTACGCTGCTTTGCAGGGGCACAGGCTTTGCTCGCAACCCGGCAGAAATGCCTGCTGCTCTTCGACGAGGCCGACAAGGCGCTCGATTCTTCCGGCGGCGGGCTCGGCTTTCGAAATAACAATCGGGACAAGGCCTGGCTTAACTCACTCCTGGAGAATTCCGGGGTGCCCGGCGTCTGGATCGCCAACGAAATCGAGTCCGTGCATCCTGCGGTGCTGCGGCGCTTCACGCTGGTCACGGAAATGCCCGCAATGCCGGCGCGCGAACTCTCCGAGGTGTTTCGAAAGCAGCTCGACGAGGTCCACGTGAGCCGGGAATGGCTGTTGCGGGTTGCCCAGAACGGTTCGGTCACGCCGGGACTCATGGCGCAAGCGGCGCAAGTGGCTCAGGCCGTGGCGGATGAATCGGCAGGCGACATCGAGAGCACGATGACCCTGGTACTCGAGGGGCACTGCCAGGCCGCCGGCAAGCCATTCGATGCGGCGAGGATCTGCCCGACGCAAAACGATCGATTGCCGTATTCGGTGAGCTGGCTGAACACCGTGCCGTGCGTCGACGAGATTGTCGATCACGCCGCGGCGAGCCGCCAGCCGACCGGGCGCTTCCTGATGCACGGCCCGCCCGGCACCGGCAAGAGCCGACTGGCCAGGGAGATTGCTGACCGCGCCGCCATCCAGTTGATCAGCGCGTCGGCATCCGATCTGCTTTCGAGCTACATCGGAAAGACCGAGAAGAACATCGCGAGACTGTTCCGGGAGGCGAGCGCAAGCAATGCGGCGATCGTCCTGGACGAAGTCGATGGGCTGCTGGCCGACCGGAAGAATGCAGTCCGCACCTGGGAGATCAGCCAGGTCAATGAACTGCTCACGCGCATCGAGTCGTTCGAAGGCATGCTGTTCGCAACCACGAACCGCCTCGACATGATCGACCCGGCAGTGCTTCGGCGGTTCGACGCAAAGATTCGCTTCGCCTACATGAAACCCGAACACGCGGCGGACATGTTCTGCCGGATGCTGAATGGGGCAGAGGAGATTCGCGACTGGGTGCTGCCCCGCCTCGCGCGGCTCGGCAGACTCACCCCGGGCACCTTCA
>CAYYZR010000350.1:0-2326 GCA_964476005.1 uncultured Halomonas sp.
GCCGCCGGCCTCATCTTGCTGCAGGCCGTGACGATGTACGTCGGGACGAGCATCGGGTGGGTGCGCTCGGGGTTTGCCGCCTACGCCGCGATTCCGGACTGGATCACGATTGTCGCAGGCTTCGCCATCGGCGCCGCCGTCGCATGGTTGGGCTGGACGGCGCCTTCAGGCCGAAAACCCGGTCCGGCAATGGCCCCGATGACGACCTAGCGTCCTCGCGATCCGCGTGCGAATGGGCGATTCATCCGACAGGGAACGCGGCGTCTCCAGCCTGTCCCGGCACTGTGCGGCGAGTTCGTCGCCACATGCCTATTCGTTTCCGCGAATCGCGTACACGCGAAGAATCGGGTCAAGTACGGCTGAGTTGACGTAGATCAACGCGGGCGCCGCGCGGCTGCGGCACTATCTCCAACAGGAACCATGCCGCGTGCAACGGGCGGTTCCGTCGCACGCGGGTCTACGGAGACAAGCCCATGACCCTCAGTCGCCTTTTGTTCTTCATATTGCTGATGCTCGGCGCAACGCCCTGGCTCAGTGCCCAGTACACCCTCGAATTCGGCCCGGCCGTGAACGTCTCGGATACCCCGGCCGGCACTGCGCGATCGGACTACCGCATCGTCGTCGATCCGGTGACGCTGGAGAAGATCCACGTGGTGACTTACGCCGACGGGCGCAACGGCGAGCGAGACATCTTCGTGCGCTATTCGACCGACGGCGTGACCTGGTCGTCTGCCATCAACGTCTCCAATACCGCCCAGCAGACCAATGTGCTCGGCGAGCCCGGGAACTCGCGCCGGCCCGCGATCGCCGCGTCGGGCGGCCGCGTTCTCATTTCCTGGGTCGACAAGTACTGCCCCGGCGGCGCGCAGGGCACCTACGTCGCCCAGGGCGGCGACACGCTCGCGTTCGGCTGCATCTACGCGGCGCGCTCGATCGATGTCGGCCGCACCTGGTCCGGCGCCGAGATTCTGACCGACGGTTCGCGCGATGCAATCAATCCATTCCCGGCCGCCGGTTCTGCCGGATTCGCGCTGGCCTGGCAGGAAGACCCGGCCGGCGTCCCCGGCGGGGGCGAGGAAGGCAGCCCGGGCGCACGCGGATCGCCCGGCTCGGACATTCACTACAGCGCACTTTCGTTTGCCGATTTCTCGGCCTCGGCCGTGTTCCCGGCCGCCGTCCAGGTCTCGGACAACACCGGTACCGCCGACGGCGATCCCAGTGCGACGCGACCGCACCTCAAGCTCGCCGGCGCAACGGCGCTTCTGGGTTACGAGGAAACCAAGTCCGGTGCGCAGGGCAAGAACGTCCACTGGCACGATTTCCCGTTTCTGACGCCGCCGAGCAACGCCGTCGGCGCCGTGCTGAACGATCCCGCCGAGAACGCCCGCCGCATTCGGCTGGTTGGCCAGACGCCCATGGACTCGGGCCCGTCGGGCACCCTGGCGCTGGCGATCTGGCGCCAGGGCGTGGAGACGCGCGAAGCGCCCGCCGACCTGATGCTGAGGCGGGCCGTGGGCGGGTACGGCATCGCCCAGATGGCGCCGGCCGTGAACCTGAGCGGCACGACCCTGGACGAACCGACGAGCGCCAATCCCGAAGACAGCATTCGCGGGCACCGTGCCATCCTGTCGGGGGATTTCGCCGCAGTGGCCTATATCTACACGCCCAGCGAAGCGCTGCGTGCGTTGCAGCAGGCCAACTACAACACCATGACCCGGCGCTCGCTCGACGGCGGCGCAACCTGGTCGCCTGCGCATGATCTTTCCGTGTTGCAGGACACGACCCTGACCACTTTCGCGCCGCGCATCGTGGGCACGCCGCCGACGATCCCGACCGGCGAACCCGAAGACATGCGTGATCCGGGCGCGTACTTCGTCGGATGGGACGTACGCACCAACGCCGCCGACGTCCACGACGCCGGCAAGCTGGATGCCTTCGTCTCCGTCACCGGCGATTTCGGGGGTCTGTTCTCCGCGCCGATCCCGGTCGCCGACAGCATGTCCGAGGAATTCGAGCTCGGCCTGCAGGCCTTTCCGTCGGGTACGGTGCTCTGCGCGATCTGGAAACAGCGCGATCCGGGGCTGAATCCCGATACGTGGTTCCGTTGCGGCGATCGCTTTGCCGCGCCGGTGATAGTCCCCAGCCTCTCGACGTGGGGTTCGGCGGCGCTTGTATTGCTCATTCTGATCACCGTCGGCCGGTTGCGTCGGCGCCTTGTCTGACGGCATGGAATCGGCGCGCAGCCTTCGGTAGAGTAACGGCATCGCCCATTCACCGGGCTTGCGGACCGAACAACGATGTACCGATCGTGGCTGGCGGCTCTTGT
>CAYYZR010000351.1:0-2319 GCA_964476005.1 uncultured Halomonas sp.
CCGAGGCCGAATGGTTGACCACCCTGGAGCAGGACGCGGCAAAGCGAGAGTTTCTGCGTCTGTGGACCGTGCGCGAGGCGATGATAAAGGCCATGGGCGCCACCATCGCCGGGCATATCTCCAGCGTGACGCCCGAGCCGGGCAACCCGGCAAACATTTTGTCTTTACCGGCCGGCTGGCCGGATGCGCAGAACTGGACGCTTCACGAGCACGAGCAGAACACCGGTCTGCACGGGTGGCTTGCCGTGCCGGGACCGCTCGCTTCGATCCGGACCTTCGCGTTGGAGATGCCGCGCGGCGGTGGATAGGTCATTGGTGGGTCGCCTGGTCGTTTAGTTGTGGGAGCCCGCACCGCAGTAACCCTTCCGGCGAAACTCACCGAACAGCGGCCAAACGCTTATTTTCGAAACGTGCGCAACGCAACGACAATGGCGACGGCGAAGCCGATCATTCCCGGAACCGAGTGTTCCCGCAGGAACGGGCCGACGTCGAAAGCGGCGAGTACCGAGGAGGCGATCAGCAGGCCGGCGGCGAAGATTGCGCCGGGGGTTCGGCGGTTGTGGCGCCGGAGCTGCTGTTCGATGGCTTCCAGGTCTTCGCTGGCGATGCGCGCATTGATCTTCCCACTGGAGGCGAACTTGAGCGCGTCGTGGATGAGATTGGGGATTTCCGGGCCCCGGGCCAGCCAGGCGGGTATCTCCCGGCCGAATTTCCTGGCCGTCTTGCCGATGCCGTAGCGCTCGCGGAAGATCGATTCGAGTTCCGGCTTGGCCACGTCCCAGATGTTGAGTTTGGGGTACAGGTCGCGGCCCATGCCCTCGATGTTGAGCAGCGTCTTCTGCAACATGATCAGCTGCGGTTGCAGCGTGAGTTTGAAGCGGCGGGCGACCTCGAACAGGTTGGTCAGCAATTCGGCGAAGGATACCTCTTCGAGCGGCCGGGTGAAGCTGGGTTCGCACACCGTCCTTGCAGCGGCTTCCATCTCGTCGATGCGGGTGTCGGCCGGCACCCAGCCGGCCTCGATGTGCAGTTCGGCCACCCGACGGTAATCGCGGTTGAATATGGCCAGGAAGTTCTCGCCGATGTAATACAAATCGTTGGGCGTGAGGCTGGCGACGATGCCGAAATCCAGCGCGATGTAGCTTGCGTCGGCCGGGTCGGTGGTATCGATGCGGATGTTGCCGGGGTGCATGTCGGCGTGGAACAGGTTGTCGCGGAACACCTGCTGGTAGAACACCCGGATGCCGCGTCGCGCGAGCTTTTCAAGATCTACGCCCTGACGTTTGAGTTCGTCGATGTCGCGCACCGGTACGCCGCCGACGCGCTCCATCACCAGCACCCGGTCGCCGGTGTGCGACCAGTAGATCTTCGGGATGTAAAGCGCCTCGGAATCTTCCCAGTTGCGCCTGAGCATGCTGGCGTTGGCGCCCTCGGCCTGCATGCTCAGTTCGTCGTAGATGACACGCTTGAACTCGGCGACCACCTCGTTGGGCCGGATGCGTTCGCCCTCCGGGTGGTAGCGGCGCGCCAGGTTCGCCAGCGTGGACAGAAGCTCCAGGTCGGTGCCGATGCGTTTCTCGATGCCTGGTCGTACTACCTTGGCCACCACCTCGGTGCCGTCGGGCAGGGTCGCGGCGTGGACCTGGGCGATCGATGCAGACGCCAACGGCGTCTCGTCGAAGGAGCCGAACATCTCGGAGACGGGCTTGCCCAGCTCTTCCTCGACGATTTCGCGCGCCTGGTTGCCTGGGAACGCCGGCACGTTGTCCTGGAGCTTGGCCAGTTCGTCGGAAATGTCGCGCGGCAGCAGGTCGCGTCGGGTCGAGAGGATCTGGCCGAACTTGACGTAGATCGGTCCCAGTTCCTCCAGCGCCAGCCGCAACCGCGCGCCGCGCGACAGGTCGCGCACACCGCGCCGGCCCCATGGGATCATTCGCACCACGCGCGCCATTTTCAGCGCCGGCAGGTCGAGAATCAGCGTGTCAAGACGGTAGCGCGCCAGCACCACCGCGATGCGGAACAGGCGAAACCCGCGTCCGATCACGCCCGGCGTCTCCGCACGCGGCTTTCGAGCCGGTCGACGGCTTCGCGCAGGACGTCGACGCCGTCGCGGAATTCACGCCATTCGTTCGGGTCGGGGACGAAGCGGCTTTCCTCGCGCAGCCAGCGCGACACCTGGTCGCCGCCGGCGGTGGTTGTGGTGCGGGCGAACGCCAGGGCTTCGGTGGTGATGCGGTACATCTGCGGGCCCAGCAGCTCGCCGAAATAGTCGATCAGGCCTTTTTCGATATCCGGATCCAGCGCCTTGACCGCCTGCTG
>CAYYZR010000352.1:0-2307 GCA_964476005.1 uncultured Halomonas sp.
ACCGCCTCGCGGTCGAAGATATCGATGTCCGGATCGGTCACTTCGCCGTGCAGCAGCAGCGGCAGGTCGACGTCCTGCATCGCCTCCAGCGCCGGTCGCGCGTGCTTGAGATCGGTGACGCCGGAATCGGAATTGGTGGTCGCGCCGGCCGGATAGTACTTCACCGCATGGACGAAACCGCTTTCGGCCGCGCGCCTGATTTCGTCCGGCGATGTGTTGTCGGTGAGATACAGCGTCATCAGCGGCTCGAATTCCATGCCATTCGGCAATGCATCCAGGATCCGCTGCCGGTAATCGCCGGCCGCGGCGACCGTGGTCACCGGCGGCTTGAGGTTCGGCATCACGATGGCTCTGTGGAAGCAGCGCGCCGTGTCGGGCACCACCTGTTCGAGCATTTCCCCGTCGCGCAGGTGCAGATGCCAGTCGTCGGGTCGAGTCAGGGTCAGCGTTTCGGTGCTCATCAGCCGTTTGAACCGCGGGGTCTGGATGAATTGTACCCGGCCCCATCAAGCGGTGAATCGTCGATTCCGCTAACCGATCGAGGATGCCAGCCAGTGCCAGAACGGCACCGTCGCGGCCGAGAACAGCACGCCCCAGGCGACCATTGCAGAGGCCAGCGGCGGGGCCAGCCTCGCGCTGGAGGCCAGCGCCGCCGCCGTGATCATCGGCGGCATGCCGGATTCGAGCACCGCCACGTCGAGTATCGGCGAGTCGACGCCGACAAGCAGGCCGATCAGCAGCGCCGCGGCCGGAAGAAGCATCAATTTGCCGACCAGCCCGAACGCCAGCGGCCACCGGTACTCGGGCACCAGCTTCAACTTGAGCTGCAAACCCACCGCAAGCGTGACCAGTGGAAGCAGCATGTCGGCGAAAGACTCGGCCAGCGTCATCAGCCATTCAGGGAACCAGGCATTGCCCAGCAGCAGCGCGCCGACCAGCGCGACGAACGGCGGGAACGTCACGATCCTCCGGGCGATCGTGCCTGCAGTGGGCGCCGGGCCGTCGCCGTACCAGGCCAGCACGAAAAGAACGTGGGTGCACACGATCAGGAACGATCCGAACTGGTCGTAGACCACTGCGTATCGAACGTTCTCGGCGCCCAGCAACGCCTCGATGAGGGGAAAACCGAGAAATGACGTATTGCCCAACGGAATCAGCACCAGCAGCACCGCTGTCACGGGGCGCGAGAAGCCGAATGCACGCGCAGCGAGCAGCACAACGGCGACAGTCAATGCAAGCAGCAGCCACGGAATGACCACGAGCGGCAGCAAGTCCAGCGACGGCTCCAGCGTAGGCACGTGGATGAAGATCAGCGCCGGCAGGCAGAGCACGATCACCACACGATTCAACGTGTCGGCCGCGTTATCGGGCAGCACACGCCCGGCAGCAAACAGCCGCCCGAGCGCAATCAGAAGCAGTATTGTTCCATAAGCCGCCACCGGATCAGCGGATCAAGAGCGCACGTCCCGTCTTGTTGACCGCCCGCTCGTCACGAGAAGTTGTCAACATGGCGGCGGCTTCTAAAGGCCTTCGAGCACGTCGGCGCCCTCGGGCACCTCGAACTCGAACACCGAAGGATCGATGTCGGGGTTGCGCACGATGTCGGTCAACGTCAGCCGCGTCGACTGGCCGAACGGGTCGAAAATGTCCAGCGTCGCCGGCTTGCCGTCGCGGAAGGTCAGCCGGGCCATCTCGATCTCGGCCTGATCGGCCAGCGGCTCGAAGCGCAGCTGGTCCGGCCGGTCGGAAGGCAGGATCCGGTAGAACTTCTCCAGCAGCTCCGGACGGGTCAGCACCAGCATCGGCGAATCGCCGGGCGCCGGCTGCGGCCGCACGGTGACCTGCTCCAGCGATTCATCGTAATGCCACAGCTGCTCGCCGTCGGCCACGATCACCTGCGGAAACGGCTCCAGGTAATCCCAGCGAATCAGGTCCGGCGCCTGGAAATACATCCGGCCCCGGCTCTCTTCGACGACTTCGTCGCTGCCGTCGACCGTGATCTGGCTGAACTCCGCGCTCAGGCTGTCCAGCCCGCGGGCGAAATCGTCCAGCAGCGCCCGGGCGTCCGGCTGTGCGACCGTGGAAGACGAAAACGCCGCGACGAAAAGCGCGGTAGCGAAAAATGGCTTGATCGATATCGAATTCATGCGCCAATTATGACCGCGATCGGATGAACCGTGGCTGAAGCCGACGGAAGTCGGTGGTTGCGGTAGTCGGCAGTTTTAGTGGCCCGGGTAAGCGCAGCGCACCAGGGGATCGCAAGTTTTTAACCCCCCTGTGTGTGTGCTGCGCTTACCCGGGCTACTG
>CAYYZR010000353.1:0-2290 GCA_964476005.1 uncultured Halomonas sp.
TTCCCTCCAGAATCGGATACGTTGAATCGGACTGCGAGCCGGCGACACCAGTTCCCCCAGGTTTGCGTAAAGCGAGAACGTCAAAGCGCGTCAAACCCTGAAAGCATTACACGAAGAGCACGAAGGTTGCACGAAGGGCACGAAGAAAACGTTCAGAATTAGAAACTTGCATCGGCAAACCCGGCCGGGCGAAACGCACGACACAAAGATGGCGAAGTTCAAGAATCACAAGACTTTCTTCGTGTCCTTCGTGCGCCCTTCTTCGTGCTCTTCGTACAAGGCTTGTTCAGTTTTCCCGCTAACAATCCGCGTGATCTGCCGTCACAGAACCCGGCCGAGATAGGCCTTGAGACGATCCCAGGCGTGCTCGGCGGCAGGCCGGTTGTTTTCGGGGTCGCGTTCGACGTGCAGCCAGAAGCCGTGCGCCACATCGTCGTAAATGTGGACGTCGTTTTCGATGCCGGCCTCGCGCATCGCATCGACAAACGCGTTGACCTCTTCGACCGGGATGCCGCGGTCGTTTTCGGCGAACGTGCCGTAAACCTCGTGATGGATGTGCTGCATCTGCTCGGGGTCGTCGATCAGCGAGCCGTAGAAGATCGCCGTGCCTTCGTGGCTGTCGCTGCCCAGCGCGTAGGACAGGGCGATACCGCCGCCGAAGCACCAGCCGATGGCCGCCGCCCTGCCGGTGGCCGGCGTGTTGGCTTCCACCCAGTCCACGGCCGCATCCAGATTGGCGATGATCCTGTCTTCGTCGGCTCGAGCAGCCTGGACCAGTTCGATGTTCTCCTCGCGCGAACTGCCGGTCTTGCCGCCGTAAAGGTCGGCGGCGAACGCGATATAGCCCTGCTCGGCGAACGCGTCGGCGGTCTGCTTGATGCGCTCGACCAGCCCGTTCCATTCGTGGATCAGGATCACCGCCGGGAATGGGCCGTCGCCTTCCGGCATCGCCAGGTAACCGGTCGCGGCCGGCTCGGCCTCGAAATAATTCACGTCCCGGCCCTCAGGCGCGCCCGCGTTGCCGGTGATCGCGCGCAGCATCGCATCGCTCTCGGGATCCTGGGCCACGGCCGGCAGCGAAAATACGCCCGCCAGCAGAAGGACTGCAACCAATCGAATAGAAATCATCGTAAATACCTCGACAATGAGTTTCAGTCTCGGCAGAGCATAGAACATGACGGGTGAACAATCCAACCGGGAACGTGGGGGAAAAGCGCCTGGTTCCTGGATCAGCTCGGACCGGTGCGCTTCGCTGCGCTCAACGCACCCTACGCGGGCAGTGGCGAGCCTGGCGGGGCTTCCGTTTTGTGTACGTAAGCATTGCCAGCCGGCACGGAACGCCGCATACGGCCGAAAGATTCGGTCCCATAAAAAACCCCGGCCGAAGCCGGGGTTCTTCTCGATCTTGCTATGAGCAATGAGCGAGCGCATTAGCGGATTGCGGTTCAGGGCGGTGATGAGCCGCGGCAGAGCGAGCGCAGTGTACGTTTTGTGTACATGAGCATCGCGAGCCGTGGCGAAGCGCCGCCCTGGGCCGCAAGACGCGGGCGCGTCTTACATCATGCCGCCCATTCCGCCCATACCACCCATACCACCCATATCCGGGGCACCGCCTTCGTCATCCTTCGGGATTTCGGCGATCATGGCTTCGGTGGTAATCATCAGGCCTGCAACCGAGGCGGCATTCTGCAGCGCAGAACGGGTCACCTTGGTCGGGTCCAGGATGCCGGCTTCGATCATGTCGACGAATTCGCCGGTGGCTGCGTTGAAGCCGTAGTTGCCCGAGCCGTCACGCACCTGGTTGAGAACCACGGAAGGTTCGCCGCCGGCGTTGGAGACGATCTTGCGCAGCGGCTCTTCCATCGAGCGCAAGGCGATCTTGATGCCCAGATCCTGCTCGTGGTTGGCGCCCTTGAGTTCGCCCAGTGCGGTAAGCACGCGAACCAGCGCCGTTCCACCGCCCGGTACCACGCCTTCTTCGACAGCGGCACGGGTTGCGTGCAGCGCATCTTCGACGCGGGCCTTCTTTTCCTTCATTTCGACTTCGGTGGCAGCACCGACCTTGATCACCGCAACGCCGCCGGCCAGCTTGGCCACACGTTCCTGCAGTTTTTCACGGTCGTAGTCGGAGCTGGCATCTTCGATCTGGGCGCGGATCTGGCCGACCCGGCTTTCGATCGCCGAGGCTTCGCCGGCACCGTCGATGATGGTGGTGTTTTCCTTGGTGATCTGGACCTTCTTGGCCGAACCGAGCTGGTCGACGGTGGCCTTTTCCAGGCTCAGGCCGACT
>CAYYZR010000354.1:0-2281 GCA_964476005.1 uncultured Halomonas sp.
GCGATGTCGCGAATGCCCGAAAGCCCGACCACGCCGTTTTCGCCCGAGACCACGCGCTCGCGCCAGGTCAACGAGCCGTCCACGGGATCGCGCTCGAAGCGCGCTATCGCGTTGTCGAAGGTGCCGGCCACGTAGAGATGACGGGACGCCGGGTCCATGGCCATGCCCTGGGCGCCGTTGAGCCCGTCGACGTTCGCGTCGCTGTCGGCGACGACCTCGAGGAAGGTCAATTCACCGAACTGGGGGGAATTCTTGTCGTTGTCGCGCGTGAACACGGCGATCGTGTCCTTCGCCTCGCTGGTCACGAACACGCTTCTGCCGTCCGGACTGACCAGTACGCGGCGCGGCTGGTCCAGGCCGGCGACGCCGCCGAAACCTTCGGCATAGGTTTCGGCGTACTGCAGATGCATCCCCTGGGTGTCGTCGGTCAGGCCGAGACGCGGGAACCGGTTGAAACGGGTCAGCGAATTGTCCGGCAGGCTGATCGAGTAGACGTGCGCACCGTCCGGGCTGACCGCGATGTCGTTGGGCGCTCTTATTCCAGTGACGTCAGCGTCGGTCTGGCGGTCATTCTCGAGGAACGCGAACAGCGGATCGGGCGCCCGGCGGTTGTATACCGCCAGGGCCGGGTTGGTGTTGTCGTCACCGGCCGCCGGGGCCACCAGAACGTGCCGGCCGTCGGGCGCGAAAACCACGTCGGTGGCCAGGATCAACCCGCTGTTTTCGTCGTTGGCCATCAGGTTGGCGCGGCTTTCCTGGAAGCTCAGTCCGCCGCCGCCGGGCTCGGGATTGGCGTCTCGCCTGAGGATATAGAGCAGGTCATCGTCGGCGCTGACGCCGGCCAGATGCTCGCCATCGGGCGACACGGCGATGGCGCCCGCGCTGGAAATGGCATTCGCCGGCAGCCCGAGGCCTGCCGCGGTGTAGTTGAACTCGAGGCTCAGCGACGGGTTGTCGTCGATATCCAGGAATCGGACCATCACCAGCTGCGGCGAACCACCGACCACGGCGCGGGCGTAAAGGTGCGGCGCATCGTCGACCGCAACCAGGCCGTTGATGCCGGTCCCGAACGGCAGGCTGTCGACTGCACTCAGGCGCCCTTCGGGCAGCCCGGCCTGTGCCTCGTCGATGGTGTACATCTGCAGACTGTCGCCGCCGGCAAACAGGTAATCGCCGGCCGGATCCACGACCAGCGAGCCGATATTCGACGGCACGTCGGCCAGTTGAATGAAGTCGTGAACAGGCAGCCCCGAGATGGGGTCGCGGTCGAAGATCGAGATCAGTTCATCGGAATCGGCGATCGGATCGCCGTCGTCGTCGACATTGCTCGGATTGCCGGCGCCGGACACGTAGAGATTTCCGTTGCTCATGGAAAGCGACGTGGGTTCTTCGGGGATGCCTTCGCTGAAGCTGCCGAGGAACATCAGCTCGCCGAAATTCGAGGCCGCCGGGTTGGTGGACCGGGCGAACGCCGCAATCGTCGGCGGCGCCGTGTCGGCGGGCACGAACTCGAAATTCGAGATGCTCAGGGTGCTGATGCCGAAACCGCTGTTCTTGAAAACGTTGAATATCACCTGGTCACCCGGAACCACAGCGAACGTCGCCGTTCCAGTCGCCGGGGTGCTGGTCGAAAGCGTCTGGAGGGTGTCGCCGTTGACGCCGGCGCGGGCCTCGTAATTGTGTGCCTGGCTTTGATCCACAGACCAGTCGAAGGTCACGGTGCCGGCCTCGTCCACGCCGTCGTGGATATACGAGGCAGAAATGGCCGCGCAGCCGTTCGCGGTGTTGAGCTCGACGCTGGCCGAATCAGCGCTGACGCTCGAACTGCCGCAGCCGAACGTCTGCGTGCTGGTGCTCCATCGCGAGGTGGCGAACTGGTCGATAAAGCCGAACTCGGGCACGGTTTCGGGCTTTGACAGCGCGTAAACGTTGAGACCGTCCGGACTCATGGCGATGTCCAGCGGCCGATCCATCCCGGATACCACTGCGCCGGCATCGCCGGTATCGTCGATGCCGTTGATTTCGGTCTCGATCAACGTCACGTCGCCGAAGCCGGCGCCCGGTACGTTGTTGCGGTCAAACGCGAAGAGCCTGCCGGTGGAAGTGCCGATGACGTAGACGTGCCGGCCATCCGGGCTTGTGACCACGCCGTTGCCGGGCGTGAACCCGGGCACCAGGGGACGCAGCGGCGAGATGTCGCCCGGCACCGGCGTCACGGCCTGGCAACTCCAGGCCAGGCTGTCGATGACCAGCGGAAATTCATCGACGACGGTCGCATTCA
>CAYYZR010000355.1:0-2281 GCA_964476005.1 uncultured Halomonas sp.
GTGGTCTCGGCATCGGCCACCGGGCGCCTGGTCAATACCGCCACGATTACCGCCGGGGGCGTTCAGGATCCGGTCGTCGGAAACAACAGCGCGACCGATGACGACACCGTGCTGTCGCCCTCGTCGGATCTCATCATGACGGTCGACAACGGCGTCCCCGGTCCGGGCGTGCCCAGCCTGACGCCCGGCGGAACGGTCGGCTACGACGTGACCGTGTTCAACGCCGGACCGTCCTCGGTCCGCGGCGTCTTCGTCGAAGACCAGTTCCCGTCGGAATTGTTCGACACCAGCTGGTCGTGCATCGCGGTACCGGCGGCCGGCATTCTTGCCGACCCGCTGGATGCAGATCTTGCGTTTATTCCGGCCGCACTGGCCATCACCGGCGACGGACGATGGGCCTACGCGGTCGGCGGCAAC
The DNA here is from genome assembly GCA_964476005.1 of uncultured Halomonas sp. Classification (GTDB taxonomy): domain Bacteria; phylum Pseudomonadota; class Gammaproteobacteria; order Xanthomonadales; family Wenzhouxiangellaceae. Next base: position 418 of record CAYYZR010000355.1, read on the forward strand.
TTCGTCGAAGTCATCCGGCGCGATCCGCTGACCGGCAATCTCGATCGCGACCCCGCGGCCGGCACGCTGGATTCGGCGCAGCAGTTGCAAAGCGGCGTCGGCGGCGTCGTCGGCATCAATGGCGGTACCGACGTCGTCATCAGCGGCGACGGCCGCTTCGTATACGTCGCGGGCGGCGATTCCGACTCCATCGCGCTGTTCGAGCGCGATGGCACGACCGGCGAGCTCGAATTCGTCGATGCGTGGTTCGACGGCCAGGGAACCACCCAGGGGCTCGGCGGCGTCAACAAGCTGCTGCTCAGCGCCGACGGCAACTACCTTTATGCATCGGGCAGCCTCGACAATGCGCTGGCGATCTTCACGATCGACAATGCGACCGGCGGTCTCGTGCAGACCGGCTTCCTGGAACAAGCCGTCGACGACGTCGACGGCCTGGCCGGCATCACCGACATGGCGTTTGCCGCGAACGAGAGCCTGTTGCTGGTCGTGGCCGACGCCAACCAGTCATTGACCACGTTCCAGCGCGATGCCGGTTCGGGCGATCTCGCGTGGGCCGCGACGTTGCTCAACGACGACCTTATCGGTACAGCAGCGGCGGATTCGCTGCTCGGCGCCGCGTCGGTGATCGAAGCCGGCGACGAGATCCTGGTCGCCTCGCGCAACAGCGATCTGATCGGCCGGTTCGCGCTGGTGACCGAGATCGAGGACGACATCGAAACGACGCTGCCCCAACCCGCTGGCGTCATCGACGCCGCCGGCCTGGGCGAGTCGCTGATCTCGCCGCTGGACCTGGCGTGGGATCCCGACCAGTCCCGGCTTTACGTCGCAGCACCGGGCGAAGTCCTGCTGCTGAACCTGATCGAGGATGCCGACGTCGTCGAGCGATATACGCTTGCTGACCACCCGGTGCTGGACGGCGTTTCGGCGCTGCTGCTGGGACCGGCCGGTCGCCAGCTGCAGACCCTCGGCGCCTGGGCTGACGGCGAGATCGGCATCTGGAACCGTGAACGCGGTTCGCGTTGCCCGCTGTCGGGCAGCGGCGATCTCGGTCGACAGCAGGTCGATATCGTGGCGGGTGGGTCCCTGTTGTATCGAGTGGAAGGCACGATCCAGCCGAACGCAACCGGAACGCTGGACTACACCGTCAGCGTAGAGAATCCCTCCATCGCCGAGGAACTCAATCCGGCCGACAATTCCGATACCGATTCCGATCCGCTGACGCCGGCGCCGGACCTTGCCGTCACCAAGGCGCTTGAAACGGCTCCGGTCGTGGCCGGCCTGCCGGTGGCCTGGTCCATAGGCTTCAGCAACGCCGGTCTGAGCGATGCGATGCTCGCGCAACTGGTCGACGCCGTCCCGGTCTTTCCAATCGACGACGGCGGCATCCTGGCCGACAGCGGAAGCTGGACTTGCGACGCCAATACGCCGCTGTCGACGGCTGTCGAGTTCGCGCTCCCGGACACGGCCTCGGCGATTGCAGTCGACGACGCGAACGGTTTCCTGTATGCGACCAGCGCGACCAACGACGCGCTGCTGGTATTCCCGCTGCTGGCCGACGGCACGCCGGACACGCCGGTGCGGTTTGCCGAAGGCGATATCGCCGATCCCGAATTCCCCGAGCTGCTGATCACCGGTCTGGGCGGGGCCTCCGACGTTGCCGTCAGCAATGACGGGCTGCACGTCTACGTGACCGGCGAAATCGGGAACAGCGTGGTGGTGTTCGGCCGCGAAGACGCCGAATCGCCGCTCGAGTATCTGCAAACATTCACGACTACCGTGCCGCCGACCATCGACAGCGTCCCGGGCCTGCGCGGCGCAAAATCGGTCGCTCTTTCCGGCGACCAGCGGTTCGTGTTCGTGGCCG
>CAYYZR010000356.1:0-2280 GCA_964476005.1 uncultured Halomonas sp.
CCGCCGAGACGGTCGCCGCGCTGGCGGCCGCGCAGGACGGAACAGGCCTGGTCGTGGTCGACGAAGCCTACGTGGAATTCGCGCCCGAGACCTCCATGATTCCGCTGCTGGCGCGGCACCCGAACCTGGTGCTGCTGCGCACGCTGTCGAAAGCGCACGGGCTGGCCGGATGCCGGCTGGGCACGGTTATCGCCGATCCGGTGGTGATCGACCTGCTCCGCCGAATCATCGCTCCGTATCCGCTGCCCACGCCTACCGTGTCCATCGCACTGCAGGCACTGACCGAAGATGCGCTGGCCGCCGAGCGCGCACACCTCGAGACGCTGGCCGCCGAGCGCGACCGTCTGACCGAGGCGCTGGCGTCCAGTCCGGGGATCGTGAAGATCTGGCCGGGGACGGCAAACTTCGTGCTGGTGCGTGCCGCCGACGGTCCGCGCCTGGTCCGCGACGCCGCTGCGGCCGGCATTCGTCTGCGCGACCAATCGGCGCAGCCGGGTCTCGACGACTGCGTTCGAATCACGGTCGGCGCACCGGAAGAAAACAATGCGCTGATCGGTTTCATTCGAGAGTGGAATTCATGAGCTATCAAAAAATCCTTTTCATCGACCGCGACGGCTGCCTGATCGAGGAGCCGGAAGACGAGCAGGTCGATTCGCTGGAAAAATTCCGGCTGATGCCCGGCGTGATTCCGGCACTGCTGAAGCTGAAGGATGCCGGGTATCGGTTTGTCATGGTCAGCAATCAGGACGGGCTTGGGACGGCTTCGTTCCCGGAGGAACATTTCCACCCGCCGCACCGGATGCTGCTGCATGTCCTCGGGTCACAAGGCATTGCGTTCGACGCCGAGCACATCGACCCGAGCCTGCCGGAAGACAACAGCCCGAACCGCAAACCGGGCGTCGGCATGCTGCTCGATTACCTGCGCGATCCCTGCATGGACCGCGAGCATTCGGCGGTGATCGGCGATCGCGAAACCGACATGCAGCTGGCTGCGAACATGGGGCTGAAGGGATTGCGTATAGGACCAGACGGGATGGGCTGGAGCGAGGTGGCCGCCGCGCTGCTCGAACAGCCGCGTACCGCTTGCGTGGCGCGCAAGACCAACGAAACGGCCATTTCGGTTGCGGTAAACCTGGACGCCGACAAGCCCATCGCCAACAGCACCGGGATCGGCTTTTTCGACCACATGCTCGACCAGCTGGCCGCGCACGGCGGGTTCGCGCTGGAACTGAAATGCGAAGGCGACCTGCACATCGACGAGCACCACACCGTCGAGGACTGCGCGCTGGCGCTGGGCGAAGCGCTGGACCGCGCGCTGGGCGACCGGCGCGGCATCGGGCGTTACGGTTTCGTCCTGCCCATGGACGAATCGCTGGCCAACGTGGCGATCGATCTTTCAGGCCGACCGGCGTTCGAACTGCACGGCGAGTTCCCGCGTGAATCGGTGGGCGGGCTGCACACCGAAATGGTCAGCCATTTCTTCGCCTCGCTGGCGCAGAAACTTCGCTGCGCCATCCATATCACGCTGTCCGGCGACAACACCCATCACTTGGTCGAAGCCTGCTTCAAGGGCGTCGGCCGCGCACTGCGCCCGGCCCTGGCGAAAGGCGAAGGCGGTACGCCGTCGACCAAGGGGATGCTGTGAGCGCCGCATTCAATGATCCCGGATCCGGCGAGGCTGCGGGAACGCTAAGCCGATGACCATCGCGGTGATCAATTCCGGCGGCGCCAACCTCGGGTCGGTGGTGCAGGCGCTGAACCGACTGGGCGCCGAAAGCGTGCTGACGCGTGACGCCGACGAGATCAGGGGCGCGAGCCGCGTGATCCTGCCCGGCGTGGGGGCGGCCGCATGGTCGATGAACGCGTTGCGCGAACACGGCCTGGTGGACGTGATCCGCGGGCTGACCCAGCCCGTGCTCGGCGTCTGTCTCGGGCTGCAACTGATGTTCGAGTCGTCGGAAGAGGGCGATACGCTGTGCCTGGGACTGATCCCGGGTCGTGTGACGCGATTGCCCGCAGCGCCGGGACTGCGGCTGCCGCACATGGGCTGGAACCGGCTGACGTGGACTGCCGAAGATCCGCTTGCCCGGGGGATGGACGGCAGCGAATGGTTCTACTTCGTCCACAGCTATGCCGCGCCGGCCGCGGGCGCCGTGGCCACCAGCACTCACGGCCGCGAATTCGCCGCGGTCGTGCGCCGCGAAAACTTCGCCGCCTGCCAGTTCCACCCCGAAAAATCGGCCGCCGCCGGCGCGCGTGTGCTGCAGAATTTCCTGGAGG
>CAYYZR010000357.1:0-2279 GCA_964476005.1 uncultured Halomonas sp.
CGGGCAGCAGATAAATGCCGCTGCCGATGACGTCGTTGATCGAAATGCCGACCAGTTGCCAGCGGCTGACTGCACGAATCAGTTGCGGCGAGCGGCTCGCGGGTGGATTATCGCGACGCATCAAACGGCCATCAGGGCGCTTTGTGGACCTGGCCGTCCTTCATCACGAACACCACTTGTTCGAGCGTTTCGATCGACTCGAGCGGGTTGGCGCCGACCGCGATCAGATCGGCGCGGTAGCCCGGCTTGATGCGGCCGATCTCGTCTCCCAGACCGAACAGGCGCGCGTTGGTCAGCGTTGCGGCCTGAATCGCCTGGAGCGCGGTCATGCCGAAGCGGGTCATGCGCGAAAGCTGGCGGGCGTTGTCGCCGTGGGGATAGACGCCGGCGTCGGTGCCGAAGGCGATCGTGGCCCCGGCTTCCAGCGCGGCGGCGAAGTTCTCCCGCTGCGCAGTGCCGGTCATGCGTTCCTTTTCCAGCGATTCGGGCAGGATGCCGGCGTCCTCGCCAGCCGAGAGGATGTACTCGGTCACGTAGATGTCCATCGAAAGTGCGGTGCCTTGCTCGACCGCCAGCCGTACGCCTTCTGCGTCGATGAAGCTGGCGTGTTCGATGGAATCGACGCCGGCCCTGATCGCGTTGCGGATCCCGAGGGCGCCGTGGGCGTGCGAGGCGACCTTGCGACCGTGCATGTGGGCCTCGTCGACCAGCGCCGTCAGTTCCTCGAGCGTGTACTGGGCGGCGCCGACCTGGGTACCGCGCGACAGCACGCCGCCTGTAGAGCAGGTCTTGATCATGTCGGCCCCGTACTTGACGTTTCGCCGCACGGCCTGGCGCGCAGCCCAGGGCCCGTCGGCCACGCCGTCGCCTGTAGCCTCGAAACCCGGGGGCAGCAGGTTGTTGTCGGAACAGTGGCCGCCGGTGATACCGATCGGCGGCCCGGATACGATCATCCGTGGACCGGGAATGTCGCCTGCCGCGATCGCATCGCGTAGCGCGACGTCGCTGAAGCCCGGGGCACCGACGTTGCGCACGGTCGTGAACCCTGCCATCAGGGTATTGCGCGCGTTGCGCGCACCGGTCAGGGTCTGGCGCGGCAGCGAGTCGGCCAGCCGGCGATAGCCGTGCTTGTCGTGGTCGCTGGTGAAATGGACGTGCGCGTCGGTCAGCCCGGGCAGCACGGTCAGGTTACCCAGATCAATGATCCGGGCCTCATCCGGCGGCGTCAGCTCGGCGGCGGATCCGACGCTGGCGATGCGGCCGTCCTCGATCACGATCGCCTGGTCGGCGCGGCGTTCGCCGGTCTCGACATCGAGCAGGTGGCCGGCGCGTACGTAGACGGTTTCGGCGACCGCCGGGCCGGCAATCAGGCTGGCGAAGACCACCACTGACGATAGTGCAGACAATAGTGCAGGGCGCATGGGCTTATCCGGTTGCAGGCGACAGCGGCCAAGCATAGCCGTCATCGACATTCGAGTCCATCGCGCGTGTTGTCCCGAAATGGCTGCTAACCGAATCTCGTGGGACTGGGCCAGTGCCGCTGCAATTCGGCCTGCGATCAACGCGCCTATGCCCTCATCCGCCGATAAGCTGCGCAAGCCGGCCCGTGAGAATGGCCAGGTAGTTACCCACGGCGTAGCCGATCAGCGCCATCAGGATGGAAGCCGGCACCAGCGACTGGCGATGGTGTGCGGCCACCACCGGCGCCGATGCCGCGCCGCCGATATTGGCCGCCGAGGCGATCGCCAGCGTGTGCACGTCGACCCGGAACAGCTTCGCGCCGGCCAGGATGAACGCGCCGTGGATGAAGATCCAGACGTAGGCGGCCAGCACGAACCAGCCCATCTGCCCCAGGTCGGCGTTCGCGACATTCGCCCGCGCGCCTACCGAGGCGACGAACACGTAGATGATGGCCATGGCGATCGGCTGCGCGCCCGGCAGGTTTCGTGCGCGGGTTACCGACAGCAGCAGCGAAATGGAGGTTACCAGCAGGATCACCCAGGTACTCTCGGTGATCACCGGCTGGCCGCCGGCCGAGATCTCGGGCAGGCGTGCCGCCAGCCAGACGCTGGCCGCCGTGGTTGTCAGGGCGATCAATGCCAGGTAAAGGATCTGGGTCATGCTCGGCGCATGGTCCGCTTCGGTGACGGCCAGCGCCGCTTCCTCCATGCGTTCGATCCGGTCGTGCGAAACGCCCGCCCAACGGTTGAATCGCTCGGCGAACGCACGCGAGCCGAGCAGCAGCGGCAGCCAGATGATGTAGACCAGGTTGTCGGCGA
>CAYYZR010000358.1:0-2274 GCA_964476005.1 uncultured Halomonas sp.
CTGAGGATGAACCTGGAATGATCTGGAAAACGCTGAAGCTCTGGTTTCACAAGCTCGGCTCCGCGCCGAGCTTCTATAACTTCTCCAAGACCGTAGCGCCATGGCTGTGGGTCGGATTCGCCATCACGACCGCCTACGGGATTTATCTCGCGCTGTACGTGGTGCCACCCGATTACCAGCAGGGCGACAGCGCGCGCATTCTCTATATCCATGTGCCGGCGGCCTGGCAGGCGATGTTCATCTACGGCGTGATGGCCATGCTGGCGGCGATCGCGCTGATCTGGAGGATTCGTCTGACCGAAATCCTGGCGATGTCGTGCGCGCCCATCGGCGCGGCCCTGACCCTGGTCTGCCTGGCGACCGGCTCGCTGTGGGGCAAGCCGATGTGGGGCACCTGGTGGGAATGGGACGCGCGCCTGACCTCGATGCTGGTGCTGCTGTTCATCTACATCGGCATCATGGGCCTTTACGCGGCGTTCGACGACCGGCGCAAGGGCGCGCGAATCGCCTCGGTGCTGATTCTGGCCGGCGCGGTCAACATTCCCATCATTCATTTCTCGGTCGAATGGTGGAACACATTGCACCAGCCGGCCACGATCAAGCTGACCGGTGAGTCGTCGATGGACCCTTCGATGCTGCCGCCGCTGATCTGGATGGTGATCTCGACCAAGCTTTTCTTCGGCGCCGCGCTGCTCGACCGGGCCCGGAATGAACTGTTGGACCAGGACCGGTCAAAGAGTTGGGTTGCCAGGAAAGTACTCCAGACCAGCCGATGAACGAACTTGATTCAGCGCAAGGCGGTCGCGGTCGCCGCAATGTACTATTTTTCGAATTTCGACGCGCGCAGTCGATGAATCACCGACTCGCGCAAAATTTTTCAAAAACAGCAGGGAAGTCGACATGATTCCGGAACTGAGTCACGCCTCATACGTTTGGACCAGCTATTCCATCTTCGGCGCGATCGTGGTCTGGCAGTTTTTCCAGCCGCTTTTGCGCCGCAAGCGACTTGTCAATTCGATGATCGAAGCAGAAGCCGAGCGCAGAGCCGCCGGGAGGAACAGAGCATGACACCCACACGCAAGAAACGCGCGCTGATCGTTCTGGCCCTGGTCGTGGGCATCGGCGCGGCCACGTCGGTCGCAGTGATGTCGCTGAACGAGAACATGATGTTCTTCATCAGCCCAAGCGAAGTGCATACCCAGGAGCTTCCTCCGGATCGCCAGTTCCGGCTCGGCGGGCTGGTGGTGGACGGCAGCATAGAGCACGCCAGCGAAGGCCTTCAGGTCCAGTTCAGCGTGACCGACGGGGCCTACGATGTGCCCGTCGTATTCAAAGGCATCCTGCCCGACCTGTTCCGTGAAGGACAAGGCATCGTGGCCCACGGGGTCATGCGGGACGGACGGTTCGAGGCACACGAAGTGCTCGCCAAGCACGATGAAAACTACATGCCGCCCGAAGTTCAACGAGCGCTGGACAAGACCGGGCATCCGATGGGCAATCCAGCCAAGACCGGAGCAGGACAATGATCGGTGAACTCGGCCAGATGGTATTGCTGCTGGCGCTGGTGCTGGCGATCTGTCTCTCAATCCTGCCACTGATCGGCGCCTGGCTCGATGACGACCGGCTGATCGCAACGGCTCCTTCGCTGGCGATCGGACTGTTCGTTTTCTCTCTGCTGGCATACGCGCTGCTTTCCGCTGGCTTCCTGGTGCATGACTTCACGATCGAGTACGTCGCCGCCAATTCGAACCTGCTTCTGCCCTGGTATTACCGCCTGAGCGCAGTCTGGGGCGGCCACGAAGGCTCGCTGCTGCTCTGGATCCTGATGCTCACCGGCTGGATGGTCGCGGTGGTTGCGTTGTCCGGGCCCTTGCCGCAAGCGTTCCGCGCTCGGGTACTGGCGGTGATGGGCATTATCGCGGTCGGCTTTCTGTCGTTCACCGCGTTCACCTCCAATCCGTTCTCGCGCATCCTGCCCGGTGTGCCGGACGGCAACGACCTGAATCCCCTGCTGCAGGACCCGGGCATGATCTTCCACCCGCCGCTGCTGTATATGGGCTACGTCGGTTTCGCGGTCGCGTTCGCATTTGCCATTGCCGGCCTGCTGGGCGGGCGGGTCGAACGTGAATGGATTCGCTGGGCCAAGCCCTGGACGCTGGCGGCGTGGTCGTTCCTGACCGGCGGCATCGCGCTGGGCTCGTGGTGGGCCTACTACGAACTCGGCTGGGGCGGCTGGTGGTTCTGGGATCCGGTCGAGAACGCCTCGTTCATGCC
>CAYYZR010000359.1:0-2267 GCA_964476005.1 uncultured Halomonas sp.
GGGTCGGGCTGTTCTACATCGTCTCGGCCTGGTTGGTCGTTCAGGTCGCCGAGACGCTGCTGCCGGTATTCGATGTATCGGATGCCGCGATCCGTATCATCGTGCTGATTCTCGCACTCGGCTTTCCGCTGGCGCTGGTATTCGCCTGGGTGTTCGAACTGACACCGGACGGCCTGAAGCGCGACAAGGATATCCATGTCGACCCGGCGACGAAGCAACAAACCGCCCACAAACTGAACTGGGCGACGCTGGTCGCGGCGGTGCTGGCGATCGGGCTGCTGATCGGCGACCGGTTGCTGCCCGAACCGGCGGCAACCAGGGCGCCGCCGGCCGCAATGAACAATGCCGACAGCCTGGCACCGGCAACAATGAACCCGGAACCCGATCCCGCATCAATCGCGGTGCTGCCGTTCGCCGACCTGTCGCCCGAAGGCGATCAACAGTACTTCTCCGACGGCATTGCGGAGGAAATCCTCAACGTGCTGGTAAGCGTCGACGGCCTGGCCGTGGCCTCGCGGACGTCTTCATTTCAGTTCAAGGGCATGCAGACCATCGGCATCCCCGCCATCGCCGACCAGCTCGAAGTGCGCCACGTGCTCGAAGGCAGCGTGCGCACCGCCGGCGAGACAATTCGCGTCACGGCGCAGTTGATCGATGCGAAGACCGACCAGCATCTGTGGTCGCAGAGCTGGGACCGCGAACTGACCACAGACAATATCTTCGCGATCCAGGACGAGATTGCCTCGGCCATCGTCACCTCGATCCGCGACAATCTCGGGACCGACGTCGGCGCCACCGCGCCGGTGCCGCAGCGCACCGAGAACGTCGATGCCTACTCGCTGTTCCTGCGCGCACGCGCTCTGTTTCAATCACGGACCTTTTTTGCCGAAGCGCATGATCAGGTATCGCGCGCGCTGGCGCTGGATCCGGAGTTCGTCGATGCACTGGCCCTGAAGGCCGCGATACTAACGGTCTCCCCGGAATACGGCGTATTGCTCGCAGACAGTGCTGATGCTTCGCGCAAACAGGCCCGAGAACTGGCGCAGCGCGCACTCGGCATCGATCCACAGAACGCCCTGGCACTGGGCATCATCGGCCTGATCCGCGACTTCGAGGTCGTCGCGGGCGATCGCTCAATCGGCTATGCCGACATCCTGGCCGCCTACGAGGACGCGCTGGAATTCGCACCCGACGACCCGGCACTGCTGAACTGGCGTGGCTTCGGCTACTTGCGCGCGGGTTATCTCGACCGGGCCCGGTTCGACTTCGAACATTGTCTGCGGGTCGAGCCGGGCTATGCGCCCTGCAACACCAACCTGATCGCGGCGCTGACGCTGGCCGGCGACACCGAGGCGGCCCTGAAGGTTTTGGACGAATCGCTTCGCCTAGGCGTTTATGGCGGCGATATTCCGACCTTGATCAATCTGCACCAGCTCGAGCTGGAACAGGCGTTTTACTTCGTGGCGATCCAGTTGCCTTCGCTACGCGGATGGCTGGGCATGGAGGAAATCCACGCCGCGCTGAGCCGGCCAGAAGAAGATCACGATCTGCTGATCCGCCGCCTGAAAAGACACGGCGATGCAGCCGGGAGCCGCGCTAGCATCGACGAGTTGCTGATCGCGTTGGGCGAATATCACATTCCGCACTCCACTTACTCTTTCTGGTTCGACGCCTACCGCGCCTACCGCGCCTCGCCCGAGTTCAAACGCCACCTGCGCCGGCTGGGCCTGCCCGAGTTCTGGCGAGCCAACGGCTTTCCACCGATGTGTCGTCCACTCGGAAAAGAAGACTTCGAATGCGACTGAACCCCTCTTTGATTTTCGCTGTTTCAGCGATCCTCGTTGCCTCTGGTGTCGGTTCCGCAGAACAATGCATGGACGGTGATCAGGCGCGGGCAATCGAAGCCCAGCGTCAGTCGTTCAATCGGGCCATCGAAGCAGCTGATCTGGACACCATTGCTGCGGTGCTTGCCGAAGATACTTTACTCATCACCGGGACCGACAGCGACTTGTATTCCGGGCGCCAGGCACAAGTCGACTTATGGCGAAGCGACTTCGCTTCCGACGAGCGGCTCGTATACGTGCGCACGCCGGAATGCGTACAGGTTTCGGAGCTTTTTCCGATTGCGCTCGAGCGCGGGCGCTGGCGCGGCGAGCCAGAAAACGACAGCCCAGGCGTCGTCCAGGGCAGCTACTCGGCCAAGTGGCGCCACGACGGTACCGCCTGGCGCCTCGAGGTCGAGGTCTACATGACCGCCGAATGCAGCG
>CAYYZR010000360.1:0-2248 GCA_964476005.1 uncultured Halomonas sp.
GGTTCGGCGGTTATTTTCAGGATCCGAAGCAGCAGTTCGGTCTGTTTCCGACCAATCTGGAAAAGCTCCCGGAGATCTATCCGGAGTACGAGATGCCGCCGGAACAGCGCGAGCGGCTGCTGCAGACCCGTACCGGGCTGATGGTGGGTCGGGCCATGGCCGATCTTTATGGCTGGGAACTGGGCGACCAGGTGCCGATCTTTTCCACCATCTATCCGAAGCTCGACGGATCGTTCGCCTGGGAATTCGAAATCGCCGCGATCTTTACCGGCACGGGCAATACCGCCGACGAAATGCAGGCATTCATGCACTACGACTACTTCAACGAGGCCCGGCAGTTCGCCCAGGACACGATTGGCTGGATCGTGACGCGCATCGAGGATCCCGAACTGGCCGATCCGGTTTCGGATGCGATAGACGCGCGCTTCGCCAATTCGCCGACCGAAACCAAAACCTCGACCGAGGCCGGTTTTGCCGCCGGCTTCGCCGCCCAGTTCGGCAACATCGGGCTGATCGTCCAGATGATCCTCGCCTGCGTCTTCTTCACCCTGCTGCTGATTTCCGGCAACACCATGGCGCAAGCCGTGCGCGAGCGGACCAGTGAGCTGGCCGTGCTCAAGACGATCGGCTTCAGCGACGCCCGGGTCACGGGCATGGTTCTGGCCGAAAGCCTGCTGGTCGCAGTCATCGGCGGGGTCATCGGGCTGCTGCTCGGCGCATTGTTCGTACACGGTGCGGCCTCGGCGCTGGCGCAGTTCTTCCCCGGCCTGGCGATGAGCACCGGGACGCTGGCATGGGGCCTGGTGCTGGCCGTGGGCCTCGGTCTGGTCACCGGCGCCTGGCCGGCATGGCGAGCGGCCAGGCTAAGCGTCATCGACGCCATGGGGAGGCGCTGAACATGGGACAGATTCTTGCCATTACGGCGCAAAACCTGAAAAGCATTCCCGGCCGACTGGGCACATCCCTCGTTGCCGTTATCGGCGTCGCCGGGGTTGTTGCAGTGCTGGTCGCCGTGCTTTCGATGGCGCGAGGCTTCGAAAATACGCTGGAATCGGGCACCTCGCCCGACAATGTCATCGTGCTGCGCTCGGGATCGAGTTCCGAACTGGATTCGGGCTTTCAGGGTGACCAGGCGCGGATCATTTCGCAGGCGCCCCAGTTGACCATGGTCTCGCCCGAGGTCTACGTCATTGTCGACCTCGAAAAGAAATCGTCCGACACCCAGGCCAACGTGCCGATGCGCGGCGTTGGGGCGGACGCGGTCGGGATCCGCACTGATTTCCGGATTCTCGCGGGCCGCATGTTCGAGCCCGGGCGCAAGGAGCTGGTCGCCGGCCGCGGCGCCGCGGACCAGTTCGCGGGACTTGAAGTGGGCAATACGCTCGAGTTCGGCACCGAACGCTGGGATGTGGTCGGCATCTTCGAATCAGGCGGCGGATCGGCGGAGTCCGAACTGTGGACCGACAGCGCCACGCTGCAGAGCGCATACCGCCGCGGCAACAGCTTCTCGGTGGTTTACGGGCGTCTGGAGGATCCGGCCCTTTTTACCGAGTTCAAGGATTCGCTCACCAGCGATCCGCAGCTTTCGGTGCGTGTGGAGCGTGAATCGGAATACTTTGCCGAACAGTCGCGCGCGCTTTCCACGTTCGTCTCGGTGGTCGGATACGGCATTGCCGTGCTGATGGCGCTGGGCGCGTTGTTCGGCGCGCTCAATACCATGTATACGGCCGTTTCGGACCGCTCTCGCGAAATCGCGACCCTGCGCGCGCTCGGTTTCACGCCGGTAGCCATAGTAGTCTCGGTGATGGCCGAGGCCATGCTGCTTGCGCTGGCCGGCGGAATCATCGGGGCCGGAATCGCCTGGATGCTGTTCAACGGCTTTACGGTCTCGACCCTGAATTTCTCCAGTTTCAGCCAGGTCGTGTTCGCCTTCGCCGTCACCCCGGGCCTGCTGGTGCAGGGCATCGTCATCGCCTTGATCATCGGGCTGGTCGGCGGGCTGGCCCCGGCAGTGCGCGCCGCGCGCATGCCTATAGTCGCCGCGCTGCGGGAATAGCTTTTAGGCCGACCCGGCGAGTGCCCGGATCAACGCGGCAACCAAGGAGACATCGAATGGCGAAAGTAACCGGATTGGGCGGCCTGTTCTTCAAGGCCGAAGATACCGATAAAACGCGTGAGTGGTATTCACGCCACCTGGGCATCCCGTTCACCGAATGGGGCGGCTGGGGCTGGGAGTGGCGGCACCGCG
>CAYYZR010000361.1:0-2237 GCA_964476005.1 uncultured Halomonas sp.
CGGATTCTATGGGGCCATACAACAGCTTCGGCAACGGCGCGGCCATGCGCGTCTCACCGGCCGGACTGCTGGCACAGTCCGAAGGTGATGCGATCGACCTGGCTGAAAGCGTAACCGAGGTCACCCACAACCACCCGGAAGGGCTCAAGGGCGCTGCAGCAACCTCGCTGGCCATCTACCTTGCACGGTGTGGCCAGGATGCGGCTGACATCCGCACAGCCGTGACGAAGCGCTTTGGGTACGACCTCGACCGCACCCCGGACGACATTCGCCCGACCTACCGATTCAACGAGACCTGCCAGGAAACCGTGCCGCAGGCGCTGGTCTGCGCGCTGACCGCATCGGGCTACGAAGACGCTATCCGCAACGCCATCTCCATCGGCGGAGATAGCGACACCGTGGCCGCCATCGTCGGAGGCGTGGCCGAAGCCCTGTTCGGCATCCCTGACGAGATTGGTCAGAAAGGCTGGACATATCTGCCGGCCGATATGCGCAAAGTCTTGCGGGCCCTGTATCGGAAAGCCGCGCCGGGAAAGACTTGTATGGAGGAATTAACCGATGAGTCTGAGTAAAGAAACCGCACTGCGGGCTTATGCAAAAATGATGAATAACCTGGACGCATCGCATATAGAGCCATTTCTGGCGGATGACTTCGTTTATGTCTCGCAAGCAGTCTTCGAGTCTATTAGCTCGAAACCGGATTTCCTTGAGTACATCTACCCGAAGCTGGAGACAATTCGACGGGCCAATGCGCCGGTTTTCGCAGAAATGGGGCGAATTGGCGCATACGGCGAAATTCAAACCTGCGTCGTCACGGCCCAGTATGATCGCTCGAATCTGGTCGCTGTCGTTCTTGCCAGTGTTGGCGGAGAACATTTGACGCAGTTAACTGTTTGCACGGTTGCCCCGCCACCGGAGCAGGCCGAGCGCAGCGGTGATTATCCGACTTGACCGATCGCGGTGTCACCCTGTCCCCCTCCATAAAATCGGACTACGCACAGGTGGAGTTTCAGCATGATGGCGATTCACCCGGCGATCAACACTAGCTGGTCTTTTGCCGATCAGACTTTGTGACTTTTATTCGCAGTACGCCGTTCGTTGACTATAACTCTCTATTTCCCTACAGCTTTTTGAACGTGGAACGTAGCCAGTTCTTTCAGTGTAAAGGACTTGTTTCCTTTCAGCGCGTTTTCCAGAGCGGCGTGTTCCTTAAACCAATTGTCATCCAGAGGATAAAAAGTCTTTACATACTCGGTTCCTGTCTCAATTATTGCGCGGGCCTTTCTGTTTCTAAAGTCGCTTAGCAGCACTTCATATAGGTTTTCTCCAATTTTTTTTGTTTTCTGCAACCGTATTTCGCGTGCTGGTTCATAGAAGACCCTGTCCCTATCGGGATTTCTTCTTTTTTCACCGCCTTTTGCGTAGTACCAATACTCTTTTGTCTTCCGCTCTTGATTTGCGATTCCGTACCTGATAGCAAGCGATTCGTTCGCGTGCCTACCAATTTCATATGTGTACGGCGTCGATTGTTGGTCTGAATCTCTATGTGCTCGACGCTGAAGCTCTCTTTCTTTCTCTTCAATCTTCCTTTTTCTTTCTTCCCTTTCTTTTTTAATTCTTGCTTCTGTAAATGCTTGAGCTTGCTCTTTAGCTTCCTTTTCCCTTCGCGCCAAAAAGGCTTTTTTGGCTTCAGGGTTAATAGCATGGTAAAGGAATCGGAGAAGATGAAAAGAAATGAAGATCGCTAAGGTTGGAATTAATACAAACAGAGCAAAAAACTTAAAAACCTCAATGGCTACGCCTACCACTAACGTTAACATGAGTGACCAGAGAATGAATTCGGAACAACCGTCGTTTTCCTTCATGATGTTCAGTCTCGCTCTTTCCAATGTGTGAAGAAGGTATCGCCGAACTCAATAACGCCAGCTGCATCGCTAAGGAGCTGAGGATGCAGTAGTATTGGTGTCAATGCCCCGTCCTCTCCAAACGAATGCAAAAAAGCGGGCATTGGTTGACCAAGCATACGCTGATCTGCCTCCACCCGTGCCAAGCGATCAAAATCGTGCTCCCGAAGGTAGGTTAGTTTTTCAATTTCTAATTCCGAGTAACGCTCATTTTCTTCGTGCGTGAAGCGTGCGGGCGGAATATATAAAGGAATTCTATGCGCGAGTGCATCGCGATAGTTCTTAAGGTAGTCTCTATGCCATGTCTGGTGCTGCTCATTTAATACGTAATCT
>CAYYZR010000362.1:0-2235 GCA_964476005.1 uncultured Halomonas sp.
ATCTTCGTCAGCGCACACTTTAGAATCACATGATACATGACGTTCGACACTGGCCTGTTCGGGCCAGTGCGATGCAACATTGTCGAAATATCCCCGAACCGGAAAACAGACCACATGAAGAACTGGACACTGCTGGCCGCGGCCGGCCTGGTACTGGCCGCCTGCGGCCCCACCGAGAACACCGAACAGGCCGAATCGGCCGAACCCGCCTCGCAGCAGCCCGAACCCGTGGCGCAGGCCGAATCCGGTGCACGCATCGGCGATTGGGGCGTCGACGCCTCGGAGATCAGCGATTCGGTCGCCCCTGGCGACGACTTCTTTACCTTCGTCAACGCCGGCTGGCTGACCAGTTCCGAGATTCCGGCCGGATTTTCGCGCTTCGGCGCATTTACCGAACTCTCGCTGGAGGCGGAGGAGCGGGTGGCCGGGATCATTGCTGACGCCGCACAGGCCGACACCGAGCCGGGCGATCCACGCCAGCAGATCGGCGCGATGCACCAGGCCTTCATGGATACCGATCGGATCGAGGCGCTGGGGCTGGATCCGATTCGCGACGAACTGGACGTGTTGCTGGCGCTGGAAGATCACGAAGCGGTCGCGCGCTGGATGGCGCGGCCGGGTACCAATTCGATCGCCGGGGCCTATGTCTCGCTGGATTCCGGCAATCCGGATCGTTACCTGGTCCACCTGGGCCAGAGCGGGCTGGGCCTGCCCGACAAGAGCTACTACGATCGTACCGAAGATCCTTTCCCGGCCCACCGCGAGGCCTACGTCGACTATATCGAGGCCACCTTCGAGCGCGCCGGCATCGACAGTGCGCGCCAGCGCGCCGAGAACGTCATGGCGCTGGAAACAAAAATCGCCGATGCGCACTGGACGCGTGTGCAGCGTCGCGACCGCGAGGCCAACTACAACCTGATGAGCGTGGCCGAGCTGACGGCATTCGCCCCCGGGTTCGCCTGGGATGCGTTCCTGGCCGAGCGCCAAATGGCCCATATCGACGAAGTGGTGGTTGCGACCGATTCCGCGATTCAGCAACTCTCGCAGCTGTTCGCCGAGACGCCCGTCGAGACCTGGACCGCCTATCATGCGTTCCACTGGATCAACAACCATGCGCCCATCCTCTCCGAGCCCTGGGAGCAGGCCCACTTCGAATTGTTCAGCAAGCGGTTGAACGGCGTCGAAGAACAGCGACCGCGGGACAAGCGGGCGATTCAGTTCGTCAGTTCGAGGCTGCGCGAGCAGGTCGGCAAGGTCTACGTCGAACGGCATTTTCCGCCCGAGTATCGCCAGCAAATGCTCGATCTGGTCGGCTACCTCGGCCAGGCATTCGACGCGCGCCTGCTTACGCTGGAGTGGATGGATGACGAAACCCGCGCCGAGGCGCTGGCCAAGCTCGAGGCTTTCACGCCCAAGGTCGGCTACCCGGATCGTTGGCACGATTATTCGACGGTCGAAATCCGCGCGGACGATCTGGTCGGTAACCTGGACCGACTGCAGGAATGGCAGTGGCGGGATTCGCTGGCCAAGCTCGGGGAGCCGGCGCGCGACTGGGAATGGTTCATGAGCCCGCAGATGGTCAACGCCTATTATTCATCGACGCAAAATGAAATCGTCTTCCCGGCCGGCATCCTGCAGCCGCCGTTCTTCGACCCGCATGCCGACCCGGCGGTCAACTTCGGCGGCATCGGCGCGGTGATCGGCCATGAAATGGGCCACGGCTTCGACGACCAGGGCTCCAAGTCCGACGCCGACGGCGTGCTGCGCAACTGGTGGACCGACGCCTCGCGCGCGAATTTCGAAAAGCTTACCGCAACGCTGATCGAGCAGTACAACGCGTTCGAGCCGATCGAGGGCATGAACATCAACGGCGCGCTTTCGGTGGGCGAGAACATCGGCGACCTGGGTGGGCTTGCGATCGCCTACCACGCCTACCACACGTACCTGGACGAGCATCACGGCGGCGAAGCGCCGGTGCTCGACGGCTACACCGGCGACCAGCGTTTCTTCATGGGCTGGGCCCAAGTCTGGCGCAACCTGCAGACCGAGGAATCGCTCCGCTCCCAGCTCGTGAACGGCCCGCACAGCCCGGCCGAATACCGGGTCAACGGCATCGTGCGCAACATGGATGCCTGGTACAAGGCCTTCGACATCGGCCCCGACGCCGAGCTCTGGCTGCGGCCGGAGGAGCGGTTGAGCATCTGGTAAATGATAAAAAGCGGCCTTCGGGCCGCT
>CAYYZR010000363.1:0-2233 GCA_964476005.1 uncultured Halomonas sp.
GGGCGTTTTCGGCGCCGACCACCGGCAGCTCCAGCGCCGATTCCATGCGCTCGGTCTCCTGCTTGGCGACGAACGAAATCATGACGGTCATCAGCACCGGTCCGAGCAGCGGGCCGATGATGAGCGTGTTGAGAATCACCCGCCGGTCGCGGAAGTTGTCCAGAAGTTCCTTGATGAATACGGCGATCATGCCAGCAGCCCCTCGTCGGATCCGATCAGCTTGACGAACGCGTCTTCGAGATTCTTCTCGCCGGAACGTTCAAGCAGTTGTTGCGCCGTGCCCTCGGCCGCGATCCGGCCGGCGGCGATGATCACGATGCGGTCGCACAGTGCGGCCACCTCCTGCATGATGTGCGTCGACAGCACCACGCAGCGGCCTTCCATCTTCAGCTGCAGCAGGAATTCCCGCAGCGCCCGGGTGGTCATGACATCCAGCCCGTTGGTGGGCTCGTCGAGCAGGATGGTGCCGGGCTCGTGGATCAACGCGCGCGCGATCGCGACCTTGACCCGCTGGCCCTGCGAGAAGCCGTCGGTGCGCCGGTCGATGAACGCGCCCATGTCGAGCACCCCGGCCAGCTTGTCGATCCGGCTGGCGATGAGGTTCTTGTCCAGCCCCTGCAGCTTGCCGTAGTAGCGGATGTTTTCGCGTGCGGTGAGCCGGTCGTAGAGCCCGCGCGAGTCGGGTACCACGCCCAGCTTGCGCTTGACCTGGATGGGCTCGGCCAGCGGATCGATGCCGTCGACGGTCATGCTGCCGCTGTCGGGCTCGAGCAGCGTGTAGAGCATGCGCAGCGTGGTCGTCTTGCCGGCGCCGTTGGGACCCAGCAGGCCGGTGATCTGGCCGTCGCGCGCGGTGAAGCTCACGTCGTCGACCGCCACCACCTTGCCCTTGTTGAAGGTCTTTCGCAGTTTGTCGGCCTGGATCATGGCGTCGGTCCCAGCAGGTTGACGAAGAACGGTTCCGGACCGATGCGATCGGTGCACTCGGTATCGAGATCCTCGACGCTGGCCTCGTCGATGAATTCGGTCGCGATCGATGCGATGCACGGGTCGGTGATGGTGATGTGGCCGCGGCCCTTCGAGACAATGTGCAGGCTGTTGCCGAACTGCTCGTCGGCCTCCTCACCGTACTGCGGCGGCGTGACCGGGTCCAGTTCGCCCGACAGGATCAGCACGGGCACTTCGGTGTCGAAAGGCTGGTGGTAGTCGGGGCCAACCGGGTCGGCGGGCCACCAGCTGCAGACTTTCGAATATAGTTCTGTAAATGAATTCCCCAGCAGCGTCCCCGAAGCGTCGCTGTCGGCCGGCCAGTACGGCCAGTCTTCGCTGCAGCCGACCGCGAAATTTAGTCCTATCGCCATGCCCTGACTCATCTGGTCGCTGGTCATCAGCGCCTGGGCGGCCAGGCGCTCCGGGCTGCCGGTGGTGGCGGCCTCGTGAATCAGGTAGGGAATCATCATCTGGCTGACCGGCGAATAGGCCAGGAAGCGCAGGCTGGAGGCCAGTACGGCATCGGTGAACTCGAGTTCCTCGGCCACGCCGGTGCGTGGATGGGTCACCTGGATGTCCTGCGGTGATTCGGCGTAGCGCGCCTTGAGTTCATCGAACGCCTGGTCCAGGCCGGGGAAATGCTCACTGCAGGTTTCGTCGCGCATGCAACGCTGCAGCAGCGCTTCGATGGAGCGATCCAGCATTTCTGCGTGTTCCGATCCCAGCTTGAGGCGCGTCGGGACGACGCCGTCGATGATCACGGCGCGCACCGCTTCGGGGTATCGGCGCAGGTACACCTGGGCCATCCGGGTGCCATAGGAGCCGCCGACCAGGTTGATCTTGCCAAGCCCGAGGTGATTGCGCAGCATCTCGAGGTCTTCGGCGCCGTCGATGGTCGTGTAGTGGCGGACGTCGGCGTCCAGTCGGTCATGGCATTGCCGCAACAATTCGTTGATTTCGTCGAGATCCGGCTCGGTAAGAAAGGTATCCTCTTCGAACTCGCATTCCAGCGCGTTCGAACCGCCGGTGCCACGCTGGTCGAGAAAGATCAGGTCGCGGTTGCGGTTGATGTCGGAAAGTGCGTTGGCGATCACCGGCGCGACGTCGCGGGCAGACTGGCCGGGACCGCCGGCGAGAAAGAACACCGGATCGGCCGCCGGGTTGCCGGAGCGTGCCTCGACCACCGCCCAGGCCAGCTCGATGGTTCGGCCGTCCCCGTCCCGATTGTCTTCGCGATTGTCTT
>CAYYZR010000364.1:0-2224 GCA_964476005.1 uncultured Halomonas sp.
CGTTGATGAAGCCCTGGACCACGCGCGGCGGAAACTCGCCCTCGTCGAGCTGCATCTCGCGGATGGTTCGGCGGACCAGCCGGTACTGGTCGTCGGAATCCAGGATCTGGAAGGTCGGGTTCAGGTTGGCCTCGCCCGAATGCAGCCGAAGAATCCGGTGGCAGATGCCATGAAAGGTGCCTATCCAGAGTCCCGAGGACGGAATCTGAAGCAGCTCCTCGACCCGGCCCCGCATTTCGTTGGCGGCCTTGTTGGTGAAGGTCACCGCCAGCACCGACATCGGCGAGACGTGCTCGACCTGGATCAGCCAGGCGATTCTATGGACGAGAACGCGCGTCTTGCCCGAGCCGGCGCCTGCCAGCACCAGGCAATGCCCGTCGTCCAGCGTCACTGCCTGGCGCTGAGCGTCGTTCAAATCGTCGATGAGGTGTGAAACGTCCAACTGGATTCCTTTTTTGCCGCGGATTTACGCGGATAAGCGCGGACAGGATGAAAAGCGTGAACCACGAAGGGCACGAAGAACACGAAGTAAAAAAGTCTTTGTTTCAGGGTAAGTCATCAACAGCGCTACGGGCATCCAGACATCGGGCGCTTGGTGGATGCATGTTTTTCATACATTTGCTTTTCTTCGTGTCCTTCGTGTTCTTCGTGGTTCAAGCTTCTGATTTCATGGTTTTTATCCGCGGCAAAAATTCAGTGTTCCTCTCGCGCCAGGGCGCGGTGGCCGATGTCGGTGCGGTAATAGGCGTCGCGGAAGCCGATCTGCGGCAGCCAGCGGTATAGCTCGCCCCTGGCTCGGGAAAGCGTGTCACCCAGCGCGGTGACGCACAGCACCCGGCCGCCGTTGGTCACGACCTGGTCGTCCTGCAGCCGGGTGCCGGCGTGGAATACCTTGATCTCATCGGGCATCCGAAGCTCGAGACCGGTGATGGGATCGCCTTTTCGGTATCCGTCGGGATAGCCGCCGGCGGCCATGACCACCCCGATGGCCTGGCGCGAATCCCATTCCAGCGCCAGTTCGTCGAGTTTGCCGTCCAGCGTGTCCATCAGGGCACCGGCCAGGTCCGATTCCAGGCGCATCAGGATCGGCTGGGTTTCGGGATCACCCAGCCGGACGTTGAATTCCAGCACCTTGGCGCCGGTCCGCGTCACCATCAACCCGGCATACAGGAAACCGGTGAACGGATGGCCGTCGGCCACCATGCCGCGCGCGGTGGGCAGGATGATGTCCTCGATGATTTTTTCGTGCAATTCGTCGCCAATCACCGGCGCCGGCGAAATCGCGCCCATGCCGCCGGTATTCGGGCCCTTGTCGCCCTCGTCGCGCTGCTTGTGGTCCTGGCTGGAGGCCAGCGGCAGCACTTTTTCACCATCCACCAGGGCGATGAAACTGGCCTCCTCGCCGACCAGAAACTCTTCGATGACCACGCGGTGGCCGGCCGAGCCGAAAGCGTCGCCCGAAAGCATGTCCTCCAGCGTCTTCTTCACCGTGCGCTCGTCCTCGGCGATCACCACGCCCTTGCCGGCGGCCAGGCCGTCGGCCTTGAGCACCAGCGGCAGCGGATGGCCGTTGGCGAACGCCATGCCGTCGTCGACGTTGTCGACCACCGTCCAGGCGGCCGTGGGAATCTCGTGGCGCGACAGGAATTCCTTGGCAAAAGCCTTGGACGATTCGAGCTGCGCGGCGTCTGCAGTCGGGCCGAAGCACTTCAAGCCCGCCTCGGTGAAACGGTCGACCACGCCGGCGGCCAGCGGCGCCTCGGGTCCGACCACGGTCAGATCGATGCCTCTATCCCTGGCAAGCGCCAGCAGCCCGTCGATGTCCTCGGCTGCAATATCGACATTCTGCATTCCGGGCTCCAGTGCAGTTCCGGCGTTGCCCGGTGCCACCAGCACCTCGTCGACCCGGTCCGACTGGGCCAGCTTCCAGGCCATGGCGTGCTCGCGTCCACCGGAACCGATGACCAGAATTTTCATTTCAACTCCTTGTGAGACGCCGTACATGATTCTAACGCGGAAGATTATTCAGAGGCCGATATCAAATAGCAAAGTCAAAAGCAGGGCACGAAGAGCACGAAGGCGGGCACGAAGGACACGAAGAACTGCAAAACGCTTTTTTATATATTTCCTTCGTGTCCTGTTTAATGCTTGATCAGGTAATGTTTTACGAGGTCCGGTATCTCAAACAATACGCACCTGCGCAAACTTCCGTTTGCCCACCTGC
>CAYYZR010000365.1:0-2219 GCA_964476005.1 uncultured Halomonas sp.
CGGTTTCCGGTTTCCGGTTTCCGGAAAAACCATAAGCCTTTCCCGATTTTTTTGCAGGAGCGGCCTCTCGGCCGCGACCGGCGTTCGACAAATCCGCAAGTTGCGACCCCGATGCCGGATTCGACCGGGATCGCCCGCTTCGGTTCGACGCGTGGCGAGGCCCTCAGCGGGCGATCCCGTCCGAATCCTTCCGTTCTCCTCAAACCGCGCGCTTGTCCAGGATTGCAGTATGGTTACGATCGTTTGGGTTCCCTGATACGAAAATCCGAATGAAGATTCTTTCGACTTCGGGGTATATACGGGTAAGCCAACGAAAACCGGAGCCATATCATGATCCGCACTGCATCTCTGATTTGCACTGTTCTGATACTCGCAGCCTGCAACCCGCTTTCGGATGATTCGGAAGCCACCAGTGCCCACGAACCTTTGGTACTCGAGGTATATCCGGTCGCCTCTGGCATGGCCGACCAAATCGAATCGTCCCTTGGCTTCTTGCTCTCGGGCGGCGAAAGCGGAACCGGCAGGGTTTCCATCCTCCCCAATGGGCATATTGCCGTCGCCGCACCGGAATCGATGCAACCGGGCATTGCCGCACTGATCAAGAAAATTGCAGAATCCGGCACCGTTGAGACGCGTCAGGTACGTATCCGACAATGGCTGATCGAAGGTTCTTCTTCCGGGCAAACCACCATTCCGGAGAACCTCGCTACGCTGGAAGTCGAGCTTCTGGACTTTGCCGCGGCTGCCGGCAACATGGCATTCGAACGCCTGGATACATCCCAGCACATCATGCTCGACGGCAAGCATTCGAACCTCACCAGCAAGCTTCTGAACTCATCGCTGCAAGCGCGAATCGAAGCCGGACGTATTCTGGCCGATGTCAGCACACGTGCGCCGATGCTGGGCCGGGTGAGTACCGAATTCAGCGTGGAATCCGGCCAGAGCCTGGTCGTCGCACAAATTGGTAAACCGGTCGGCGAAGGCGAGCAAGCCGAAAAGCTGATCATTTTCGCCTTCCAGGCTGAAATTCTCTGAGGTGTCGAGACACGGCAGCAACGGTGTTTTCGCGGCGTGCTGAGCAAGGAAGGGTTCGAACGGCTTTACCGGGATTCGGAAAAGCAGCTGTTCAACATCGCCTATCGCTGGGCCTGGAACCGTTCCGAGCCGCAGGAACTGGTGCAGGAGGCGTTCATCCGGATCTGGTCGAGACGGCTGTTGATCGACCCCGACCGAGCATACGCATACCTGGTCCGGACGGTCGTCAACCTGTGCCAGAAGCTCGCCCGTCGACGACGGCGCTGGCAGCGTGTCCGCGAAACCCTCGGAATTGCCGGCGAACGCGCACCCGAACCGGATCAGGATTACCGCCGACGCCAGCTGCGCGATGCAGTCGAAGCGCTGCCGGATACCCTGCGCCACGCACTATTGCTGACCGAATTTACCGACATGAAGCAAGCCGAGATCGGCGACCTGCTCGGCATTCCGGCCGGCACCGTGGCGTCTCGCAGGAACACCGCAGTCCGGCAGTTGAAGGAGAAATTCAATGAGCAATAGAGCGCCCGCACTTGAGTGGATCGAGCCGCCGGACGATGGATTGCGAGCATTGCGCGAAAAAGTCGTGCGGCGAACTCGGACTCGCATCATTGCCGCAGGCTGCGCCGGGCTGGCACTGGCGGTCGGAGCGCTGATCCAGGATTGGCGCACGACTACCGGCAGGAACCCGGTACTCGACGACATGATCGCCCGCCATACCGTCAACGACATCGATGTCAGGCCACCATTGCGGATCATCGACGGGGCGGCGCTTGAATTGCCCAGCCCGTCCTCCAACGCAAGAATCTACCTGGTTTCGACGATGCCGGAACGGGTCGCTGCGGAATCGGGCTAAAGGCAACATGGTTTTCGCAGCCCCGGATTGAGCACACAGCTCGAATCCGGAGCCGCAGACTGAACCACGCGCTTCTCCCGGGTGCGCACCGCTTACTACCCTGCCCGCCCTTTCTCCGCGTCTTTGCGGCTCTCATCGAGCAGGCTTGCTGGTGCGCTCTTGATTCGCCTTTCCCCGACCCGGCAGGAAAATCACTGTTCATGATTCTTCGCCCAACACACCCCTCAACCGCTCGATGACCGCCGCCGGCTCGATCAGGTTCATCACGCCCGGCTCTTCGATCCGCTTGCCCCACTTGACCTGCTCGGGCTCGTGACCGAGATACTTGCGG
>CAYYZR010000366.1:0-2218 GCA_964476005.1 uncultured Halomonas sp.
GCGGGGGACAGTCCCTCCCCGGAGTTCGAAACAACCAAACAACCAAACAACCAAACAACCAAATAACCAAATAACCAAATAACCAAATAACCAAATAACCAAATAACCAAATAACCAACCTTAATTGACCGGCCGGCCAGTTAGTAGTACACTACGCCCATGAACGAACCTCAGACACGCGATGCCGAACTGACCCGCGCCCGGATTCTGGAGGCGGGGCTGGACCTTTTCGTCGAAAAGGGCTTTGCCGACGTCTCGATGCGCGAGATCGCCGAGCAATGCGGCGTGACAAAGAGCCTGATCCACCACCATTTCGGCAGCAAGGAAGCGCTCTGGGATGCGGTCAAAGATCACGCCTTCGGCATTTACGCGCAAGACCAGAAGACCGAGCTCGAACAGGCCACCAGCGCCGACGCCAAGCTGCTCAGCGATGGCGTCGTCAAGTATTTCGAATATCTGAAGAACAATCCCAAGGTCGTTCGACTGCTGGCCTGGTCGCACCTGGAAGGCGACGAGAGCTGCGGCGAAATGGATGCAGAACTGATGCGACTCGGTGCCGAGCGTGTGCGACAGGCGCAGAAAGCGGGGATTTTCCGTGACGACATCAATCCGGCTCACGTGGTGTGTACCTTCATCCATGCGTGTACGCACTGGTTCGAGGCCCGCACGCATCACGCGCAGTGGCCCGGCGTCGGCAGCGACGACGAATTCCTCGACGACTTCCTGAAGATTTTCATGCGCGGTATCTCGCGCAGCGACGACCCCTGAATCGAACCCTGGACAACCCATCATGTATTCGACCGCACCCACAATTGACCGGCCGACCAGTTTGCACTGGCTGCACGCGATTGCCACGGCGCTGTTCGTGTTGCTTGCGATGGCCCTCCTCACCGCCTGCGAACCGGCTGCCGAGCAGCCCGTCACCCAATCGGCGTCCGAGCGACCAGTGCGCATCGTCGAGGCCCGCAGCGACGGCGTGGGTGAGCGCATTCGCCTGCCGGGCGCCCTGCGCGCCACCCAGCGCGCGGAAGTGGCGTTCCTGAACGACGGCACGCTGCAACAGCGCCGGGTGCGGCTGGGTGAGCAGGTCGCCCGGGGCGCGCAACTGGCCACGCTTTACAACCCGGCGCTGCAGCCGGGATTTGCCGCCGCGCTGGCCGATGTGCGCGAGGCCAATACCCGACTCGAGCAGCTCGAAACCGATACCCGGCGCCAATCGACGCTGGTAGACCGAAACCTGGTTTCCGAGGACGACCTGGAGCAGACACGCACCCGCCGGGACGCGGCCCGGGCGGCCCTCGAACAGGCCGAAGCGCGCCTGGACCAGGCGCGCGCCCAGCTCGACGACGCGGCGCTGCGTGCACCGTTCGACGGCCGGGTCGCCCGCTTTCACGCCGAGCCCGGCGACTTCGTGCGCGCCGGACAGCCGGTCATGATGCTGACCGGCGAGGCCCTTGAAGTGGAAGTACAGCTGCGTCCGGCCACCGCCGCCCGGATGACGGTCGACGATCAGGCCGAGATATTGCTTAAGGAAAGCGGCGTGCGCCTTTCCGGCCACATACGCGAACTCGGGCGCGGCGCGCCCGGCGCTCCGGTGCCTGTCGTCATCGCGATCGACCCGGCCGACAGCAGCGCCGCCCGCCAGGGTGCACCGGTCTACGCCATTCTCGAGCTGCCGGCGCAAAGCGCTGCGTCAGTACCGCTGGCTGCAGTCATCGACCCGGGTACCGGCTACGGCCGGGTGTTCCGAGTCGCTGAAGGCCGCGCCGAGCAGGTTTCGGTACAGCTCGGCCGTCTGGCCGAGGGCTGGGTCGAGGTGTTCGGGCCCGTGACCGCCGGCGACCGGATCGTCGTGGCGGGTCAGTCCAACCTTCTCGACGGCGAACCGGTGCGGATCGTTCGATGACAACGGCAATTTTCTTTGCCCTGCAACGCCGCCGACTGATCCTGGCCTTCGTCGTGTTGCTGTCGCTTATCGGTGCACTGGCCTGGCAGCAGATGAACCGCCAGGAAGACCCGTTTTTTCCATACCGCTACGGGCAGATCCTGGTCCAGTGGCCCGGTGCCGACCCGGCTGAAATCGAGCGGCTGGTGCTCGACCCGCTGGAAGAGGAATTGGCCCAGCTCGACGAAGTCGCCGAGATTCGCGGCACGGTCCGCCTGGGGGTGGCTCACGTCTGGGTCGGCTTGCAACAGCACATCTACGACACCGATGCGG
>CAYYZR010000367.1:0-2217 GCA_964476005.1 uncultured Halomonas sp.
ATCGCCTGCGCCAACGTGGCCAACCTGATGCTGGCCAGGGTCACGGCGCGCCAGGGCGAACTCAACATTCGTTCCGCACTGGGGGCCGGCCGTCGCCGACTCGTAGGCCAGCTGTTGACCGAGAGCATGTTGCTGTCCCTGGCCGGTGCAGTCGTCGGCATCGGCGTGGCCTACGCCGGTCTTCAGTTCATGATTGCGACCGGGCTGGGCTCGAGCAACGCGCTGTTCGACGTGCAGCTCGATGCGAGCGTGCTGGTCTTCACACTCGGTCTCGGCCTGTTGACCGGCGTGGTTTTCGGGGTGTTTCCTGCGCTGAGCGCCGCCGGCGCAGATACCGCCGCCACGCTCAAGGAATCCGGTCGCACCACCACCGGCTCGAAAGGCGCTGGTGTTACACGCAGCGGGCTGGTCGTCGCGCAGGTCGCCATCGCCGCCGTCCTGCTTGTCGGGTCCGGGCTGCTCATCCTGAGCTTTGCAAAGCTGCAGGATACAAACCCCGGGTTCAATGCCGAGGGCGTTCTGACCGCCTCGCTGTCGATGCCCGAGAACGACTACGCGACGACCGCCGCGGTCCAGGATTTCCACGACCGGTTGATCGGTCGCCTGGGCGCGATTCCCGGGGTAACCGCGGTGGGGATGACCAACACCGCCCCATTCGGAGGGGGTAATTCGCAGGCTTCGTATGACATCGAGGGTTACACGCCTCCACCAGGCGTCAACGCGCCGCACGGCATGATCCGGCGGGTCGACGGCGGATACTTCGAGGCGCTCCAGATTCCCCTTTTGCGGGGCCGGCTGTTCGAACCGGCAGACGATTCCGGCAACCCCCCCGCCATCATCGACGAGGTACTCGCCGAAAAATATTTTTCCGACGTCGACCCCATCGGACGGCGCATCGGCTTCGACGACGAGGAAAATCCCCAGTGGTTCAGCGTCGTCGGCGTGGTCGGTGCGGTCAAGCACGAGGGGCTGGCCGGCACCAGCGAAAAGGAAACCTACTACCTGCCGTTTCGCCAATCTTCGGTAAGCGGCCCGACAATAGTGATTCGTACCGCCGTCAATCCGGCTTCGGTCATTGCCCAGCTTCGGGAGGCCGTGCACGCAGTAGATCCGGAGTTGCCGCTGGGCCAGGTCCAGACCATGCAGGAGTTGATCGATGTCTCGCTGCAGGTTCGCCGCGCGCCCATGCTGCTGCTGATCGTATTTTCGGTCGTCGCCCTGGCGCTGTCCGCGGTAGGCCTGTACGGGGTGCTGGCCTACTCGATCACGCAACGCACGTCAGAGTTGGGGATGCGCATTGCGCTGGGTGCACGGATGAGCGACATCATGACGCTGGTGCTGCGCCAAAGCGGCTTGCTTGTGGCCATCGGCATCGGACTGGGACTGGTCGCGGCCGTCGGCCTGACGCGGCTGATCGAGAACCAGCTCTACGGCATCGATCGCCTCGATCCGATGGTTTTCGGCGGCGTGGCGCTATTCCTTGCCATTGTCGCAATCGCCGCGTGTCTGCTGCCGGCCCGGCGGGCCGCCCGGGTCGATCCCATCGAGGCGCTTCATCACCAATGATGAACCGAATCCGATATGTCTGAACGCCTTTTCTCAATTGACCTTTTCAGGAGACCTCGATGACGCTGTTTTCCGACGATCTTCAAGCCGGGTTTCGCCAGTTCGTCCAGGCCCCCTTACTGACGCTGACATCGGTGGTCTCGCTGGCCACGAGTGCGATCGGCGCCGGAGGCGCTGCGCGATGAATGATCAGAGCCGGAATTCGACGGCCTCTCCGATCATCTCGCTTCGCGGGGTCTCGAAAACGGTGCGGCACAAGGGCGTGCAGGTAGCGTTGCTGGAGAATATCGATCTGGATCTTCTGCCCGGCGAATTCCTCAGCGTCGTCGGGCCTTCGGGTTCGGGCAAGAGCACGCTGCTGAACGTTCTCGGCATGCTGGATCATGACTGGAGCGGTGAATACCGCTTCGGCGATCAGCAAATAGACAAGCTCAAGCCGGCGGCGCGCCAGAAGCTCGGGCGCGAATCCGTCGGCTTCGTGTTCCAGCAATACCATTTGCTGGACGACCTCGACGTGGCCGAGAACCTCGAGCTGCCGTTGACCTACCGCGACCTGAAGCGCGCCGAACGCAAGGCGCGCGTCGAGGAGATGCTCACCCGCTTCGAAATCGGGGACAAGCGCGATCTTTATCCCCGTCAGCTGTCGGGCGG
>CAYYZR010000368.1:0-2214 GCA_964476005.1 uncultured Halomonas sp.
AGCCGATCAAGGTGGTCCTGACCAACTTTCCCAAAGGCGAGACCGAGTGGTTCGAAGCCGCCAACCATCCCCAGAACCCAGAGCTGGGTACGCGCAAGGTTCCGATGACCCGCGAAATCTGGATCGAGCGCGATGACTTCATGATCGATGCCCCGAAGAAGTTCTTCCGTCTCAAACCAGGGGGCGAAGTGCGTCTGCGTAACGCATTCATCATCCGTTGCGACGAGGTGGTCAAGAACGCCTCCGGCGACGTCGAGGCCCTGCACTGCAGTTTCGATCCCGAATCGCGTTCAGGCCTCCCCGGCGCCGATCGCAAGGTCAAGGGCACCATTCATTGGGTTTCGGCCGAGCATGCCGTGGAGGCCGAAGTGCGACTCTACGACCGTCTGTTCTCGGTGCCGCACCCAGCCGGCGACAAGGAACGCGATTTCGTCGAACACATCAATCCCGAATCGCTGCAGATCATCGGCAGCGCCCGGCTGGAACCCGGTCTGGAAAACGCGAAGCCCGGTGAGCACTACCAATTCGAGCGCACCGGCTACTTCGTCGCCGATCCCGACTCCAGCACCGAACATCCCGTCTTCAACCGTGCGGTCACGCTGCGCGATACCTGGGCCAGGCTGGAAAAGCAGCTTCGCGGCTGAATCCGGCGGCTGTATCCGACGGCTGGAATTGAGTAGACTACGGGCTTACAACTCGGGGAGTACCTGCAATGGAATGGATCGTCCTGGGCGCAATCGCGCTGATCGTCGTATTTGCCGTATCCATTTACAACCGCCTGGTCACGGCCCGAAATCGCTACAAGAACGCCTTCGCGCAGATCGACGTACAGCTGACGCGACGCTACGATCTCATCCCCAATCTGGTCGAAGTCGCCAAGCGCTACATGGCGCACGAAAAGGACACGCTCGAAGCGGTGATCCAGGCGCGCAACGCCGCGGTCACCGGTCTGAAGAACGCTTCTCAGAATCCCGGAGACCCGGATGCCGTCGGCCAGCTCAACCAGGCCGAACAGGGGCTTTCCGGCGCCTTGGGCCGTCTGTTCGCGCTTTCGGAAAATTATCCCGATTTGAAGGCCAACCAGAACATGATGCAGCTCACCGAGGAAATCACGACCACCGAGAACAAGGTGGCGTTCGCCCGCCAGGCCTACAACGACGCGGTCATGAACTACAACATCCTGCGCGAGTCGGTACCCAATAATTTCATCGCCGGCCCGTTCGGCTTCGGCCCGGCCGAGATGCTCGAAATCGAAGACCCGGTCAAGCGCGAAGCCGTCAAGGTGGATTTCGGCTGAACCGAGCTTTCAGTTTTCAGTTCGAAGTTTTCAGCAATCGATACGGTGAGCCCGACGGCAAACCGATTCCCGTTCGCGGTGATTGCTGAAAACTGAAAACTTTTCTCTGAAAACTCGCGACAAAGTCGCGCCTATGAACTTCTTCGAACACCAGGACAAGGCACGCAAGCAGACCAGGATCCTGGTCCTGGTTTTCATGCTTGCCGTCCTTGCCATCGTGATCGCAATGAACCTGGTCATGCTGGGTGTGTTCGGCCGCTTTCCATCGGCCGAGCACGGTTGGTTTTCGCCGGGTTTCTGGCTGGCCAACGGGCAGGTCGTCCTGTGGACGTCGCTCGCCACCGTGCTTGTCATAGTGCTGGCCAGCGCCTACCGATCGGCCCAGCTGCGCGGCGGCGGTGCACAGGTTGCGCGGGAACTGGGCGGTGTGGAGGTGACGGGCGACAGCAACGATCCACTGCGCCGGAGACTGCTCAACGTGGTCGAGGAAATGGCGATCGCCTCGGGCGTGCCGGTGCCGCAGGTATTCGTGCTCGAACACGAGCCGGGAATCAACGCGTTCGCCGCCGGCTGGTCGCCGGCCGATGCCGCGGTAGCGGTCACGCGCGGCACCCTGGAAACATTGAACCGCGAGGAGCTGCAGGGCGTCATCGCGCACGAGTTCAGCCACGTGTTCAACGGCGACATGCGCCTGAACATCCGGCTGATCGGCATCCTGTTCGGCATCCTCGTGCTGGCCGTGGCCGGTCGAAGAATGCTCGGTTCGATGCGCTTCAGTCGTGGTCGCAACAAGAACGCCGGCGCCATCGTGGCCGTGGCGCTGGCGGTCATGCTGGTCGGCTACATCGGGCTGTTCTTCGGCCGCTGGATCCAGGCCGCCGTCTCGCGCCAGCGCGAGTACCTGGCCGATGCCTCGG
>CAYYZR010000369.1:0-2178 GCA_964476005.1 uncultured Halomonas sp.
AATCGGGCCATGTCACTCGATCAGCTCTACCAGTCGAAGATTCTCGAGCACAATCGCGCGCCGCACAACCATAGCGAGATGCCCGATGCCACGCATTCGGCGCACGGACTGGATGCGCTTTGCGGCGACGATATCCAGGTCTGGATCCGCGTCGAAGACGGCCGCGTGGCCGCCGCTAGCTGGTCCGGCGAGGCCTGCGCGATCACTACGGCGTCAGCCTCGATGCTGAGCCGCTGGCTATCGGGCCGTCGCATCGAGGAAATCGGTCCTGCAGCCGAGCTCTTCGAGACGCTGCTGGAAGCGCAGGATCGACCCGATGCGCCCCTTCTTGGTGAAATCAACGCGCTTCGGGCGGTAGGTCGCTTTCCGTCGCGCAGGCGCAATGCCTTGCTCCCCTGGAATGCGGCGCTGGACGCGTTGAAGCCCTCCGACGCCTGATCGCGTCACGATTTCGTCAGATTTGCAAGGTTTTCACGCCGGACCGGTCATTCTGATGGATAAGAACTCATTTCATTCAACGCCTGATTCTCCGAGGAGAGCTGATGAGCAACTTGCGCAAAGAAATCATCACGGCAAACGAGTCGTACGCCGAAGGATTCGGTGACAAAGGCGAATTGCCGATGCCGCCGGGCAGACGTTTCGCGGTTCTGACCTGCATGGATGCCAGACTGGACCCTGCAAGATTCGCCGGTCTGAGCGAAGGCGACGCGCACGTGATCAGAAACGCCGGCGGCCGGGCCAGCGACGATGCGATCCGCTCGTTGGTGATCTCGTACAAGCTGCTGGGCACCCGCGAATGGTTCGTGATCCACCACACCGACTGCGGCATGGAAACCTTCGACAACGACACCATGGCCGGCTTGCTGGAATCCAGCCTGGAGACGGCGACCGTTGACGCCGACGGCTGGCACGATCACGGCGCCGGTCCCGGCAGCGTGGACGGACGGTTTGTCCAGTGGCTGACGATTGCCGATCGGGAACAGGCGGTGGTCGATGACGTGCGCCGGATTCGAAATCATCCTCTTGTGCCTGGAACCATCCCGATCCACGGCATGATTTACGACTGCGGCAGCGGCCGCCTGATCGAAGTGCCCGAGGCCGACCGGGCGGGGGCGGTCACGGCTGCTTCGGGCTGATCCGAAGCACCTTGCCGTCCTCGGCGTCGGTTAGCACGTAGAGGGCGCCGTCCGGCCCGGCCCTGACGGCGCGCAGCCTCTCGCCGGGGGTGGCCAACAACACGTGCTGCTCGCCCGGGGCGCCGTCGACGACTTCGACCCGCCTCAGTTCGCGGGCGACAAGCGCACTGACAAACAGGTCGCCCGTCCACTGCGGAAACAGTTCGCCACGATACAGGGTCATGCCCGAAGGTGCGATGGAAGGCGTCCAGACCAGCAGCGGATCGACCATCCCCGGGCGAGTCTCGAACGGCGAAACAATGGCGCCCGAGTAATCGATACCATGGGTGGCAACCGGCCAGCCGTAATTTTCACCGGGGCGGATCAGGTTGATCTCGTCGCCGCCGCGCGGGCCGTGCTCGTGCTGCCAGATCCTGCCGGATTCCGCGTCGTACAACAGACCCTGCACGTTGCGATGGCCGTAGCTGTAGATCTCCGGCAGTGCACCTTCGGTATTGATGAACGGGTTGTCCGCCGGCACCGAACCGTCGGCATTGATCCGCACGATCTTGCCGAAGTGGTTATCCAGCGATTGGGCTTGTTCGCGAAAGTCGAAGCCGTCGCCCAGGCCGATCAATAAAGTGCCGTCCGGCAGAAAAGTCATGCGGCCGCCGTAGTGCACCGGCGTGTCCTTCATCGGCGATGCGGTGAACAGGATCTCCCGGTCTGTCAGGCGGTGGCCTTCGAGCCGGGCACGAATCACGCGCGTCGCGTTGGCCCCGGGTGTGCCGTGTGCAAACGAAATGTAGATCAGGCCGTTGGTAGCGAATTCGGGGTGGGGCAGGGCTTCGAACAATCCGCCCTGGCTTGCCGCGTAGATGTCTGGCAGACCGCCTATCTGGGTTTCCAGCAATTCGCCGTCGACGATCATGCGAAGCCTTCCCGCTCGCTCGGTCACCAGAGTCCTTCCGTCGGGCAACCATGCGATGGACCATGGATGGTCGAGACCGCTTGCAGCGATTTCGATCTGATAGTCTTGACGAGAGTCTTGACGAGAGTCTTG
>CAYYZR010000370.1:0-2164 GCA_964476005.1 uncultured Halomonas sp.
AGCAGCAGCCAGGTGACCTTGCGCACGTTGTCGTAGGCGCCGCGTCCCTGCTCGATCCCGTCGACCAGCGAAGCGAAGTTGTCGTCGGTGAGAATAAGAGAAGACGCGCGGCGCGCCACGTCCGTGCCGCCTTCGCCCATGGCCACGCCGATATGGGCTGCCTTCAAGGCCGGGGCATCGTTGACGCCGTCGCCGGTAACGGCA
This sequence comes from uncultured Halomonas sp., assembly GCA_964476005.1. GTDB lineage: Bacteria > Pseudomonadota > Gammaproteobacteria > Xanthomonadales > Wenzhouxiangellaceae. Next base: position 205 of record CAYYZR010000370.1, read on the forward strand.
ACCAGTTCGCCGGCCTCCTGCAGGCAATCCACGATCACGTTCTTCTGGGCCGGCTCCACCCGGGCGAAAACCCTGGCCTTGCGGATCTTCTCGCGCAGGGCGTCGGGATCGTCTTCCAGTTCGCGCAATTCCGCGCCGGTGACCGCCTCGTCGTCTTCGTCGGCCATGCCGAGATCGCGCGCGATGCTCATGCCGGTCGCGGGGTGGTCGCCGGTGATCATCCGGACTTCCACACCGGCGCGCCGGCAGCGCTTGATGGCGTCGGGCACCTCGGCGCGAATCGGATCGATCAGCGCGGCAAAGCCGAGGAATTCCAGGCCCCTCAGGTCGTCGGCTTCGTATTCGCCGTCTTTTTCCTTTACCTCTCCGCGAGCCAGCGCCAGCACCCGGTAGCCGCGCTCGGCCAGTGCATTCTCGCGTTCGGCCAGCGTGTCGGCATCGCAGTCGCCGCACATGCCGAGCACGACCTCGGCGGCACCCTTGACGTGCGCCGTGGGCGTTCCGTCCACGTCGTTGAAGGTCGCGGCGAACCGGCGATCGGCATTGAACGGAATTCGATCGATCTCCGGGTACTTCTCCAGAAGTTCGCCGCGCTCGAGATCCAGTTTCGCGGCGAGCACGAGGAAAGCGATGTCGATGCTGTCGCCGTCGGTCTCGATGTCGCCGTTGCTTTCGCCGATCTCGCCCTCGTTGCACAATGCACCTGCGACCGCCAGTGCCTTGGCCTGATCCTGCTGTGAATCGTCCGGTTCCGGCTCATCTGCCTGGTCTTCATCCACGGTGATTTCGCCGTCGGTTTCGTAACCGTCGCCGGACACCCGCAGCTCGTCCTGGTCCGGAAGCTGCAGTCGCCGCACCGTGAGCGTGTTGGCCGTGAGCGTGCCGGTCTTGTCGCTGGCGATCAGCGTGCACGAACCCAGTCCCTCGACCGCGGGAAGCTGCCGCACGATCACGTTGACATCGGCCATGCGCCGGGTGGCGACTGCCATGGCCACCGTGATGGCGATCGGCAGCCCGGCCGGAATCGCCGATACCGCCAGCGCCACGCCGAGGAAGAACAGCCGGGTCGGATCGACGCCCTGCAGAAACTGGGTGACCGACAGGATGACGATCGCGGCCAGCACCAGCAGCGCGATCTGGCGCGTGAAGCGCCGCAGCTTCAACACCAGCGGCGGCGCCTGCGAGGCGCTCTCGGCGAGCGATTCGGCGATCTTGCCGACCTCGGTATGCTCGCCGGTCGCACAGACATATCCGCGCGCTTCGCCGTCGAGTACCGTACTTCCGGCAAACGCCATGTTGCTGCGATCGCTGACGACCGCGTCCTCGTCCAGCGTCTCATCGGCATTCTTGCCCACCGGGGTCGATTCGCCCGTGAGCGGCGATTCGTCGACCTGCAGGCCCCTGGCCGAGACCAGTCGGATATCGGCCGGGATTGCGGTGCCGGCCTCGATCAGGACAAAGTCGCCGGGCACCAGTTCGTCGGAATCCACCGTTTTTCGATTTCCGCCGCGAACGGCGCGCGTCTTCGTGCGGATCATCTCCTGCAGCGCCGCGGCAGATTTCTCGGCGCGCCCTTCCTGCAGCGTGCCGATGATCGAGTTGATCGCAAGCACGGCGAATATGAACAGCGCGTTGTTGATGTTGCCGATGCCCAGCGACACCAGGCCGGCGATCAGCAGGACATAGATCAGCGGATCCTTGAACTGGCGCAGGAATATGGCGACCAGGCCGGGACGGTCCTCCTCGGGCAGACGGTTGGCGCCGAAGCGCTCCAGGCGCGATCGCGCCTCGTCGTCGTTCAGGCCCTCGTCGCCGGATGCCAGGCGCGAAGCCACGTCATCGCGCGACAGGGCGTGCCACGACGTCTGGCCGATCTTTTCGGGATCGGGCGATGAGCCGTCGCGCTCAGACAAGTTCGCGCGGGATCCTTTCGTCCCAGTTGTTCGAATACACGCGCCTT
>CAYYZR010000371.1:0-2150 GCA_964476005.1 uncultured Halomonas sp.
CTGCCCAACGGCGATTTCAGCCAGGGCCTGACCGAGTGGACGGTCGAGGTCTCACCCGACCCCTCCGCGCCACCCGGCACGGTCCAGGTCGTCAGTGGCGCGGCGCGCATCGTCAAGGGTGCGGCGTTCCATGCCGGGTTGTCGCAGAGCTTCACCGCTCCCGACGGCCTGGTCGCGCTTCGTCTTCGAATCGCCGAACTGCCGCAGTTCGCGTCCGACGGCGGCTTCATTCCCGAAGCTTTCGACGTTCATCTGACCGGCAGCACCGGCTTGAGCCGTGCGGCCAGCTTCCGCGCCGGCGCTTCGGCCACCGCCAATTCGACCGCGGTTCCGGCTGGCTTCAACCTTGGTCCCGGCGTCACGCTGAACGGCGCCACGCTACGCATTCCGTTGCTCGGCGTTGCTGCCGGCGAGGCGCTGACGCTGAGCGCGGCGCTGGTCGGGGCCTCGGCCGATACGCTCACCACCGTGGCGATCGACGACGTGGTGCTGGAAGTCGAGGTCAAGCAACCGCCGCCGGACCCGCCCGGCCCGCTGAACCCCGATTCCTGCGAACTGTTCCGTGGTGGCTTCGAAGCGCGTCGCGGCGTCGGCACCATTCCGCGCTGCGCGCTGGGCCAGATCGGCGACACCGGCATCCAGACCTGCGTCGGCGGCGCTTCGGGCGACTGCCCGGTGGCAGGTCTGCCGGGCCAGGATGCCGAATACGGGCGGGATGCCGAAGCGCGGCTAGGGCTGCTCGAGAAGCTGGACGCCGGGCCCGCCGGTTTCGACTTGATCAAGATCGACCTGGACGGCAGGTTGTTGTCCGCTTCGGCGGCCGAATGGGCTTGCGTAGTCGATAACCACAGCGGACTGATGTGGGAAGTGCACGTCGACGACCCGTTCGACCCGCGTCACCATGAGCACACCTATAGCTGGTTCCAGAGCGACAGCCAGAGCAATGGCGGCGATGCCGGTGTCATGGATGGTGGGGTCTGTTCCGGCAGTGCCTGTGACACACAGAGCAAGGCAGATGCGATCAACGCGTTCGTGCTGTGCGGTTCGGGGAACTGGCGCATGCCGACTCGGGCCGAGCTTTCCACCCTGGTGCATGCCGGCACCCGCGATCCGGCGATTGCGATCGAGTACTTCCCGTGGACCGACGGCGCTTACTGGAGTCGCACGCCGATGGCGGCTCAACCTGCCTCGGCCTGGCAGGTGGCGTTCAGCGACGGTAGCTGGGGCGTGGACCTGAAATCGACCGGGCTGAAGGTCCGGCTGGTGCGAGAGATACCCTGATATGAAAAACGAGACTACGCCAACAAGCAACTACGCGGCAACTGGTAGAGCCTGTGCGCGGTTCCGGAGCCATGGAAGCGCGATGCTGCTGATGCTGGCTTCGACGATATTGGTGATGATGCCGCTGGAGTCGACCCACGCACAGTGCGCGATGGGCAATGAAAACCCCTGGGTCGTGCCGACCACACCGGCCAGTGCGTTCGAGGCGCTCGCCGACGGTACTCTTCGGCATCGACCGACGCGTAGAGTCTGGCAGCGCTGCGCGCTGGGTCAGAGCTGGGACGGCGCGAGCTGCAGCGGCGCACCGGACCTGCTGAGCTGGTCCGCCGCCCTGGCGGCCGCCGACGTCCACCAACAGGCCGACTTCGATGACTGGCGGTTGCCGAACCGGAACGAACTGGCTTCGATAGTCGAGGCGCGCTGCTTCGCGCCGGCACTCAACGGCGTTGCATTCCCGGCCGCCCCGGCCGGCACCTACTGGACCGGCTCGCCTGTCATCGACGCGGTCGATCAGGCCTGGTTCGTGGACTTCGTCGACGGCCGAGTCGAGCCATCGGCAACTACCACCCAGCATGCGGTTCGCCTGGTTCGCGGCGGACCCTGGTAGCCCGGCGCTTTGGACCGAAGATGGGGCGAGGGTGCTGGGAACGCTGCCCTGATTGCCGCACCAGTGATGGCCAAAATATCTCGTCTCGCGGCGAATGCGTGTACGCTTGAGCCTGGCTGCGCGCAGGGTCAGAGCGCGATTCGCGCCGCCAGGCAGCTCTGGTCCATCGAAGAATTCAAGCAGGGTGATTGATTGAGGAGACGCACAAGGTGAATTCAAGCGATCGTTTTCGCCGCCTGGAGGCGCTGTTTCACGAACTGGA
>CAYYZR010000372.1:0-2142 GCA_964476005.1 uncultured Halomonas sp.
GCGACCGATTCGCGCGGCACCAGCAGTTCGAACCAGCGTGCGGGGACGGTGCGAAGCATCAGGCTGCCTCCCTGTCCTGCGGCGGTTGCATCTGCAACCGCCTGCGTACCAGTTGGCCGCGCAGAAATTCGAAATCCAGTCTTTCCAGCCCGGTATAGGCGAACACCTTCACCGGGGCGCCCGGATCGCGCCGGAACACCCGCATCAGCCAACCGGCGCGGCCCGGCTCGAGCTGGGCCGCCAGCAAGGCCTCGAGGGTCTTCGCGCTGCGTGCGTCCACCGAAGGCAGCAACGCCCGGGCCCGGGCCAGCCAGGCCTGGGCGAGTTCGTCGTTGCCGAAGGGCTCCAGCTCCGACCAGCTTTCGATCAGATTCGCCCGCAAAGCCTCCGGCTCGGCCGGAAGACGCGTCCAGCGCTGGTCGAGCCCGGTCCACGCCGGACGGCGGCCGTGCTGCAGAAATTCGGCCAGCATCGGCAATTCGGGTGCCAGTCGCAGCCAACCGACCGCCGGCCGCCAGCGCGTCGGCAGCCAGCCGGCCAGTTCGTCGATCCGCCCGCGCCATGCCTCGCGCAGCGCATATTCCACGCCATGGGGCCCGCTGGTAGTGCCCAGGTTCTTGAGCCACGGACCGAATCCGCCGCGTGCGGCCAGCTGGAGGAAATGGCCGAAGTCGTCAACCGCCGCCAGCCGCCTGCGCTCGTGATCGCCGGGTCGATCGGCAATGCGTGCATGCAGCCGCGTCAATGCATAAGCGAACGCGGTACTCACGCAGGCTCCTTCGTCCCGCGTGGCCCGCGCTCCTGGTCGTCGGCGGTTTCCTTGTCATCAGCGGTTTCCAGGCCTGCAAGTTCGCGGGCCACCGCCTCGGCGACGGCCTTGATCTGCGGCAGGATGGATTCGGACTCGATGCCGGCCAGTCGCAACTCGGCCTCCTCGCGCAGCCCCGCCAGCCGGGATTCGGCCTCGGCGGCGCATGCAGACTGACATTCCCGGGCCTCTTCGACCGCGTCTGTTTCGATCTGCCGCGCCTCGGCCCGCGCGGCCTCGAGCGCAGCGGCCGCTTTCTCCTGTTCCTCGGCAATACGACGCCGCGCCCGGGTCTCGGATTCGAGCACCTGGCGCAGCGCGCTATCGGTAAGGGTTCTCCCTTCTTCGTTCATGCGACGACTCCTGTCGGAAGTCCCATGAAACTATGCGCCCGATGGGCCGGAACTGTATTGACGTGGGTCAATCGAAAGGCCGCGCGACCGACGAAATGCCGCGCGGAAAGGTATTGGCGCTGATCGATGCCGAGCAGTGCGGCACGCCGTGCCAACGATACCCGGGACGGCCGCTGCACATTTCGAGGCCCGGCAAACGCGCGACGCCCCCTTGTCAGGGAGCGCCGCAGAGACACCTCGCGGCCGAATCAGACGCATCGTGCCACGCCCAAGCCACGGATCGTCCGGGGGAATGACCGCGACCGCGTCAGTCGATCACGGCATCCCGTACTTCTTCAAATCAGCGCTTGTAGACGCCCACGCCGAAGTAACAGGGCTCTACTCCGCAGTTGTACATCGTGACGCGCAACGTGAAGCTGCCGCTCTCGGTCACCGTGAACGGCACCAGAGGCGCAGCGTCTTCTGTGGTGTCCGCCACGATCAGGTTTCCGCTAAGGTTGTAGAGCGCCACGTCGAGATCGTAGCAGTCCTCGTCACAGACGCCCAGAATTGCGTAGTCCGAGCCCGCGTTCAGCGTGACGCGGAAATCCTGGTAGGTCTGGTGGCCCAGCGCACCGCCCTCGCCCAGAATTCCATAGTAGCCGGCTGACGCAAATGGATAGGCAGCGATCTCCAGCTGAGCCAGCAGTTGCTGGACGTACTGGTCCTGCGCGCGAGCGCCCCCGACGGACAGCGTCGCAAAAAGGGCAAGCGCCGCTGCCGCGAAGTGAGAAGTTTCAATTTTCATTCTTGTTTTCCTGTGGTGATTGGCTGAATTCGCCTGGGTACCTGGTCATGCCCGCATCGCGCGCCACCTGCGGCCAGTATAGATGTGACGTGGCTCGCATTCCAGCCCTATTCGCGCCAGCCCGGACAACGACGGCATTTGTTGCACCAGGCATCGACACAGTCAAGACAAGTGCAAACAAGACAAGGGGTCAA
>CAYYZR010000373.1:0-2135 GCA_964476005.1 uncultured Halomonas sp.
TCGGCACTGGGCGGTTCCTGGCTCACGCTGAGCATGCCGACCATCCTGGCGACGGCGAGCGTGGCGGCGAGTGCGGCGACGCTCAAATCCGGTTTCCGCGTGTTGTCTCCACAAGAGGCGATCGAGTTCGAAGCCATTGCGGCGCAGATCATACCTTCCGGTGACTCGCCCGGCGCGCGCGAGGCCGGCGTGATCTACTTCATCGACACGGTCCTTGCCGACATCGAGCCGGAAATCCTGGGCCCGATGCGCAAGGGCCTGCTCAGCCTTCACGCCGATATTCTTGAAGCCTACGACACAGCATCATTCGCAGATCTGAGCGAGAGCCGCCAGATCGAGGCACTGCAGGCCATCGAAGATACGGCGTTTTTCGAAACGCTGCGTTTCCTGACCATCGCCGGCACGTTCTGCGATCCCTCGCACGGCGGTAACCGCGACCGGGTCGGCTGGAAACTGATCGGTTTCGAAGGGCCTCACGGTACCCAACCACCGTTCGGCCACTACGATGCCGACTACGCAGAAAAGGGGGAGTAAGGCATGAGCGCAAAGGTCTTCCCCACAAGCGAACAGGTGGACTTCGTCATCGTAGGCTCCGGTGCCGCCGGCGGCGTCATCGCGCGCGAACTTTCGATGGCCGGCCACTCCGTCGTCGTACTCGAGCAGGGGCCTTATCTCAAGCCGGGCGATTTCCGGCACGACGAGTTGATGTACAAGACCCACGGCGAGCTGACCTGGGGCGCGCGCCAGGGGCATCCGCAGACGTTCAGGAAAACCGAGGCGGAAACCGCCATGAAAAGCGACACCACGGTGCTGCAGTATGCGCATAACGTGGGCGGCAGCAGCGTTCATTTCGCGGCCAACTACTGGCGTTTCCGCGAAGTCGATTTCAAGGAGCGAAGCCTGCTCGGCCCCATCGCCGGCACCAGCTTCGACGACTGGCCCATTACCTATCAGGACCTCGAGCCCTATTACACGAAGGTGGATTGGGAAATCGGCGTCTCGGGTATCGAGGGGCCTTCCGACCCGCCCCGCTCCAGGGGCTACCCGTGCCCGCCGATGCCGGTGAAGTCGCCGTGCGTGCTGCTCGAGCGGGCCGGCAAGAAGCTCGGTTACCATCCCTACCCGGCCCCGGTCGCCATCCTCTCGAAGGTCCACAACGGCCGACCCCCCTGCATGCACTGCGGCTTCTGCTGGGGCTTCGGTTGTGAAGTTTCGGCCAAGTCGTCGACGCTGGCGGCGATGATCCCCCAGGCGCTGGCGACCGGTCGCTGTGAAATCAGAACCCTGTGCACGGCGTCTCGCATCGAAACCGACGAAGCCGGCCGTGCTACAGGCGTCGTCTACTGGGACGCCGCCGGTGTCGAGCACATGCAAAAGGCGAAAACCGTGGTGCTGGCCGCCAACGGCGCGGAAACGCCGAGGCTGCTGTTGCTGTCGGAATCCGGAAGGTTTCCCGACGGCCTGGCGAACGCCAGCGGCATGGTCGGCAAGAACCTGATGTTCAACGGCTGGTCATGGGTCGTGGGCACGTTCGAACACCCGGTCAACGCATACAAGAGCATTCCCACGACGCGGGTCATCCATGATTTCTACTCGCTGGATTCGTCGCTCGGATTTTATGGCGGCGGCGGCATCGATTCCCGCTGTCCGTCCGACGGTACGCCGATCGCATCGGCCGACTGGGCAGGCCCGCCGGACGGCCCCCGCTGGGGCGAGGGGTTCAAGCAATCGCTCAACGAGGTCTTCACCCGCGGCGCGGCGTTTGTCGGCCACACGACGTCCCTGCCCGTACCGACCAACTCGGTCTCGCTGGATCCCGAACTGCGAGATCGCTGGGGCCGCCCCGCGCTGCGCACCACCTACGAGGACCATCCCGACGACCTGGCCACGGCAAAATTCTTTCAGGACCGGTCCGAAGACTTGATGCAGGCGGCGGGCGCCATCAAGACCTGGGGGCTGAATTCCGGCGACTGGCCGCCGGTATCGCAGCACCTGCTGGGCACCTGCCGCATGGGAAACGATCCGAAAACTTCGGTGGTCGACAAATTCCATCGCGCGCACGACGTGCCCAACCTGTTCATCTGCGACGGCAGCAGCCTGGTGACCTCGGGGCGGGGCCAGCCGACCATGACGAT
>CAYYZR010000374.1:0-2127 GCA_964476005.1 uncultured Halomonas sp.
CTGCTGGTGGCGCTGACCAGCGACATCGCGCTGCTGCCTCCATTGGCCGATGCCGGGCAGGCCGACCTGATCACCCAGTACATGAACGGCTTCACCGGCTTCATCGCATCGTGGTTCTTCATCTTCCTGCTCGGATCGCTGTTCGGCAAGATGATGGAATCTTCCGGTGGCGCCGAGAGTGTGGCGCACTGGATCATCAGCCGTCTGGGGAACGCAAGGGCAGCGCTGGCCGTGGTCATCGCCTGCGCCGTGCTCACCTACGGCGGCGTCAGCCTGTTCGTGGTCGCGTTTTCCGTGTATCCGATGGCGCTCGCGCTGTTTCGCGACGCCGATCTGCCGCGCCGGTTCATTCCGGCCACCATGGCGTTCGGCTCGGTGACTTTCACGATGACCTCGGCCGGCTCGCCGGAGATCCAGAACTGGATCCCGGTGGAGTTCCTCGGCTCCAGTCCGCTGGCCGCCTGGCAGGCCAGCCTGATCGTGGCGATTTTCATGGCCACCACGGGTTACTTCTGGCTCAAGTGGATGCTCGACCGGGCGGTTGCCCGCGGCGAGTCCTTCGACGAACGCAAGTTCGATCCCGAAAGCGGTCGCGGCGACCTGCCCCACCCGGCGCTGTCGGCGCTGCCGCTGCTGGTCGTGCTGGCGGTCTCGTTCACCACCCACGACATGCTGGGCACTTCGGCACTGATCATCGCGCTGCTTGCCGGCTGCATCGCCGCGGCGGCGATCAACATCAACCACCTGCATTCACCGGGACAGGCGCTGGCCGAAGGCGGCACCGGGGCCTTGATCGCGATCGGCAACACCGCCGCCGTGGTCGGCTTCGGCACCGTGGCCAAGGCGGCGCCGGCGTTCGATACGGCCGTGGTCTGGGTCACCGGCCTGCCTGGCAATGGTCTTGTCTCGGCGGCGATCGCGGTATCGGCCATCGCGGCGATGACCGGCTCGGCTTCCGGCGGTCAGGCAATCGCGCTGCCGATACTGGGGCCGCACTACATCGACCAGGGTGTGGACCCCGACCAGCTGCATCGCGTGGTCGCCATCTCGTCGGGCGCGCTGGACTCGCTGCCGCACAATGGATACGTGGTGACCACCATCCGCGCCATCTGCGGCGAATCGCACGCCGGGGCCTATCCGGCCATGGGTGCACTGACCGTGCTGGTGCCGGTGGCCGGCCTGCTACTGTGCCTCGGGCTGTTCGCGATCGGTCTGTAGCACCTGCGACCCCTGCGCTGCCGCAAGGCTCGGCACTGCTTATGCTCCGTGCATGGCTGAATCCCAAAGCCCTGCATTGCGTATCATCCGCGCATGGCTGAATCGATATCGCTTCGCGGAGCCCGGCAATGACCACAGACCTGATGGTGCTGCTGGCCATAATCGGCGTGACCTTCGCACTGTTCGTCAGCAATCGCTTTCGGCTCGACCTGGTGGCCGTGGCCGCATTGCTGGCGTTGTTTGCCGCGGGCCTGGTGGATACCGACGAGGCGCTGGCCGGTTTCTCGCACCCGCTGGTCATCATGATCGCCGGGCTGTTTGTCGTCGGCGGCGGCCTTTTTCGCACCGGCGTGGCCGACGCGATGGGCCGCTGGCTGGAGCACACCGCAGGCAGGGGCATCCGCTCGATGATGATCTCGGTGATGCTGGTTGCCGCAGCACTTTCGGCTTTCATCAGCTCCACCGGCACGGTCGCGGTGCTGATTCCGGTGGTCATCGCGCTGGCCCATGCGCGCAAGGTCAGCCCGTCGAAGCTGATGATTCCGCTGGCTTTCGGCAGCCTGTTCGGCGGCATGCTGACGCTGATCGGCACGCCGCCCAACCTGATCGTCAGCGCCGCCAGGGCCGATACCGGCGCCGGGCCTTTCGGTTTCTTCGACTTCACGCTGCCGGGACTTTTCATGCTGGGCGTCGGCCTGGCGTTCTTCGGCCTGGTCGGACACCGCCTGGTGCCCGACCGCGGCGACCGAAATCGGCCCGCCGGGGGCGCGGACGAACGCGAACTGGCCGACGAGTACCGACTCACCGACCACCTGGTGCGGGTGGCCGTCCCGGACGATTCGCCGCTGCGCGGTCTGAGCCTGACCGATTCGGCCCTGCGCACGCGCTATCGGGTCACCGCGCTGGCCA
>CAYYZR010000375.1:0-2125 GCA_964476005.1 uncultured Halomonas sp.
CCGGCCTGGCTGACGCGCGCGATGAAGATATCCTGCAGCCCCTGGCTGGTCACGGTGCCCACTTCGGTTTCGATCGCACCGCTGAAGTGGCCGACGACGAACACGTCGCCGCTGGGAGATGCTTTCACGGCGACAACTTCGTCCTCGCCCAGGCTGCCCAGCGGCAGCGGCCACTGTGCCTGCGCCGCCGAGACCGCACCCGCGAGCCAGAAAATGCCGGCGAGACCGAGACCGGATACGAGTCGGGGGAAGAAGGGTCTGTTTTGCGAATCGCTCATGCGTTGAATCCTCGGCCTACTGGTTCAGCACCGGCACGGCGGAAATACGCCGAAGCCGGAACTCGCCTGAAGTGAAAATGGTGTTCTTGTGCAGCCCGGTGATCGACTCCTCGAAGAAACCGCCGACCAGCGTTTCGCCCCAGCCCGGTGGCGTGCTGCCGGTCGGATCGTCCTCGGTGAACGTCAGGCGCATCTCGCGCACGACCTGGTAGGCCTCCTGGCGGAAGTTCAGGAACTGCGCGTCGCGGTTGTCGTGATCGGGATGGTATCGATGCAGGAACGGGTTGGTCGGCAGCTCAGGCTCGATCACCAAGGTCGTACTGATCTGGTTGCCGGGGCCGAACTCCCCGTCGAAGGCCAGCGTGTCGCCTTCGAAATCGTAGGCCACGGTGCTGAAGCGCTGGCCGACCGGCTCGCCGTCTCGAAGCGATGCGCCGGTGTACAGGCCCAGCAACGAAGAATCGGTAATCAGCACGAATCGGCCGGGTTCATCGACCTCGCTCAGGGTTGGATCGTCTGCACTGGGCACGCGCGTGCCTTCCTGCCACATCTGGATGACGTCCTTGAGCAGCGTTACCTGGCCGGTCAGATCGACATGGATCAGGAATCGCTGCGAGAAGGTCTGCGGCGCGTCTTCAGGGATGACCCCGGCGCGCTGGGATTCGCTGACCGCGTCGACTTCAACCTCGCCAAGCCACAGGCCGCTGAGCATGATCGGATCGCCAGCGCGCGTCGCCTTGGGCGAATCGCTTGCCCGATTGAGGCCGGCCGGTGCGACGAACGGCTGGATGGTGTTGCCGCCGACGTGCAGCAGGATGCGCTCGCCGAGTTCATCGGTAATCTCCAGGATCTGTTCCATGCGCGAAGCGGTGAAGTCCCTTCGAACGACGCCCAGCGTCAGGAACGTGTTGCCTCGCGCCGGCGCATCCAGCACAAGCGTGGTCGGCAGGAACGGCCAGCCGACATCGCCGGTCTCGATATCCTCGACGCGGAACGACAGCGGCATCGCGTTGGGCCCCAGTCGCCGAACCTGGAAGGTACCGGGCAGATCGCTCTGGTTGCGCAGCACGACCCGGATTTCCTCCAGCGCCGCGGTGTATTCGACCGATTCGCCCTGCTCCAGGTCCAGATCGAGGCGACCCTGGTAGCGCGAATTTCCGCTGGTGAAGACCCAGTAGGCTTCGCCGGATTCGATCGTCTCGCTGGACGAATTGACAACCTGCCACCGGCCGTTGCTGTCGAGCCGGTATATCGGCTGCCCCCGGTGATTGCCGGAATTCGAGAAGAACTCGGCAAACGTCGGCGGATTGGTCTCGGAGACCGGCAAGCCGGTCAGGGTGTAGGCGTCGGTTTCCCAGCGGATCGGAACGAACTCCGGTCGGCCGTTCAGGGTGACCTGGTGCGACTGGTTGCCTTCGATACGGACCAGGTAGGAGGTATTCGCGTTGACGCGAAAGAGATTTGAAAGAAAGGCTTCGGGTCTCGGCTCCGGAAACCATGCGAACCAGCCCTCGATGTTCTTGAGGCCTTCGGCCGGGTCCTCGACGAAACGGGCGCCCGCCTCGGTTGGCAGCCAGCGCCAGGCGCTGGCGACGGGGACGTCGGCGAACACCGTGGCCATTCTGTTGTCCTCGGGCTCCACCATCACATGGATAGCGTTCCAGCCGGGCTTGAGATCGATCACCTGCTGGTAGGTCGCGATTTGCGCCAGCGCGCAGGCGCTGCCGAGCAAGAGCAGGAGTGCGAATGAAATCCTGGTCGGGATCCCAGTCGAAATTCGGTTTGTTCCGGACATGATGTCAGTTTCCTCCGGTTTGCGAAGCCGGCAGGCTCGGCGGTTGTTCGGG
>CAYYZR010000376.1:0-2103 GCA_964476005.1 uncultured Halomonas sp.
GCAACGGCAGCGCGCTGGCGTCGGTAATCCGCCTGACGTCGATCAGCACGTCTTCAAGCGTGCTGATGCCGAGATCCGGCAGGCCCAGCGAGTTGGCGGCAAGCCCGCCGCCGGAAAGGTAGATGGCCTTGTGGCCGATCTTCTCGGCCATGCGCGCGGTCAGTGCGTTGATGGTGCCGACGACCTGGAGCGGGGCCTGCTCGGTCACGAGCGCGCGCAGTCGACGGCCTGGTGAATTCGAGGTCATTTTGCGGATAACCCTTGTCGGAAAAGCCCTTCAATCTACCACGGCAGACTTATTTTCGGGGGCGGCGGCGCGGCCTGTTCATTCGGTTTGCTTTGTTGCGCCGAGCTTTGCACAATAGAGGACTTCCCCGCAATCCCGGCCCAACTCGATGACGATCGCACGAACACTGACGCTTGCGCTTCTGATGTCTTCCACCGCCCTGGCACAAAGTCCCGAGGACTCGTCAACCCTGACCCTGGAGCGGATTTTCGACGCGCCTCCGCTTTCGGGGCCTTCACTGCGGCAGGCGAAGCTGTCGCCCGACGGCACCCGGGTCACGTTTCTGCGGGGACGTCAAGACGACGGCGACACGCTGGATTTGTGGGAATACAACCTGGACCTGGAACAGACCCGCCGGCTGATTTCGGCCGACGACGTGCTCGCCGAGCCCGCGGCACTGTCCGATGCAGAGAAGGCGCGGCGCGAGCGAGCGCGTATTTCAGGTCTTCGGGGCATCGTCGAATACCGTTGGGCGCGCAACGGTCGGCACATCCTGTTTCCGCTGGGCGGCGACATCTTTCTGGCCGACCTGGAAAGCAGCCCGATCAAGGTCCGCCAGCTGACCGCCGGCGATACGTTCGACCTTGATCCCAAGATCTCGCCCGACGCCGCAAGCGTGGCATTCATCAGGGACCAGGATCTGTGGGCGGTCGACGTCGAAGCGGGCAAGGTCCGGGCGCTGACCGACGATGGCGAAGGTCCCGTCAAGAACGGAATGGCCGAATTCATCGCCCAGGAAGAGATGGGGCGATCCACCGGCTACTGGTGGTCTCCGGACGGCAGCGCGATCGCGTTCCTGCAGATCGACGAGTCGCCGATCGAACCCAGCGAACGCTACGAGGTTTCGGGCGAGAAGATCGAGATCATCGAGCAGCGCTACCCGTATGCCGGGACGCCGAACGTGCGCTATCGGCTGGGCGTCGTCGAACTGGAATCCGGCGAGACGGACTGGATTCCACTGGGCGAGGAGCAGGATATCTATATCCCGCGCGTGGACTGGCTGCCCGACGGCAGCGGACTGAGCTTCCAGCGCCAGTCACGCGACCAGCAGCATCTGGATCTGGTGCTGCACGACCTGGAAACCGGACGCCAGCGCGTGCTCGTCAGCGAGCATAGCGATACGTGGATCAACCTGCACGACGATCTGCATTTCCTGGAGGGCATGTCGGCCTTCATCTGGTCGTCCGAGCGGTCGGGTTTCCGGCATCTGTACCTGGTCGGGCTGGACGGCGAGATCATTCGGCCGCTGACCGAAGGCCGCTGGCCCGTCGGTGCATTGGCCGCGGTGGACGAAGACCTCGGGCTGGTCTATTTCACGGCCGGCATCGACACCCCGGCCGAGCGGCACCTCTACCGGCAGTCACTGGCCACCGCCACGCCGGAGGCCGTGCAACGCGTCTCGCGCCGTGACGGCTGGCACGAAATCACTTTCGCCGCCAGCGGCCGGACCTACCTGGACACGTTTTCCAGTACCGCGCAGCCACCGCAGCTTTCGCTGCATTCGGCAGACGGCGAACGACTGGCATGGCTGGTGGAAAACCGGGTGGACGCCGGCCATCCTTATGCGCCGTTCATGCCGGGGCATCGTCCGACCGAATTCGGGGTGATCGAAATTGGCGACGAAGCCGAGGACGGTCAGCCGCTGCATTACCGGATGATCAAGCCGACCGGGTTCGATGAATCCGAAACCTATCCCGTATTCCTGCACGTCTACGGCGGGCCCACCTCACGCATGGTCGTCAATGAGTGGGGACGACGCCACCTCGTCGACCAGTACATGGCGCGCTCGGGCTACATCGTGTTTTCGCTCGACAACC
>CAYYZR010000377.1:0-2102 GCA_964476005.1 uncultured Halomonas sp.
CGGTATGCCCGGAGAAGGCGTGCCCGGCGTCGTTGATCACGCCCTTGTGGACCGGAGCGGTCACCAGGGCGGCGAAATCGCCGCGCATGACGGATTCGGCGGCCAGCTTCAGGGTTGCCAGTACATACCCGGCGTTTTGGGGATTCAGCCGGCCCGGAACATTGGTATCGGCCAGCGCTACGGGCAGGCAGCGCAGCCTGTCGTCGTCTTGCGCATTGTCGGCGGGCCGCCATTCCACGACCTTGATGCGCCGGCCCAGTCGTTGCGCCGTGTCGGCCAGCAATTCCGGGTCGGCGACCACCACATGGTCAGCCCGGCCGACGGCTGCGGTCACCGCAAGCTCGGGACCGATGCCGGCCGGTTCGCCCGCGGTGATCAGCACCGGCAACCTATCCACCCGAGGAAGCCTCTGGAAAATGCAGCGCGTCGATGGGGGGCGGTTTCCTACAGCAGGATTTCGACGTAGGCCTCATCGCGCATCTGCCTCAACACCCGGTCGATTTCCTCGTCGGAGCGCTGCTGCACGATCAGGTCGCGCGCTTCGGCCCGCAGCGCTTCCTCGGTGCGGTCGGCACTGCGCTCGCCTTCGAGCATGACCAGGTGCCAGCCGTCGCCGGTCTGGAACGGCTGGCTGACCTGGCCGGGCTCAAGACTGTCGCAGACCGCCTGGAACGTCTGTCCGTAGGCGCCCTCGGGGAACCAGTCCATCAGCCCGCCGATGTTGGCGGTGCGCTCGTCGTCGGAGAATTCGCGCGCCAGTGCGGCGAATTCGGCGCCGTCCCGGATTCGGGCGTGCAGGTCTTCGATCAGCCGGCGCGCATCATCGGCGGAGACCAGTTCCGACGGCTGGACCATGATGTGGCGCGCCTGGAATTCGTCCACGATGATCTCGCCGCGCGGGCGCCGTTCGTTGACCTTGACCAGCATCAGGCTGCCGTTGCCGAGCATGGGTTCGGAGATTTCGCCGGCGTCCATGTCGCGGATGCGGTCGGCGAGCTGGCGTGGCATCGTGTTGAGGTTGCGCCAGCCCACTTCACCGCCGTCCAGCGCATCGGGCGAGTCGGAGAAGTTCACCGCGGCTTCGGCGAAGTCCATCCCGTCGACGATCTGCTGGCGGATCTCGGTGATGCGCTGCTCGGCTTCGCGAAGTTCGGCCGGCGTGGCCGACGGCGACAGCTGAATCGCGATTTGCGAGAGGTGATATTCATCGCTGCCGAACATCTCGGAATCCAGCAGCATGTCGACCTCGGTATCGGTCACCTGGTCCATGCTCTCGACGATTCGCTGGGTGAGCTTGGAGGTCAGCAGCTGGTTGCGGACATCCTCGCGGAACTCGTTGAAGTCGATGCCGTCGGCCTCGATGGCCCGGCGCAGTTCGATCAGCGTAAGCTGGTTCTGGCGCGCCACATCGGCCAGCGAGCGATCCACTTCCTGGTCGGTCACGCGAATGCCGGTCTGCTCGGCGCGCTGGACCTGCACCTGGTTCATGATCAGGCGCTCGAGCACTTGTTCCTCGAGTACCTGCGGCGGCGGCTGGCGCTCGCCGCGCTGCTGGATCTGGCGCAGCACGCTGTCCATCGTCGACTCGAGTTCCGAGCGCAGGATGACGCCTTCGTCGACGATCGCGACGATCTCGTCCATCTTCTGGTAGGTCTGTGCGCCGGCAAGCAGCGGCAGCAGCAGCGCCAGAACCATTGCGGAAAATCTGATTGCTTGGTTCATAAGGAATTCTTGCTCCTGAACTTAACGTGTAAAGAGGTTGTAGGGCCGGCGACCCAGGCTGCCCAGTCCTTTCAGATGCAGCTCGATGAAGAACGCCGTGCGTTTGTCCGACTCCCGGTCGCGAATGTAGCGCCTGATCGACGCGCGAATCGCCCAGCAGCAGCTTTCGTACTCGATGCCGCCCAGAAGCTCCAGCGGGGTCGAATCCTTGAACGAGTAATTGACCCGGCTGATCAGGTTCAGGTTCCCGGTTACCGGGTATCGGGCCCTGACATCGACCTGGTCGACGCTGTCGCGCCGGAATCGATAGCCGAGCTGAACCTGACGGGCATCCTGGCCCTGCCATCTCAGACCGAATGCGGCCACATCAGTTTCATTGT
>CAYYZR010000378.1:0-2092 GCA_964476005.1 uncultured Halomonas sp.
GCCTGGATCACGTTGAACCAGCTGGTGCGCGAAAAGTTCTGGGCGTCCGGGCTGCCGTCGAAATCGATACCCTCTGTCTTGAACCAGGCGCGCTCGTACTCGTTGTTGTAAGCGGTGGCCCGCAGCTGTAGGGAATCGCCGATTCGCCCGGTGTAGCTGATCATCACCTGTTCGTGCTCGTTGTTCATCTGGTCGAGCTCGCTCAGCCCGTAGCGTCGGTTCGGACTTTGCGCGAAATCTGCGTCGGTCAGGCCGAAATAGGTCTGGTTGGACGTTTCGTCGGCATGCTGGACCTTGAGTTCCAGCGCGTGGTAGTTCTCGCGGCTGGACGGCGTATTGATCCGGAACTTGGCGGTGTAGTCGCCCTTGTTCAGGCCGGTGTCGCGGTTCGAGCGGTCGATGTTCTGGAACCCGTCCGAGCGCCATTCGTGGCCTTCGATCACGTAGCCGAATCGCTCGGTGCTGTCGCCGTACCAGACGTGGCCCCTGAGGTGCCCGTGGCTGCCGGCCTCGAACGTGGCCTGGCCGCGTGCGGAGTCGGGAATCCGGGTCGAGAGCATGTTGATGGCGCCGCCGGTGGTGTAAGGCCCTTCGAGCACGGCGGCCGGGCCCTTGAGTACTTCGATGCCCTGCATGCGGCCGGCGGTGGGGAAGTAGTAAGCGGCCGGCGAGGCGTAAGGCGCGGGCGCGATCGGCACGCCGTCCTCGAGCAGCGTGATGCGCGCGGAGCGGTCGGAAGGCGTGCCGCGAATCGAAATATTGGGCCTCAGGCCATAGCCGTCCTCGAGCTGGATCGAGACGCCGGGTACCTGGCGCAGCACGCGCTGGATGTCGGTGAATTCGAACTTCTCCAGATCCTGTTCCGAGATGAAAGTGGCGCCGCCCGGCACCTGGAGCGCGGCTTCGGCCGACCCGAGAATGGCGACCGGCGCCAGCGCCATCGGAATTTCGCCGGACTGCTCGGCTTCGGCCACGGGTCCCGAATGCCGATCGCCGGTGGTACCGGCCTGAGGCTCGTCGGCCTGGGCGGAAGAGACCATGAAAGTGATGCCTGCAGTCATCAGCAGCGCACCGATGAGGGGATGCGTGGCGGGGCATTTGTTTTTATGTTGCTCTGGGTGAATCACGTAGACACTCCTGACTTCGATATGAATTGAACGTGATTGCGAGTGTATATGAGAAGTATTCGCATTTGTATGACACAGGTCAATTTTTTTGGCGTAATGCGAATGACGGGAAGGGCCAACGTGGATGAATGCGACTAATTCAAATCATGTATTGACAATCGTTCGCATTGCCATTAATATTGACTCATGTTCGTATGCGTCTGCAATGCTGTTACCGATCGCGAAATCCGCGAACACGCGCGTCGTGGTGTGGATTCGCTGGAAGAATTGAAGATGCGGACCGGCTGTGCGGACTGCTGCGGCCAGTGCGCCGACGAAGCAGAAACCATTCTGCTGAGCACCCAGCACGCCGCCCGCGTGGCGCTCCCGGTAGTCGAATTGCCGCAACCGGTCTGAATTTCCCGTAGCCTGCGTAAGCGAAGCGCACCCGGGGCCAGTTCTCTCTCTAACCATCCAACTTCCCCGGATGCGCGCAGCGCGCTTATCCGGGCTACAAAACTGTGCTCAACGGCGGCCTTCGCGAGAGCTGTTGTTGCATTCCTGCGTCGAAGACGGCTACGGCATTTGCGTGGCCAGCGCGCCGCGGTGGACTTCCGGGTTGTAGTAGCGGGTGACGATGCCACTGGCATCGAAGCGGTCGGGGTCGGGCGGGGCGAGGATGCCGTGCTTGCGAGCCATGGTGCACGACCACCACCCCGACGGGTAGCAGGGCTGGGGAAAGCCCAGCGTGCTGATCGTCTCGAAGCCGGCCTTTTGCATGTTGCGGCGAATGCCCGAAATCAGGTGCTGGTGCAGTAGCGGGCTCTCGCTTTGCTGCACCAGGATGCCGCCGTCGGCCAGCGCGGTGAAGCAGTCGGCGACGAATCCCGGTCCGAACAGGCCCTCGGCCGGTCCGATCGGGTCGGTGGAATCGACGATGATCACGTCCAGAGAGCCGGGCTCGGCGTTGCGGATCCAGGCCAGCC
>CAYYZR010000379.1:0-2088 GCA_964476005.1 uncultured Halomonas sp.
TCGCGTCATGCGCCCAGCCGGTGCGGATCTTGAGCGTGACCGGAATGTCGACCGCGCCAACCACGGCGCGCAGGATGGCCTCGACCCGGCGCTCGTCGCGCATCAGCGCCGACCCGGCCCAGGCCCTGCAGACCTTCTTGGCCGGGCAGCCCATGTTGATGTCGATGATCTGGGCGCCATGCTCGACGTTGTAGCGGGCGAACTCGGCCATCTGGTCAGCCTCGGTACCCGCAATCTGAACGCTGATCGGTCCGGGCTCGCCGGCGTGGTCCAGCCGCTCGGCGGACTTTCGGGTATCCCGAAGCTGCGGATTGGCCGAGGTCATTTCCGAAGTCGCCAACCCGGCGCCCATTCGACGACACAGCAACCGGAACGGCTTGTCGGTGACGCCGGCCATGGGTGCCAGACCGAGCGCCGGCGTTATCCAGTACGGACCGATCTTCATCGGGTCCATCAGGCCATCACCGCGCGCTCGAGCGCCCAATCGCGCAGGGCGGCAACCGGTTCGGCCATCACCACCGACAGCGGCCGGGTTTCGCGCACCGCGTCGAGAATATGCGCGTTGGTCAGCACCTCGCCTTCTGCATGGGCCGTGTACATGGCAGAAACCACCGCGTGCTCGAGCTCGGCGCCGGAAAATCCGCGGGTGCACTCGGCCAACTGTTCGACATCATAGAGTTCCGGCTTCAGCTCGCGCCGGCGCAGGTGGATGCGCAGGATCTCGGCCCGCGTTGCCGCATCGGGCAGGTCGACGAAGAAGATTTCGTCGAACCGGCCCTTGCGCACGAGCTCGGGCGGCAAGGCGGTGATGTCGTTGGCCGTGGCGACCAGGAAGACGCGGGACTTGCGTTCGGCCATCCAGGTCAAAAGCGTCGCCAGCATGCGGCGCGAGGTGCCGCCGTCGTTGTCCCCGGTGGCCAGCCCCTTCTCGATCTCGTCGACCCACAGCACGCAGGGCGCCATCTGCTCGGCGGCGGCCAGCGACCGGCGCATGTTGCGCTCGCTCTCGCCGTGGAAGCGGTTGTACAAGGCGCCGCAGTCCAGGTGCAGCAGCGGGACTTCGAAGTGCCCGGCCGCGGCCCGGGCCGCCAGCGACTTGCCGCAACCCTGTACGCCGAGCAACAACATGCCCTTGGGCGGATCCAGGCCGGGCGGGCCCTCGCCGGAGCGAAACATGGCGGTGCGCTGTTCGAGCCAGCGCTTGAGGTTGGGCATGCCGGCGAGATTGGCGAAGCGCTCGGTTTCGAGTTCGAAGGCCAGCACGCCGCCCGGATTCAGCAGTTCGAACTTGGCCTTCATCAGCGCCGGCAGGTCGGCGTGGTCGAGAATGCCGTCGTCGTAGATCGCGTTGCGCGCGAGGCGCCGGGCGTCCTTCATCGTCAGGCCGGCCAGGTTGTCGACCAGGGCCTTCAGTGCATTCTCGTCGATCGGCGCCTGGACCTTGCCGCGACCGTCGCGCCACGCGCGCGCCTGCCGGCGCACCATGGCTTCGAGTTCGGACCGAGCCGGCGGCGACAACTCGAATCGAACAGCCTTGGCGCGAAGCGCTTCCGGCAGCCTGATCTCGGCGCCGGTCAGGACCAGCGTGCGCGCCACGCGACCCTCGTTGCGCACGATCTCGCGCACCAGGCGGGCGACGACCGGGTCTTCGAGGTAAGGCTGGAAATCGGCCAGCACGAAAATGCCGCCGTCGCGGCGCTGATCGATATGCCGAAGCAGCGCCAACGGCTGGTCGAAGCTGCCGTCGATTCCACTTTGGCGGTCGATTCGCGACATGCCGCGCGCGGCGCTCCAGAAGAACAGCGGCTGCATCAACTCGCGGCTGACATGGCGCAGCAGGTCGATGGCTCGCGGCTCGTCGCGCGACTCGATCACCACGAGACCGACGCTGGCACGAACATGCACGGCGAGCTCGTGCTTCTGCGCGGCCAGCGCACGCGGCAAGTCACTCATCATGGGATTCAGTATTCCGTTCTCGGACCCGACAGGCGCGTAAATACCTGCGCCAGCAGGTCCGTTACGCTTTTCCCCGGGATTTTCTCGACGTGATCCATTCCAGGATGGTGGCCCATTCGTCCCAGTCCTGCT
>CAYYZR010000380.1:0-2083 GCA_964476005.1 uncultured Halomonas sp.
TACCATGTGACCATCCATCAGCAGAAGAAAAGAAATACAAGTATCGTGATTGGGATGAGCGAGCCCCTTTATTTGATCTTGAAGAAATAGCAACCGCAAACGCGCTTGCTTGTGCTCTCTATTCCTTGAAATCGTAACGGATAATTCATGGATAGAAGACGGTGCTAGCGTGGCTGACGGCGCCGTCACCGGTGGATCTCGGGCCGGGCTTGATCGAGACTGGTTGATTTCTCCTGCCGGAGCGTTTTCTAAATCAGGAGACTCGAATCTTGAAGAAAAATATCACAGGCTCAATGATGACTGCCTTCGGGGTCGGGCTTGGTTCAGCTCTCTATCAAGCTTTTCGATATGGGATCGATGAAATAGATCCTACGCGCTCTGTTGTCATCGGCGTATTGGTCGCGACCATCTGGCTCTTAGTGCAGCAAGGGCAATTCCGGAACCATTGAATAACGCCTGATTGTTCCATCACTGATCAGCGGGCGGTCATCACCGAGAAGATTGACTTTGCCGAGACCAATTGAAAGAATAACTAGCAAAAAACCTGTCGCGAGGAACCTCCTCGCTCCAATGGGCCAATTTTCGGACATGCGGCGTGCAGTGCGAGCCATGAACAGCGTAGGTATTTTGCTGCCGATTCATAGTAGGCGGGTGACTGTAAGCTGCCGGGCCGAGTTCTTCGAATCGCTCTATATCCTGGAGCCTCGTACCTTGTCAGTCGCTTCCGATGAAGGATTCAATGCCTCGATGAACTGCACCAGAATCGTCCGGGAAGGTGATGGGAGATCTTTATAGCGTTTCACCAGTGCTTCTTCATCGGCGCTCAATGAAATGACATTTGGTTCTGATCCGGAGCTACCACGCAGAACTCTCTCACCGCGCCCGATTGCAAGCCACTCAAGGCTGATCGAAAGGTGCCTGGCGATTCCAACCAGGTTCTCCATTGACGGCTGGTGCCCATTCGGCCGCTCCCAATGTCCGACTGCGCTGGTCGTCACTCCCAACCGAGCCGCCAACTTCGCCTGACTCCAGCTCTTCGCACGCCGCGCCAGCCGGATTCTATCGCTCAAGTACTGCATCAATTTAGCCTCCCACTGTCATGCCAATATGACTCTGCCACTTATAGACTATCGGAACCAGCATTCGAAAGCCATAGGAGAATCGGAGAATGTGTCTCGGAAAATTCCCATAAGAGAATTTTGATACAAGGCTCCCAGCAGAATCTACAACGGTATGTGTATATCGTCACATAATTTAGTAGGTCGTAGTCCATGGTGTGAGGCTTGGGAAAGCGCCGTTGGTAACGCTCTACGCTAGTCGTGTGAGCGAAACTCAGCGTCTCTGAGTGATATTCATAAAATCGCTGAGACACGATCAGAAACCGCATTAAGCCTTTGAAAATTAATCACTCGAATTGTCGAATGTGAGCAATGCTCAGCGCCACGTAGGGATCGGATCGACTTTCGCGAACTTGAGACATTGACAGTCCGAGATGTTCCGTCATAAATTCGACCTGCCGGCAATGGGCCGGCTACTTATACAATTAGGAGATAGGAAATGCGTGAACTACAAGCTAACGAAATTTGTGAGATTGCAGGAGCCGGTTGGTTGGCTGACCTTGTAGATGACATTCAGTATGCGGTTGAGCAGGCGCCCAGTATTTACGAGAGTGCGATTAATGCCACCACAGATATGATGTGTACTGCCACAGGTAATTGTTAAGCTAATTGGAGCGCCCGCACGCGGGCGCTCCGTTTGAAGTAAATTTGGGTAAGCTGATACAAAAATGATCCATCTGATCCGCTTTTCTGTGGTTGTAGCCTTTTCCATTAGCATTGGACTATTGTGTGCTTTCGGAATCGTACGGTTTACCAACCTAGATGAGTTTCAACGCCCGTTTTCTCAAATTTTTATACTTGTAATCTTTATTTTATTGGCCTATAAAGCTGGCTGGTTCAACATGGCTCGCGAAACTTGGGGCGAAATAGAGGAAAAAAAAGGACCGTTCCGGCTAGTCGGAAGAATAGTTGGTTTATGCGTGCTTGGAGTAGCGCTCGGACTGGTGATGCGATTAGGCATTCAA
>CAYYZR010000381.1:0-2082 GCA_964476005.1 uncultured Halomonas sp.
AGTAGCGGCCGCCGCGTTTGTATACATAGTTCGCCAACTCCTGCGCTTCCTTGTTCATGCGCATCAGGTTGACGTGGGTAATCCGGAACAGCGCGCGCATGACCTTGTAGACCAGCGTGGGCTCGCTTTCCAGCAGCGATTCAAGCGCGTCGGGTGCGAGGCTGTAGACGACGGCTTCGCCGCGTGCCCTGAGGGTGGCCTGGCGCGGCACGCGGTCGACGAATGCGCGGGTGCCGGCGAATTCGCCGGGGCTCATCAGGTAGACGTGCTCGAGCTCGCCGCGGCCGGCGCTGAGCACCTCCAGGCGCCCCTCGGCCAGAAGGAACAGGCGGAAATCCTCGTCGCCTTCCGAAACCAGCGTCTGGCCGTCGGAGAGCGTCTGGCTTTCGAGGATGCCCTGCAGCGTTTCGCTTTCGCCCTGGTCCAGTTCCTGGCCAAGGAAGGAGTCGGTGAGTTTCTTCAGGTCGATTGAATCGTTCATGGCAGGCATCCGGGATTGATTTGAATCAGTCAGCGGACATTATGGGACAGGATCAGCCCGCTTTTTTGCGGCAAGTCAGTTTATTCGGACTGTTTCGCCCCCGCGGCAGCCGATTTTTCTTCAGTTCGCGACCGTGTCGAGCGACCCGATCAGAACGGCATGCCGCCCCCGCCGCCGGGCATGCCGCCGCCCGGCAAGCGCTTGAGCATCTTCTGCATTGCGCCCTTGCTGCCGACCTTCTTCATCATTTTCTGCATCTGCTTGTGCTGCTTGAGGACCTTGTTGACGTCCTGGATATGGGTACCGGAGCCCTGCGCGATGCGCCGCTTGCGCGAACCGTTGATGGTGTCGGGATAGCGCCGCTCCTTGGGCGTCATTGAATTGACCACCGCGATCATGCGGCGGGTCTGGCGGTCGTCGAGCTGGGCGCGGGCCGCGGCCGGCAGGTTGCCCATGCCCGGCAGTTTCTCGGCCAGCGAGCCCAGCCCGCCCATCTTCTCCATCTGCTCGAGCTGGGTCTTGAAATCGTCCAGGCCGAACCGGCGCGAGCCCTTGCCGACCTTGCCGGCGAGCTTTTTGGCCTGTTTTTCGTCGACTTTCCGCTGGACGTCCTCGACCAGGCTGAGCACGTCGCCCATGCCCAGGATGCGCGACGCCAGGCGGTCGGGATGGAACTGCTCGAGGCCGTCCAGTTTTTCGCCGGTGCCGAGAAACTTGATCGGGACGCCGGTGACCTCGCGAACCGACAGCGCGGCGCCGCCGCGCGCATCGCCGTCGGTCTTGGTCAGGATGACGCCGGTCAGCGGCAGTGCTTCGTGGAACGCTTTGGCCGTGTTGGCCGCGTCCTGTCCGGTCATGGAATCGACCACGAACAGCACTTCGGCCGGATTCACGGCCTGCTGGACGCGACCGATCTCGTCCATCATGGCCTCGTCGATCGCCAGCCGGCCCGCGGTATCGATGATCAGCACGTCGGCGACGTTCCGCCTGGCCTCGGTGACAGCGGCGTTCGCGATCTCGACGGCATCGTTGTTTTCGGGATGCCGGTAGAACGCGGCGCCGGCCTGTCCGGCAACGGTTTCGAGCTGATCGATGGCCGCCGGGCGATAGATGTCGGCCGACGCCACCATCACCTTCTTGCCGTGACGCTCGGCGATGAACTTCGCCAGCTTGCCGGTCGTGGTCGTCTTGCCCGCGCCCTGCAGGCCGGCGAGCAGGATCACCACCGGGGCCTGGCGGTTGAGCGCCAGCGGCGCGGAATCGCCGCCCAGCACCTGCACCAGTTCGTCGTGGACGATCTTGATCAGCGCCTCGCCGGGCTTGAGGCTGGCGAGCACGTTCTGGCCGAGCGCCTTTTCGCGCACCCGGTCGATGAAGGTCTTGACCGCCGGCAGGGCGACGTCGGCCTCCAGCAGCGCCCGGCGTACGTCGCGCAGCGCCTCGGCGATGTTGTCTTCGGTAAGCTTGCGGCCTCGCAGGCGATTCAGCGAATCGCCCAGCCTCTGGCTGAGTTGATCGAACATGGAATAGTTGGGTTTGGTGCCTGTCGAGATTATACTGACCCGCTGACCGGTACTGAGCAGGCAAGCCGTTGAATCTTT
>CAYYZR010000382.1:0-2074 GCA_964476005.1 uncultured Halomonas sp.
CGGAAGCGCCGACCACCGGGCTGAGTGTTCGCCACGCCCTGATGGCGGAAGTGCTCACCGCAAGCGGTTTCGACGTGACCTATGCCTGGCCGGACCGACACGAACCTGACAGCCCGCCGTTCGACCTCCGTGTTCCGTTCTCGACTGCCCGCATGGATGCGCCGGAGGAAGTTGCCCACTGGATCGACAGGTTCGAGCCCCATTCGGTCGTGCTCGGTTACTGGGAACTTGCGGAGTGGATTCCGACCCGACTCCGGGCGCCGCTGGTGTTGGATCATGTGGCGCCACGTCTTCTCGAACGTCAGTTCGAGGATCGCGATCGCCTTGCCGGTGACATCGAGCGGCTGCTGCCGTTGCTCGCCCGTTGCGACGACGTGTGGGTAGGAAATTCACGCCAGTCCGATCTGATGCTGTCCAACATGATACTGGCCGGCCACGACTGCAGGTTCCGCGTGCCGGTCTTTGTCGTGCCGATTGCAGGCAGGGTCAATGCCCAGGCGCGTGCCGAGCTTGGTGAAGTCGGCGACAGGCTCCGCCTGTTTCACGGTGGGCGGGATTGGCCCTGGCGGCAGAGCGGGCGATGGCTGGAGGCCTTGCGTGACGTCACCGATGCGCGCTGGGAACTGATCGATGTTTCGGAGCAGGGCGGGTTTGGCCGCTACTCCGACTACCGCCGGCTGCTCGCGCGGGCCGACCTGCTTCTCGAGCTTTCCGACGACAATGTCGAACGCCGCTTCAGCCAGTCGTTCCGGATGACCGATGCGCTGTGCTGCGGCGTGCCGGTCGTGTGCAACGACTTTCTTCCGCTGGCAGACCTCGTCCGGGACAATCGGGCAGGTTGGACGATCGAACGACCCGACGAGCTTCCCGCCCTGCTGGAGGCCATCGCCGGAAAGCGCGATGATCTGGCGAGACGCGGTGGAAATGCGCTCGAGCTGGCGCGGACCGCACTGAACGCCGAGACGATCTATGCCGGGCTGGGAAGGCGACTCGAAGAGCTTGCCCACGATGTCCGCGGCAAGACGTTTCGTCGGCCGCTTGTGTCGCGCGGCGATGCCGGCAGATCAAGCTCGATGCGCCGGGTGGTGACAGATCATGCCAGGCGCTGGATCCATCGTCGCGTTCGGCTGCCCGTTCATGCCTTTCTGCGCCGTCGCGGCGCGAGCCGGCCGCGTCCGACCCCGGCCAATGCGACCTGGGTCGTGGTGAGCCGCGGGGATGTATTTCCCGCCAATCATGGTGCCGCGGTCAAGATCGAAAGAACGGCATGGGGTCTTTCGTTTCATCTGCAGTCGGTCGTGCTTCTGACCGAACGGCGTGACGGCTATTGGCTTTACAGGCAGGGTGAGCGGTCGTTTCATCCATTCCCGTTTCGAATGCGCATCTGGGGTTGGCCGCGGATCGTCAATCTTCTTCGCCTGATGGCCAAGGGCTTGCCGTATTCGAACGCGTTTCTATACCTGCCGCTGGTCGATCGCGGCATTCATGCACGGTTGCTGTGGTTGCTCGGCCGGTTTCCGGTCGAGGTGGTGCAGGGCGAGTTTCCGGCCTACGCGCATCCGGCCGTATGGGCAGCTCGCCTGTTCGGTACCGGCAGTCTGATGGTGGAACACAATGTCGAATACCAGCGCATAGCAAGCCAGGAGCCTGACCTCAGCGAAAGTGCGAGGCTTCATCTGAAGCACCTCGAAGTCGATCTGGCGAATGCCTGCAACCACGTGATCACCGTTTCCGATCGCGACCGCGAGGATCTGGTCAAGGCCGGCGTGCGCGAGGCGTTGGTGCATACGATTCCACATGGTGTGGACCTGGAGCGCTTCGCTGCAGCCAGTCCGGTCGATTTGCGCAGCCGCTACGACATCCCGTCCGATCACGCCGTCCTGGTCTACCATGGCATCTACTCCTATCCGCCGAACTTGGCCGCGGTCGAAGAACTCGCTCGCGTGCTGTTGCCCAGACTGCGAGCTTCCGGGCATCCGGCCACGGTGGTCGCGTTGGGACCGGAACCGCCAGCGGCGAGCTTGCCGGGGGTGCGGTTTGCCGGCCCCGTCGATGACCTTGCCGGGCATCTCAA
>CAYYZR010000383.1:0-2072 GCA_964476005.1 uncultured Halomonas sp.
TCTCGGCAAGGTCGCCGACGAGGTGCGCAGTCGCCTGCAGCGGGTCATTGAAGCGATCTGACTCTCCAGACGGCGCTCTTGAAGGTGTTGGCGGCCACCCCTCATGGCTGCCGGGCAGGTTGCGGCTTTCGTCCCAAACCGGCATGCTTGCGGAAACGCGTTGCTGGACATTTCACTTTGAAAAAGATCGGGTGGGCGACACGATTGATTCTGCCTACAGTGCTGTCCGCCACGACTCAAGCCCAGCCAATCGCATTCACTGATCTGGCCGAAGTGAACCCGGATAAGGGACGGATCGAACGCGTGTACGGGTCGGTTGGAAGCGGCGTCGTGGGTGTTCCTGTGGCCGGCGGCGGCGACCTGGATGGCGACGGACATGCCGATACCGCATTTGCCGCCATGCTGGCGAGCCCGCTGGGTCGGGATCGGGCCGGGCAGGTTTTTCTCGTCTTCGGCAACGGCGACATCGCCGGCGCCTCGGATACCGCTCAGGCCAGTCCCGACATTATGGCGTTCTTCGGCGATCAGGCCCAGGAAAATGCCGGAAGCGAGATCTGGGTCGACGATGTCACGGGCGACGGACTGGCCGACCTTCTGATCTGCCGCCAGAATTTCTCACCCGACAGCGGCGCGCGCATCGGCGCCGGCGCCCTGGCCATCGTGCCCGGCCAGGCCGCGTTGCGCGATCGGGCGGCCTCCGGACAGCCCGTAGATTTGCGAATGCCGGCGCCGGAACTGTCGGTGACTACGCTGCTGGGCGCTCAGGCCGGTGAACGGCTGGGGATCTGGGTGCGCACCGGAGACGTCACCGGCGACGGTATCGCCGACCTTGTGATCGGCGCCGATCGGCGCGACGAGGGTGGTGTTGCCGATGCGGGGACCGCCTACGTGATCCGCGGCGGCGCGCACCTGGACGGCGGCGGTCAAATCGACCTGGCGGGATTCGGCACAACCGCACTGATCGGCGACAGCGCGCGGATTCGCCCGCCGGACGGCAGCAGCGATTATCACTTCGGCGCGACGGTTCAAGTCGCCGATCTCGACGGCAACGGTCGTGCCGAGGTGCTGGCGGCGGCAGCCCTGAACCGCGCCGGCGCGTCGCTTGCGCCATTGGGCGGCAGCGGCAACGGAAGCGGCGGCGCGCCGGATGGGACGGTCTACATCGCCTGGGACGACAACTTCACCGGCGACTGGATGCCGGCGCCGGATTTCGTGGTCGGCGCAGGACCCGGAAGCGCGACCATCATCAACGGCGCGTCCGACAACACGACTTTCGGCGAGGAGATGC
Source organism: uncultured Halomonas sp. (assembly GCA_964476005.1). Taxonomy (GTDB): domain Bacteria; phylum Pseudomonadota; class Gammaproteobacteria; order Xanthomonadales; family Wenzhouxiangellaceae. The sequence goes on from CAYYZR010000383.1 coordinate 1,289, forward strand.
TCGGCGGACTCGACTATGACAACGACGGCGCCTCGGACCTCTTCGTCGGCGATCTCACGGCGAGCGGCTGGGCGGGTATCAGTCGCTCTTTCGCCGGTACCGGCCACGTGATCTACGGTATCGAGACGTTCAAGGGGGCGGACTTCGACCTGCAGGCGCCGCCACCGGGTCTCGATATGGCGACATTCCTCGGCCCCATCGGCGGCGCCATTGCCGGTGATACCGCGCTCCACGGAGATTTCGACGGCGACGGCATGGACGATCTCGCGTTCTCCTCGCCCCACGACAACCCGCTGGGCCGCACGAATGCCGGGACATTGCACATTCTGCTGGGTCGCGCCGGCCGCTGGCCGGAATTTTCCGACCTGGCCCCGGGCGCTTATCCGAATGCCGAAGACGTGGCCATCCATGAAATATACGGCGCCAACGGCGATGTGTCCGGGAACGTCGGCGACACGCTGGCCTACAGCGCGGCGGCCGGCGACCTGAACGATGACGGCGTCGCCGACCTGATCATCAACGAGATGACCGGCGACGGCCTGGCGCCGGGCACGGTCGACGTCGGCAATCTTCTGCTGATCGACGGCGCTGCGACCCTGGCCAGGATATTTGCCGACGGTTTCGAGGACTGATCCGGATCAGAACAGCGTGGCCTGGTCGCCTGTGCGCAACGGCCGGAGGAACAGATCGGTGCGCAGCCCGCTGTCGCTTCGGCGGTTCAGTTCATGGCGGCGGCAGGCCAGCCGGAAGCGGTTCTCGATCAGCTCGGCGAACTGGCCGCTGC
>CAYYZR010000384.1:0-2069 GCA_964476005.1 uncultured Halomonas sp.
ACACGCAGCTACCATGCCAAGACCCGCGGTTCGTTCGGCATACAGGCAGGAGCAAGGTCGACCGCGATGTTCCTGCTTTTCATGACCGACGAGGCTCTGGCACGCTTCGAGAACAGCGCCGGCTGGACGGTCGGCGCCGATGCTTCGGTGACGCTTTTGACGGCCGGGGCAAGTGCGCAGCTTTCGACCAGGACGGCGCAGCAGCCGGTGATCGGTTTCGTGCTGGCCAATCGGGGCCTGATGGGGGGAATCTCGCTGGACGGTGCGCGCATCACGGATCTCGATCTCTGATCGGCAAGCGGGTGGGGCGCCTTCGTGCCCACCCCCGCCGGCGAGAGGAAGTCCCTCCATCTTGCCGCATCTCCGGTTCCGCGGGCCCGGCCCGCTGTCAAGCAATGCCGTGGACCGCGACCATGTATGCAGAGAGGCAAAAGCGATGATTCTTCCGTCCCTGTATCGGCAATTCACTCCGATGGTTGGGTGCATGCTGGTCCTCTGCCTGACCGCTTTCGCGCACGCCGATCCGCCGCGTGACTGCGCCTGGATCGACGACGACGGCGAGCGGCTCGCCTGCCATGATCGTGCCGACGGTCGGATAGCCGCGGCGAGCGTCCCGTCGGGTTCCTCCGAAAAAGCGAACTCGACTCTTGCCGCTCCGGCCAGCCTTATCGAGCAGGCCTGGGGGTTCAGTCCGTCTGCGCCACGGTACCTTCTGCGCTACCACGAAATGAACTATCTGCTGCCGATCACGCATACCAGCGATCGCAATATCGAGCCGTGGGAGCCGTTCCGGGATCTTGAAATCCAGGATGGCGAGATCAACTACGACGATGCCGAAACGAAGTTCCAGCTCAGTTTCAAATATCGTCTTTGGGTGACCGACGACCGGAAACTGGGCGTTTGGCTGCGCTATACGCAGCTCAGTACCTGGCAGCTCTACAACGCCGACGAGTCCAGCCCTTTCCGCGATACCAACTACCAGCCCGAGCTGTTGGTGAGTTACAACCCGGGCCGCGCTATCGGCAGTTTCCGCTGGAGCCTGCTCAATCTCGGCATCAACCATGAATCCAATGGGCGCTCGAATATTCTTTCGCGAAGTTGGGACCGAATATTCGCCGAGGCGGGTTTCGAGAAAGGCAACTTCGCGCTGCTCGCCAAGGCGTGGTACCGAATCCCCGAAAGCGATGCCGACGACGACAATCCCGATATCACCGACTACTACGGCTACGGCCAGGTCAGGGCTTTCTACAGCTGGCGAGACCGCACTTTCACATTGATGGGGCGCGGCAATCCGAAACGAGGCAAGGGCGCCGTTCAGCTGTCGTATGTGTCGCGGCCTCTGATGGGGCCGCTGCGCGGCTACCTGCAGCTGTTTCACGGCTATGGTGAAACGATGATCGATTACAACTGGAACCAGACGGTGGTCGGCGCGGGCGTCGCGATCAACAGCATTCTCTGAAGCCGCGGCACCCGCCGAACGATCAATCCCTGAGTCGCTTCGACTATTGCATTCAGCCATGTGCGCCGCTCAAAGCGAGGCTTCTTTCAGGCGAGACAGCACAAGGCAATCGATGGCAGGGCCGTCGAGCGCAAAAGCGGCATGGAAAACGTCGTCCTGGCGAGATCCTGCTTCTCGGCGGCGTGCTCGCCGGCTTGGCGTCTGCGAACCCTCGGCCCGCCTGGCGCAGGCGCGCTTTCCTTGCCAATCCGGGCCAACGATGCGGTCCGGCGATCTTTCTACCTGGGGAAAAGCAGCGTCATCGTCAAGCGGAGGCCCCAGCCTTCCGGGCCGGTGGGCGTACTCTCCACCCAATAGTGCACGCCGCCGCCCAGGCTCACGAGCTGGGTGCCGACCCGTGTGAGCTTGGAGAAGGTGCCGCGAATCGGTATCTGCCAGCCGTTGCCTTCCCAATCGTAGGTACTCTCGGTCTGCAGGCCGAAGGTCCATGCCCCCGGAGTCGTATACGACACGAAGGGTTGCAGCAGGGAACTGCTGACGTCCCGACGATTGCTGTCGCCCGCGTATGACCATATGTGGTTGCCGAGCATGCCGGTGGTCCAGGGACCGG
>CAYYZR010000385.1:0-2063 GCA_964476005.1 uncultured Halomonas sp.
ACAGCATGGCGACGACGTAGAAATGCGCCGAAATCCGGAAGCGGCCGAAGCCGAGTGAGACGATACCCGATTCGAATGGCTCGTCGCGCCCGCGCTTCGGGCGGGCCGGTGCATCGGAACGCGCACCGAGCAGCCACGACGCGGCCAGCATCAGCACGACCAGCGCCAGCACACCCAGCACGTATACGCCAAGGGACGAGAGCCCATCAGATGCCTGTGCCGGGTCCACCAGCCCTGTACCTCCTGGTCCGCGGAATCGTTGACGAAAGCGTTCCGGCTCCGCGTCGGCAACGCGCGGTCGCCAGCGTCGGATCGTCCAAATCGCTCGAAGTCTAGTGTAAAGCCTATGGGCAACCGGGCAGGGAATGCAAGGCTGCATCACCGCCCGGCGAGACCAGTCGTCGGATCTGCGGGAGATGCCTGCCGGGTCAGTCTAGCGCAGGGATGATCGCCGCCCGGAGGATATGCCCGCCTGCGCGCGACTTCGGTCAGCCGTAGAGCCCAGGCTCGATCCGCATACCGTCGGCGTCGCGCAGCAACAGCGCTTGCCCGCCCAGAAACCGCTGCAGGTTGACTGGTTGAAGACTACCCAGGCCGCCGCCCGGTCTTTCAGGTGGCTGTCGCGGCCTCGCTTGCGCATTGGAAGCCGCCGTTGACGCGCTTTTCCAGCGGAATGATCGGGAATTCGCGCACCAGCGCGGTGCCGTCGATTTCATAACTGACGATGGCCTGGTCGCAGGCGGTGAACTCGATCGACATGCTGCCGATTTCTACGGTGTCCTGGCCCGGCTGCGGCGGCGAATCGAAACGCCCGCCGGTGGACGCGAACAGCGGGCCGGTGGCGATGTTGCCGTCGAAGGTCAATTGCGCGGTCAGCCAGCGGTTGTCCTGTGCACCGACGACATCAACGCCCGCGGCCGGGCTTGAAACCGACGGATCGACGTAGGTGAACCAGGAAACGAACATCAGGTCGGCGAACGCCATGTAATCGAACGTCAGCCCTTGAGCATTGCCGGCAAAGGCCGGGTCGTCGATCACCCACTGGCCGTCGGCATCCTGCGCCGACTCGAACTGGAACGCGCCGGAGGTGGTTTCGTCGCAGGTGGTCGAATCGCTGTCCTCCGATTGCTGGCAGTGCGCGACGTAGTCGATTTCCAGGGTCGCCAGGTCCAGGTCCGGATCGATCGTGCCGCCCAGGTTGCCGCCCATGGCCACATTCAGCAACACGAACATCGGCTCTTCGTACACCGGGCAACCCTGCAGGTTGTACCTGGCGACCTCGTCGTTGTCCATGAAGAAGACCATTTCATCGGCCGTCCACTCCATGGCGTAGGTGTGCCATTCGAGCACGTCTGTTGCACCGCCGGCATAAGGCGGACGTCGTTCGAACCCGCAGGCGAAGCCGAAGTTGTTGAAGAAGTTGATGATGTAGCTTTCGGGCTCGTTGGCAAACCACTCCCACACATCGATTTCCGAGGCGCCCGGGTTGGGCCAGCCGACGTTGTCGCCGTCGCCGGCGATCGGCTGTTCGTCGATGCGGTTTTCGAGCATCCAGAACGCCGGCCAGGTGCCGCCCTCCAGGTTATGAAAGCGGATGCGCGCCTCGATCCGACCATATAGAAACTCGCGCTTGTCCTTGCTGTTGAGCCGACCCGACGTCCAGCTCTTGAACTGCCCGCCCAGGCCGGGACAGTCGACGCCGCCGCGCCGCGCGATGATCTTCAGCGTACCGTCGGAAACTTCGTAGTTCCGATCAGGGGATGAATCGTCATCGGTGTAGCACTGCACTTCGGCGTTGAAGTTTGCCTGCGTCTGCGCGGTCCAGTTATCCCAGTCCACACCGTCGCCGTCGAAGCGCTCGATCCACTGGACCTCCCAACCGGCCGATACGGATCCGGCCAGGAATGCGCCCGCGACAATAATTGCAAATTCTTTCATCTTCGCTGCTGCCCGCCTGTTTGAATAGTTGCCAATATTACCCGGTCCGGCGAGCACGAAATTCACGGGCGCTTCGGCTCAGCGCGGCGCCTGCAAACAGCAACTGCAGGCCCGCTATCGGCAAC
>CAYYZR010000386.1:0-2006 GCA_964476005.1 uncultured Halomonas sp.
CCCGATCCTGGCCGCGCGCATCGGCGCGGATTCGCCGCATCACGGTCACGAGTGGGGCCGGCCTTTCGAACTCGGGGATGTGCGGGTGACGCTGTTTCCGGCCGGGCATATCTTCGGCTCGTCGTGGGTGCGCATCGAGTCGGATGGCGGCACCTGGGGCGTGTCCGGTGACTTCAAGCGTGCGCCGGATCCGACCTGCGCGCCGTTCGAGCCTGCCCCGGTGGATGTCTGGCTGACCGAGTGCACTTTCGGCCTGCCGGTCTACCGCTGGCCTGCGCCCGAGCGGGTCATCGATGAAATTCACCAGTGGTGGCGCGACTGTCGCAAGGCCAACCGGCCGGCCGTGCTGTTCTGCTATGCGCTCGGCAAGGCGCAGCGAATCATGGCCGAGCTGCGCGCGTTCAGCGACGAGCCGGTGTGGATGCACGGCGCCATGCGGCCGCTGGTTGACGCCTATCGCGATGCCGGCGTTGAAATGCTCGAAGGCCGATTGGTCTCCGACGCCGGCAAGGCCGAAAAATTCGGCGGGCAGCTCATCCTCGCGCCGCCGTCGGCGGCCGGATCGACCTGGATGCGTCGCTTTCCCAACCATTCCTCCGGCTTCGTGTCGGGCTGGATGCGCATACGCGGCAACCGCCGCCGGCGCGGCTACGACCGCGGGTTCGTGATGTCCGACCATGCCGACTGGCCGGCGCTGGTCGACACCGCCAGCGACATGGACGCACGGCGGATCATCACGATTCACGGCAACGGCGAAGCGTTGGCGGGGTATCTGGGCAGTCAAGGGCTGCAGGCGGAATCCTGGAACCTGCGCGCCACGCTGGCGGATGCTCCGGCAGGTTCGGCGGAGCGTTCTGCATGAAGCGCTTCGTCGAGCTTTTCGAGGCGCTTGACCGGACCACGAAAACCAATGCCAAGGTTTCGGCGCTGGTGGCGTATTTTCGCGATGCCGAGCCGGAGGACGCGGCCTGGGCGGTGTATTTCCTCACCGGGCAGCGGCTCAAGCGCCTGGTGGGTACGCGGGAACTTCGCGCATGGACCGGCGAGTTTTCCGGCCTGCCGGCATGGCTGGTCGAAGACAGCTACGAACATGTCGGTGACCTGGCCGAGACCATGGCGTTGCTGGTCCCCGAACCCGGCACGCCGCTGGACGACCTGCCGGCGTTGCACGATATGGTCGAAAACCACATTCGTCCCCTGGGCAAGATGAGCGACGACGCCCGGCGCACCGCGGTGTCCGCACAATGGCGCCGGCTGCCGGGGACTGCGCGCTTTCTCTACAACAAGCTGATCACCGGGGCGCTGCGGGTGGGCGTATCGAAACGACTGGTCACGCGCGCGCTGGCCGAACTGGCCGGCGTCGACCCGGGCCTGACCGCGCATCGGCTGATGGGCGACTGGCAGCCCACGCCGGAAAATTTTCGTCGATTGCTGGCCCGGGAAGGCGAGGGCGGGCACGACCACGCGACGCCGTATCCTTTTTTCCTGGCTTCGCCGCTGGAGGCCGAACCGTCGACCCTCGGGCCGGCCGCCGACTGGCATGCGGAGTGGAAATGGGACGGCATACGCGCACAGCTGATCCGGCGCGCCGGCGAGAGCATCCTGTGGTCGCGCGGCGAGGAGCGCCTGGACGGGCGGTTCCCGGAAATCGAGCAAGCCGCCGAGAATCTGCCGGACGGCACGGTGATCGACGGCGAAATCATGGCCTGGCAGAGCGGCGCCGACGGCGGGCCACTGCCGTTTTCGGTGCTGCAGACGCGGATAGGACGCAAGAAGCCGGGCGCGAAGACCTTGGCATCGGCCCCGGCAGTATTGCTTGCGTTCGACCTGCTGGAGTTTGAAGGCCGCGACCTGCGGGCGCAGCCCCTGCACCGGCGGCTCGACCTGATGTCGGAAGCGGCGGCATCGGGCGGCGATGCCATTCGGGTGTCCGAGCGGGTTTCTTTCGCGCACTGGGATGAGTTGCCGGCGCTTCGCGCGTCCAGCCGCGAGCGCGGCGTCGAGGG
>CAYYZR010000387.1:0-1993 GCA_964476005.1 uncultured Halomonas sp.
TTTGCTTTTCTTCCCTGGCCCGGCCGTTTTCCTTTCGGCCCGGTTACGGGATATCCAGCGCGCCGGCGTGGATCAGGGCGCGCTGGCCGCGATTGTTGCGGGCGATGATTCGCAAATAGGTTTCGCTTCGATCGCGCGGCAGTTCGATCCGCGCCGACCAGCCGCAGTGGCTCAAGCCCGGCTTCCCCAGCACTTCGGCCACGCGCGGGCGTGCTTCGCCGGTCTGGCATGGCTGTGGCCGGCCGTCGAGCGAAATCTCGACCCGTACGGGCTGGTCGTTGTCCATCGAGGCGGCCCAGCCGGCCAGGTGGAGCGCGCCGTCTTGTCCGATGCTTCGCTCGTCGAGCCAGCCGCGCAGGCCGCGCGGCACATCGGCGAATTCGGTCAGGTCGCGGTTCGGCGAGCCGCCGATCACGTAGGCGTCCTGTTCGTAATTGATCAGCCGCGGCAGCCGCATGCACGAATGCCTGTCGCCGAGCACGTCGGAGACCGCGGCGCGCACGTAATCTTCGGTCACGAAGGTGGTGCCGTAGATTTCGGTGCTCAGGTCGGCATTCTCGCTGCCCTCGATGAACAGCACCCCGGATTCCGGCATTTCCATATCGGTCGGCAGCAGCGCCTGGTCGTGTACGGTGAACAGCATGATGCCCTGCGGTGAAAGCAGCCCCGAAAGGCGCTGCAGCCAGCGCTGGAACAGCCCCGGCGGCAGGTGGGAAAACAGCGAGGCGACCCAGATCAGATCAAAGCTTCGACCGGGTTCGAAGTCTTCCGGTCGTTCGCTGGACAGCAGGCCGTGCACGCCGAACTGCTCGACCGCGAACGACACGGCGTCGGGCTGGATTTCGCTGGCCCAGATGCGATCGGGTGGCACGTCGTGGATCAAAAGATTCAGCAAGCGACCGTAACCGCATGCAAAATCGAGGATTGCGGGCGCCGGGCATGTCCGCTCCAGCCGGCGGATGATCTCCGCCGCCGTGTGATATTGCTGGAGTGCGATGCCGAAGTACTGGCTCACCGCCATGCTCGCGTCCTGATGGGCTCTAAGCGAGTGCGCCAGCATCTGGCAAGACGGGTGGAGTTCGGTGCCGACGACCGGGCGGGCCGAATCGGTCACGCCCAGCTGTTCGTGCAGCGTTCTTGCCAATTCCGGATGGCGCAACTGCCGCCGGGCCTGTTCGGCGAGTTCGGGTGGGATATCGTGCGCCATCGAAAGGGCCGTGCCGCCTCCGGTTTCTGGGGCCGCATGATACCATTGCTGCCCCGGTCGGCAGGCAGACTGCCGGCGTCGAACCAGCCATCAGCAGCCGACCATGCAGCAAGCCCAGAGACCCGCAGACATCGAACCGTCCGTATCAGAACTGCTGGCCCGTGCCGAGCGGCTGGAGACATCCGATCATGAGGAAGCCGGCCGCTTGTACTTCGAGGCTCTGAAGCGCGATCCTGCCAATCTGGTGGCGCACAATTCACTGGAGCGGCTAGAGGATCCGAGGCGATACGGCGCGTGGATGCGCGTGAACTGTTCGATTCACCCCGATGACGATATTTACAAGTTCATCGTTCGAGAGCCCTACAGCCGCAACCCGGTTCGGGACTACCTGTCCGATGGCTGGAGAACCATGTCGGAAACCATGCAGTTGCTCGAGAAGCTCGACCGGCCGCTGATGAAAGTATCGAACATCCTGGAATTTGCCAGCGGCTTCGGCCGTCTCACGCGCCACCTTGCGCGTGCGCTGCCTGGGCGCGTGACCTGCTCGGACGTGCTGCCGGGATCGGTCGAGTTCGTCCGCGAGCAATTCGGCGTCGAGGCATTCGAATCCTCGTTCGACCCGGAGGCCATCGGGTTCCCGGAGCGCTACGACGTCGTCTTCGTGCTGTCGCTGTTCACGCATCTGCCGGTGCCGGCCTGGAATGCCTGGCTGCGTGCCCTGGGTGGTGCCGTGGCCCCCGGCGGCGTGCTGCTGTTCAGCGTGCACAGTGAGGAACTGGCGCGCGA
>CAYYZR010000388.1:0-1992 GCA_964476005.1 uncultured Halomonas sp.
ACAGCGCCAGCCAGACCTCGCCGATGCCGACGAACCAGGCCAGCAGGTGCAGCGCTGCCGACTGGTAGAGCGCGCGGCGATGCCGGTAAATCGCGGCGATCATTTCGTCCATGGCCTGCGCGCCGCCGGCCAGCGCCTGCCAGTCCGGGCGTTTCGAAATGCGCTTGAGCAGCGCCGTGAGCATCGAGAACAGCCCGCGCTTCTGAACCTGGTAAAAGCCGGCGATGGCCAGGGTCATGACCGCGGCGCCGGCCAGCACCGAACCGGCGATATCGCCCGAGCCGAGGTGCCACAACAGCAGCATCAGGCCGAGCAGGGTAAAAAGAATCTGCGTGGACACCGTCAGCGTCACGTCGATCACCACGCTGGCCCCGGCGAGATCGGTAGCGATACCGCGCCGCATCAGCGCGCGCACCTTGACCAGGTTGCCGCCGATCTGCATCACCGGCAGCAGGTTGTTGACCGATTCCTGTAGCCAGCGGGTCCAGATCGCGGTGCCGACGGAGATGCGCGCTTTCGGCTTCATCAGCTGGCGCAGCGCCAGGCCGTCGCAGCTCATCGTGAGCACGTGCCAGCCGGCGACCGCCAGCAGGCCGAAGCCGGCGGCGGCCAGCGCGGACGCAAGCTCGCCGATCCCCTGGCGCAGAATCAGGGCAATGAACAGCGCCAGCCCGAGCAGGCCCAGTATGCGTATCAGCAGTTTGACGCGATTCATGGCAGGTGCTGTCCGGCCGCCCCGCTCAGGCGAACTGGCCGGTTCGGTCGGGTTCGGCAGCGGTTCTTCGGAACCAGGTCATGGCGTCGCGCAAGGCCTCGTCGGCCGGTCGCGGCGCGTAGCCGAGTTCGCGCTTCGCCCGATCGCTGGAAAAGAACATCAGCTTTCGGGCCAGCCGGATGCCGGTGACGGTCAGCCGGGGATCATCGTTGTGGGTCAGGCGTGCCCAGCATTCGCTGATCCAGGCCATGGGCAGCACCAGGCCGTGCGGCAGGCGCACCAGCGGTGCGCGCTGCCCGCTCATTTCCGCCAATCGGGTCAGAATGTCGCGCAGGAAAAGATTTTCACCGCCCAGGATGTAGCGCTGGCCGATTTCCCCGTGCCGCATCGCCAGCAGGTGGCCTTCGGCCACGTCGTCGACGTGCACGATATTCAGCCCGGTGTCGACGTAGGCCGGCATCCGGCCGGTAATCGCGTCGAGCACCATGCGGCCGGTGGGCGTGGGCCGCAGGTCGCGCGGACCCACCGGGGTAGACGGGTTGACGATGACCACCGGCAGTTCGTGTCGCTCGACCAGGCTGGCAACTTCGCGTTCGGCCAGGAATTTGCTTCGCTTGTAGGCGCCGCACATGTCGTCCAGGCCGGACGGGTCGAACTCGTCGGCCGGGGTTGCGTCGTTCCGGAGCCCCAGCGTGGCGACGCTGCTGGTGTAGACCATGCGTCGGCAACCGGCTTCCGCCGCTGCCCACAGCACGTTGCGCGTGCCCTCGATGTTGGCCTTGTCCATCACGGCCGGATCGCGCACCCATAGCCGGTAATCGGCGGCGACGTGGTACAGCGTGTCGCAGCCGGCGGCGGCGCGCGCGAGCGAAGCGCGATCGGTCAGGTCGCCGGTGACGCGTTCGACATCCAGGCCGTCGAGGTTGGTGTGATCACGGCCGGCGCGCACCAGCGCCCGAACCGACTCACCACTGTCGAGCAAGCGCCGCACGACCGCCGATCCGACGAACCCGGTGCCGCCGGTAACCAGCGCGGTCATCGCTTGTCGCCCCTGGAGCCCAGGTCGGTTGTGCCGCGCGGTCTGGCGCGCGCCTGGTTGAATACGGACATGGCTGATCTTGACTCTGGCGGGCATGGCAGTTTATCACCGCGCCCAACCCGCATCAGTCGCCCCGGCCCAGCATGGCGGGCAGAAACAGCAGCGTGGCGACGACCATCAGCGCAAGGCCCATGGCCAGGATGATGCCCAGGCTGGCGGTGCCGCTGTGCGGCGAGAA
>CAYYZR010000389.1:0-1991 GCA_964476005.1 uncultured Halomonas sp.
GTGACGCCGTCCAGCGGCTCGGCCAGGTCGAACAGGGCCGGGTCCTGGTACTTGCAGAAATACTCGGTTGCATGGAGTTCGGGCAGCACCACCAGCTGCGCGCCGCGCGCCGCCGCCTCGGCGATGCCGTCAAGGGTCGCGGTGCGATTGGCGTCGATGTCGGCGCCCATCGCGTGCTGCACCAGCCCGATGACAAGTTCGTCGCCAATCATGCCAAAGCCGCCGGAATCTGCATGCTCGCGCAGTGCGGTCCGCCGCCCTGGCCGACCAGTGTTCGCGCGTCGACCGATTTCGCGATCCGGTCGGGGAAAAGCTCCGACAGCAACTCGCGGGCTGGAACGTCTGCGCGGCTGCCGAACGCCGGCACCAGAACCGCGCCGTTGAGCAGCACGAAGTTGACGTAGCTGGCCGCCAACCCGGGATCGATGTCGTCAGGGCGGGGCAGGGCAATCAGGCGGTAGGCGCCGCCCCTGGCGGTCCGGAGCAACTCCAGCTGGCCGTTGAGCATGCGGGTACGCGATGCGTCGGCCAGGGTCTGGAACACGATGGTTTCCCGATCCGTGAAGCGTGCCAGCGTGTCGATGTGGCCGTCGGTATCGTCGCCGGGCAGCGGGTCGATGTCGATCTCGAGCAGGCGGCTGGCGTTGAGCCAGGTCTTGAGCTCGTGGTCGACCTCGGAATCTTCCAGGTGAGGGGCGCGCGCGCGCATGCAGTGGCGGTTGATCAGGAGGGTGCCGTCGCCGTCGCATTCGATCGCGCCGCCTTCGAGTTCGAACAGCGACTGCCTGAAATCGAAATCGGCGAACATCTCATGGCGGGCCAGCACGGTGTTGACGCGGTTGTCCAGACGCGCCTCGTGGCGGCCGCCCCAACCGTTGAAGTAAAAGTCCAGTGCCAGCCGCCTACCGGCATTGCACATCGTGATGGGCCCGAAATCGCGGCACCAGGTGTCGTTGCAACGCACCTCGATGCAATGCAGACCGCTGCGCTCGCCCAATCGCTTGCGTACGTCGCGATCGCCGGGCGGTATCAGCAGCACCACCGTCTGGAATTCGAGCGCCGCGCAGATGAACCCGGCGTATTCTTCCTGGATCGAGTCGATCACCTGCTGCCAGTCGCCGCCGGCAAACGGCCACACGAGCATGATCGCGCTTTGACGCTCCCATTCGGCGGGCAGCCGATAGTCAACCGGGTGCACTAGCCGGATCAGCCGTTCGGATTGCTGCGGGCCGACAGCACGGCGCCGCGATGCAGTACGCTCTCGATGACCAGGTCGTGTTCGAAATATACGCTGTAATCGTCGTACAGCCAGCGCGAGATCGGCGGCTCTCCGACCGGTGCGCGACGCTCGTTGGGACGTCCGTAACGCTGCTCGACTTGACTCATGGTCAGTCCATTGTCGGGCAGATCGCGCTGCATCCGTTCGCGGACTTCCTCGATCAGCAATACGTCGGCTGCGACCGTGCCGGCAGTGACCAGAAACGCAATGACGGCAATCGACTTGAATGTGTTGCGGAACATGTCCGGCTCCTGTGCTTGTTTCCGGCTGCGACGTTGCTTGGTCGAGCCCGGCGGCCCCTTGATTTCGCGTTGAAATATTAGCATACGGGCGTCCCGAAGGACGCCCGCAAAAGGGCTTGCAAGACAGGTCGGAAGTCGGGTCGAACCGCGACCTATGAATCGGTGGCGCGCCGACGGAACCAGACCGAGCCGGCCAGGAACAGCATTCCGATCGCCACGCCGATCCACATCTCCCAGGACACGAATGCGTTGCCGATGGACTTGAAGCTCATCAGCATCTCTTCTCGAGGGACGAAGCTGGGCTCGGCCTGCGATTCGGTGACGATCTGCTCCCACTCGATGCTTGCGGGCATCACGCCGCGGCCGATGCGTTCGATGATCACCCACAGCAGGTTGAAGTCGGGCAGGCGGAAATTGGAAAAGAAACTCCAGAAATGCTGGAACATGCCGATCAGCACCGGCACCAGCAC
>CAYYZR010000390.1:0-1986 GCA_964476005.1 uncultured Halomonas sp.
GGGACTTTCTACATCGTTGATCCCGAAGCAAATATAATGGAGCGTTTCGCTCCTGGCGCCGACCTGACCGGCGTACGCAAGGATCTCGACCGACTTCTCACCTGGACATTGCGCGAGCCACAGTGAATAAATCCAAGTTCTTTCAACGCCTTGCGTGGGCGGCTACGGGCTTGACGCTGGTCGTCATCGTCGCCGGCGCCTGGGTTCGCCTGACCGACGCCGGACTGGGCTGTCCGGACTGGCCGGGTTGCTACGGCATGGTGACCTGGCCCAGTTCGACCGAGCACGTCGACCGCGCCAACGCCGAGTGGGGCCACGTGCGCATGGTCGAATCGGGCAAGGCCTTCCGCGAGATGTTCCACCGCTACCTGGCCGGCTTTCTCGGCCTGGTGATCCTGGCGCTGGCCTTGCTGGCCTGGAACAACCGTTCTCGCCCCGGCCAGCCCGTCGCGCTGCCGATGGTAATCCTGGGACTGGTGATATTCCAGGCGGCGCTGGGCATGTGGACGGTCACGCTGCTGCTGAAACCCGCCATCGTCACGGCTCACCTGCTCGGCGGCATGGCCACCTTCGGACTGCTGCTCTGGCTTTCGCTTTCCAGCAGCCCTCGAAAGCACTCGCCCACGTTGCCCGCTCGCGCCCAGCATACGGCGGTGATCATTGCGCTGGTGGTGGTCGCGGTTCAGATCGCGCTGGGGGGCTGGGTCAGCACCAATTACGCCGCGCTGGCCTGCACCGGCTTCCCGACCTGCCACGGTGAGTGGTGGCCGAACATGAATTTCGCCGAAGGGTTCCGCCTCTGGCGCGGCGTCGGCGTGGACTACGAAGGCGGCGTGCTCGACGAGCCCGCGCGCACCGCGATCCAGATGGCCCATCGCCTGTGGGCGGTCGTGGTGATCGGTGTCATGGCCTGGCTGCTGGTGCGGCTGTGGCGTGCCGAGGACCTGCGCAAGCTTGCCGTGGTCGCCGGCGTCGTCTTGCTGGCGCAGATCTCGATCGGAATCTACAACGTGGTCGGTGGGCTGCCGCTGGCAAATGCAGTCGCCCACAACGGCATGGCAGCCGTGCTGCTCGGCGTGCTTCTGGTGCTGCTCGACAAGACCCGCCTGCGTCGTACGGAATGACGAAATCGCCGCTCAAGCAGCGCGCATTCGCGTTCCTGGACCTGTGCAAGCCGCGCGTGGTGGCGCTGATCGTGTTCACCGCCATGGTCGGCATGGCGCTGTCGACGCCCGGGCTGCTGCCGCTGTGGCCATTCGTCTGGGGCAGCGTCGGCATTGCCCTTGCGGCAGCCAGTGCCGCGGCGCTCAATCACGTGATCGACCGGCGGGTCGATGCCCGCATGACCCGCACCCGTCACCGCCCCCTGCCGACCGGCGTTCTGAACGAACGCCAAGCGGTCGGATTTGCACTGGCGCTGGCCGTGATCTCCATGCTGGTGCTGACACTGCTGGTCAACCCGCTGACCGCGGTGCTGACCTTCTTCAGCCTGATCGGCTATGCCGTGGTCTATACGGTGTGGCTCAAGCGCGCGACCTCTCAGAACATCGTGATAGGCGGTGCCGCCGGAGCGGCGCCCCCGGTGCTGGGCTGGGCCGCGATCACCGGCGAGGTTCACGCCTACGCGCTGATCCTGTTCCTGATCATCTTCGCCTGGACGCCGCCGCATTTCTGGGCCCTGGCAATCTACCGGCGCGAAGAGTACGCCGGCGTCGGCCTGCCGATGCTGCCGGTCACGCACGGCGTGAAATTCACGCGCTGGCAAATCCTTTTCTATACCATCGTATTGATTCTGATCACGCTTCTGCCATATCTGACCGGTATGAGCGGCATGATCTACCTGGCCGGCACCTGCGTGCTCAACGCAGGCTTTCTCGGCTACGCCATCGCCCTGCTGCGCAACCGCAACGAACGTCTGGCGATGGACATGTTCAACTACTCGGTTCTCTACCTGATGGCGCTGTTCGCGATCCTGCTGGTAGACCA
>CAYYZR010000391.1:0-1985 GCA_964476005.1 uncultured Halomonas sp.
CTCCAGGCCAGGCTGTCGATGACCAGCGGAAATTCATCGACGACGGTCGCATTCAGAACGTCGTCCGGACCTTCGTTCCGGACCTTGATGCTGTAGGTCACCGGATCGCCGGGCGCAACCTCGGCCCGGTTGTCGGTCTTGGTGATGACCAGTTCGGCGGTGCCGATCAGGCTGGTGCGCACGGCCTCCGAGAAGAACTGCTCACCACTGGGCAATTCGGCGCGCGCCGTGTTGGTGACCGAACCGCTGGCCGTGGCCTCGGTCTCGACGCGAACAATGAAGGAAATTTCACCGCCCGGATCGAGATCGACCGTGGTATCCAGCGTTCCGCTGCCGGCCGAGGCCGCGCATGCGGTCTGGCCGGGATCGGTGTCGACCGCGCATTCCCAGTCGGCGGTCGACTGATCGAAGTCGGTATCGCTCAGCGGATCCACAACCCGGACGCCGGGCACGTAACTGGGGCCGTTGTTTTCGACCAAGATGGCGTAGGTCAGCGCGAACGGCGGGCTGTCGGGGTTGGCGGAATCGACGCCGACCAGTGTCGTCAGCGACTTGGTCACCGAAATCGCGGCCTGGCGCTCCAGCTGGGTATCGTCGTCGGTATCGGTATCGTTGCTGGCGAGCGGATCGTTCAGTCCTGCCGGCGGGGTAATGCTGGCCGTATTGGACAGCGTGCCGCTGGCGCGCGGGTCCAGGGTGCCGGTGACGGTGATTTCGACCCGGCTCCGGCCCGGAAGGTCGACCTCGTTGCTCAGAACGCTGCCGTCGATCGGATCGTTGAAGATCGAAAGCGGGTTGGTCGGCTGCCCCGCCCCGCAGTTGGTGCTGTTGGTATTGCAGCAGGCCCCGTCGAAGGCCTGGCACTGCCAGGTCAGCGGGGACTGGGGCGAATTGGGCATGAATCCGGCGCTCGCGAGACCGGCGGCGAAATCGGCCTCGTCGAAGGTCGGCAGCTGGTCCACGAGCTCAACGGCGTTGGCCGTGATGAAGCCGTTGTTTTCGACCACGATGGTGTAGCTGTGCTCCTCACCGGCAACGGCCGTGGTGACGCCGTCGGTCTTGGTCACCGACAGATCGGAGCTGCGATCGATGGTGCTGGTGACGCTGTCGCTGTTGTTGTCCGTCACGCCGCCGACGGCGGGTTCGGTGACGCTGTCTGCCGGGTCCAGCGTGACGGTCGCGGTATTGTCGACCTGCCCGCTTGCGTTTTCGTCGGTGCGGACGAATGCCCTGACCAGCGTCGAGTGCCCTGCCTTGAGCGCAATCCGAAGGTCCTGGATATCGCCACCGGACGAGAGCAAGGTGGTCGGGCAGTTGGTCAGGTCGAAATCTGTATCTGCAGGATCGCCGCCGGAGTCGCTGGTGCAGGCCGTCCAGCACGGTGCCGAGGTATCGGCGCACTCGGCCAGGCCGCCGAGCAGGCCAGCGTCGAAGATGTCTTCGAGCAGGATGCCGATTTCACCCGAACTGGCCGGCACGAGCGGATCCGAGCCCAGATCGCTGGGGCCGAGATTGCTGACGACGATGTCGTAGGCGAACGAAGAGCCGGGATTGACCGTGGCCAGCGCGATCTTTTCGACCGCGATGTCGGCCTGGCGGTTGGGCGTCAGCGTCAGCGTGGCACTGTTGTTGTCGGTGTCCGGATCCGGCTCGTCGGCAGCCGCCGGCGGATCGCCCGCCGAAGCGAATACGATCGGCGAATAGACGTAGTTCCCGCGGGCGCTGGACGCAAATTCCAGGCTGGCCGTGATCACGACCGACCCGCTGGCCGCGAGATCGATGATCAGATCCTCGTCGCCGGTTCCGGCGCCGTCGCCGGCGGTGTTGTCGGTGGGTTCGAAAACGGTACCGCCGGCGCCATCGGGCACTTCGATCTGCCCGACGGCCGAACAGGCCGCGAGCGGTGCGCAACTCCACGAAACGGATGTCGCGAGATCGCCCCAGCGCAGCGGCAAGACCGCGCCGGCCGTATCCGAAGGACCGGC
>CAYYZR010000392.1:0-1981 GCA_964476005.1 uncultured Halomonas sp.
GCGAACGAAATCCATCGCCCTTCCGGCTGAGGGGTATCGGCCAGATCGGTGGACTCCGTGAAAGACCGGTTGGGCTGCGTCTTTTCGCCCCTGCCGGCGCTTCGTCGCCGAAAAAATCGATCAATTGCAGGGCCAAAGGCGGGTTGCCGAGTCATTGGACCGCGTCCAGGAAGGGGACATCAGGGCGGAAGCGGGTTATCAAAGTCGGGGCCGACGGCCCTTGCCACTGATCGCGCCCCCTGTTAATCTCGACTTGCCGACGAAAAAGTGACAAACCGCACACAATCCACGTCCTAAAAAGGGAACCCCATGAACTCGACTCTTCGATTTATGCACGCGATGGCTGTGCTTGCCATCGTCTGTTTCAGCCCGTCCAGCCAGGCACAGCAGGACGAACGGGCCCCGGGCGCATCGGCGTCCGGTCCGGCAACCCAGGTTCGCGGGATCGGCGGTTCGGCCGGACCGGGCGACCTGGTAATCGGCACCGGCGCCTTTGATGGCGTGGCCGCCAACAGCGCGTATTCCGTGGACACGGTCAGTGCGAATTCAATGCCGATATTCGACGCGCCGGTCGGCGGGATGACCGTTGACGTGGCCAACAGCCGGGTCCTGTTCACGACCAGCACCGCCGATACCGCAGATGTGGACTGGTCGACGCTGATGGCGTGGCCGCTGGCTGGCGGAACGCCCACGGTCGTCGGCACCATCACGGTGACCGGCATCGGGCCGATTCGGATCGACGGGCTGGCATTCTCCGGCGGCACGCTCTACGGTTACCTTCAGTTTGACACGGCCGGCAATACCGCGGGCCTTTACTCGATCGACCCTGGAACGCTCGAAGCCACGCCGGTCGCGGCCGACCAGAGCACCAACGGCATCAGCGGCCTCGGCGCACATCCGGTCACCGGCCAGCTATATGTGGCCAACGACACCGCAAATGAACTGCAGGCACTGGCCCTGGACGGCTCGCTGACCACCGTCGCCGCCTACCCGGCCGGCCTCGTCGACATCGACGGACTGACGATCGGCAATGGTGCTGCTTTCCTGGTGACCGACGAGGCGGGCGATATCCAGGTCTACGACTTCGGCGGTGGCACGTTCAGCACGCTGGCCTCGCCCTTCACGACGGAGGACACGTTCTCCGGCGCCGGCCTGGTGCCGCCGCAGGCACTGCCCGAAGCGCGTCCGGTTCCAGCCATCGGCACGCTGGCATGGATCCTGATGATGATGCTTGTCTCGGGCCTGGGGATTGCCTGGCTGCAGCGCTCGCCCGACTGACGGCGACTTGCATCAAAGACAACGAACGCCGGCCGCCGTGCCGGCGTTCGGCTTTTTGGGTCGGGGTTTCCTGAACAATTCTCATTTCCCGGGTTTTCCGAAACTTGCGTTATCCTTGTCGGTGAAATCAACCCCCGCAATCAATCATTCGAAGGTCATTCCATGAAAGGCGACAGCAAGGTCATCGAGTTTCTGAACACCGTGCTCAAGAACGAGCTCACCGCGATCAACCAGTATTTCCTGCATGCGCGCATGCTGGAAGACTGGGGACTGGATACGCTGGGCAAGAAGGAGTACCAGGAATCCATCGAAGAGATGGAGCACGCCGACGAGTTGATCAAGCGTGTGCTGTTCCTGGAAGGTCTGCCCAACCTCCAGGATCTGGGCAAGCTGCGCATCGGCGAGAACGTTCGCGAGGTTCTCGAGGCCGATCTCAAGCTCGAGCATCAGGCCATTCC
Organism: uncultured Halomonas sp.; assembly: GCA_964476005.1. Classification (GTDB taxonomy): domain Bacteria; phylum Pseudomonadota; class Gammaproteobacteria; order Xanthomonadales; family Wenzhouxiangellaceae. The sequence goes on from CAYYZR010000392.1 coordinate 1,737, forward strand.
GGATCTGCGCGACGCGATCCAGTACTGTGAGGAAATCCGTGATTACGTCTCGCGCGAGTTGTTCGAGAAGATCCTCTCCGACGAGGAAGATCACGTCGACTGGCTGGAAACCCAGCTCGATCTGATGGACAAGGTCGGCGAACAGAACTATCTCCAGTCGCAGATGAAGACGGCCGAATAACCCGACCGGATCTCCGCAACAGGCTGACGGGGCCACGACGCCCCGTCGGCCAACACTTCCCCAG
>CAYYZR010000393.1:0-1978 GCA_964476005.1 uncultured Halomonas sp.
CCGACCATCGATTACATCGTCACCAAGATCCCGCGCTTCGCGTTCGAAAAGTTTCCGGCCTCCAGCAAGCGGCTGACCACCCAGATGAAATCGGTGGGCGAGGCGATGGCAATTGGAAGGACCTTCAAGGAATCGCTGCAGAAAGCGCTGCGCAGCCTCGAAGTGGGCCTGGACGGGTTCGACGAACTGCCGCTGGAAGAGCATCCCGAGCTGGACGCCGAAATACTGCTCAAGCGCGAACTGCGCGAAGCCGGGCCGGAGCGGATCCTGTACGTCGCCGAGGCGTTTCGGCGCGGCATGGATTTCGACGAGGTCCAGCGTCTCTCCAACATCGATCCCTGGTTTCTCGACCAGATCCTCGAGATCATCGAGTTCGAGGCCGGTGTTCGCAGCGGCGGCCTGGACGCGCTGGACGGCCCTCGCCTGCACCTGCTCAAGCGCCACGGTTTTTCCGACGCCAGGCTGGCGCGCATCCTGGGCACCCAGGAAAACGTCCTTCGTCACCTGAGGCAGACGCTGGACGTCCAGCGTGTCTACAAGCGTGTGGATACCTGTGCCGCGGAATTCGCGACCACCACCGCCTATCTTTACGGGACCTGGGAGCGCGACTGCGAGGCCGAGCCCAGCGACAAGCGCAAGATCCTGGTGCTGGGCGGCGGACCCAACCGGATCGGGCAGGGGATCGAGTTCGACTACTGCTGCGTGCACGCGGCGATGGCCATGCGCGAGCTCGATTTCGAAACCATCATGGTCAACTGCAACCCCGAGACCGTGTCGACCGATTACGACACCTCGGACCGGCTTTATTTCGAGCCGCTGACGCTGGAAGACGTGCTGGCGGTGATCGAGCTGGAAAAGCCCGAGGGCGTCATCGTGCAGTTCGGCGGGCAGACGCCGCTGAAGCTTGCGCGCGACCTCGAAGCCGCCGGCGTGCCGATCATCGGCACCAGCCCGGATTCGATCGACCTGGCCGAGGATCGCCAGCGATTCCAGGATCTGCTCAACCGTCTCGGGCTCAAGCAGCCGCCGAATCGTACCGCGCGCACGCCGGAAGAGGCGGTGGTGCTGGCGAGCGAAGTCGGCTTCCCGCTGGTGGTGCGGCCGTCCTACGTGCTCGGCGGACGCGCCATGGATATCGTCCACAGCGTCGATGAGCTCAAGCGCTACATGCGCGAGGCGGTCAGCGTTTCCAACGATTCGCCGGTGCTGCTGGACCGTTTTCTTGACCATGCCATCGAGGTCGACGTCGACGCGGTCAGCGACGGTGAGACGGTGGTCATCGGCGGCATCATGGAACACATCGAGCAAGCCGGTGTGCATTCGGGCGATTCGAGTTGCTCGCTGCCGCCGTTTTCGCTGTCGAAGGCGGTGATCGACGAAATCGCCGAGCAGACCCGCAAGATGGCACTGGCGCTGAACGTGATCGGCCTGATGAACGTCCAGTTCGCGGTCCGCGGCGACGAGATTTTCGTGCTCGAAGTCAACCCGCGCGCCTCGCGCACCGTGCCGTTCGTGTCCAAGGCCACCGGCGTGCCGCTGGCCAAGATCGCGGCCTGCTGCATGGTGGGTGAAACGCTTGAAAAACAGGGGATTACCGAAGATCTCGAAGCGCGTTTCTATTCAATCAAGGAGCCGGCGTTTCCGTTCATCAAGTTCCCGGGCGTCGATCCCATCCTGGGCCCCGAGATGCGTTCCACCGGCGAGGTGATGGGCGTCGGCAGGACCTTCGGCGCGGCGGTCGCGCGTGGTCAGCAGGGTGTGGGCATCCAGGCCGCGGCCAGCGGCCGGGTCTTCCTGTCGGTGCGCGACGCGGACAAGGAACACCTGCTGCCGGTCGCGCGCGAGCTTGCAGCCCGGGGTTTTTCGCTTGTCGCCACCGAAGGTACCTGGAAGTTCCTGGTTGAAAACGAGGTGGAATGCGACTACATCAACAAGGTCACCCAGGGCCGGCCGCATATCGTCGACCTGATCAAGAATC
>CAYYZR010000394.1:0-1974 GCA_964476005.1 uncultured Halomonas sp.
TCCAGCACCAGCCCGGCCAGGTCTGCTTCCAGGATCTCCGGCGACGTGAATGCCGGCAGGGATTTCTGCTCCGATTCGCGCCACAGCCGGTAGCAGGTGCCGGGCTCGATTCGCCCGGCGCGCCCGGCGCGCTGTTCGGCCGCGGCGCGCGAGACCCGCGTGGTCACCAGCCGGGTCATGCCCGAACCCGGATCGAAACGGGCGCGGCGCTCGAGCCCTGCGTCGATGACGACGCGTATGCCCTCGATGGTGATGCTGGTCTCGGCGATTGCCGTGGCCAGTACCACCTTGCGTCTGCCCTCGGCGGCAGGCGCGATGGCGCTGTCCTGGGCGGTCGGCGCCAGCGCACCGTATAGCGGCTGCAGGTCGACGTCCGGCGCCAGGGTGCCTTGCAGGCGATCATGTACGGCCCGGATTTCGCCGACGCCCGGCAGAAAAACGAGCAGCGAGCCGGTTTGTTCTCCAAGCGCGTGGCGTACGCAGGCGGCGGCCGCATCGACGAGCCGTTGTTCGCGCGCCGGCGGGCGGTATTCGATCTCCACCGGATGGGCTCTGCCGCGGCTGATCAGCACCGGCGCGTTGCCGAGCAGTTCGGCCAATGGCTCGGCAGCCAGCGTGGCCGACATCACGAGCAGGCGCAGATCGGGTCTCAGCGCCTGCTGCGATTCCCGCGCCAGCGCCAGGCCCAGGTCGGCGGAGAGCGAGCGCTCGTGAAATTCGTCGAACAGCACCGCGGCATAGCCGGAGAGTTCGGGATCGCGCTGCAGCATGCGAATCAGGATGCCTTCGGTCACGACTTCGACCCGGGTGCGGGCAGAGACCTGCGTCTCCAGCCGGGTGCGGAAACCGATCGTTTCGCCGGCGGCCTCGCCCCTGGCGCGGGCCATGAAGCGTGCCGCGGCCCGGGCCGCCAGACGGCGCGGCTCCAGCATCAGGATCCTGCGGTCGCCTCGCCAGTCGGCATCCAGCAGCGCGATCGGCACGCGCGTGGTCTTGCCGGCCCCGGGCGGCGCCTGCAGCACGGCGGTCGACGTGCCGGCCAGCGTAAAGAGGAGCTCCGGCAGCAGGGCGTCGATGGGCAGATCCGGCGAAGTCATGGTTGGGCGTGTGAGAGGCGGGTATCATGATTCAGGTCGAACGGAATTGTTGCATGGCACAGCGGTTCGAATGGGCGAAGGTTCTGCGGCGATTTCGCGAATGGCCTGTCGTATTGCTCGGGTCGTTCGTCCTGATCTGGCTGGCCCTCGGCTACGCCCCGAAGTACCGCGACGACTGGGTGCTGGAAAACGTGCTGGTCGTGGCCTTCGTGCCGCTGCTGGTCTGGGGCTATCGGCGCGTGCGTTTTTCCAACCTGGCCTACACGGCCGTATTCGTGTTCCTGGTACTGCACGTGCTCGGGTCGCACTACACCTATGCCGAAGTGCCCTACGACCAGTGGAGCCGCGACTGGCTGGGCTTTTCCATCGATGCCGCGCTGGGCTTCGAACGTAACCACTACGATCGGCTCGTGCATCTGTTGTTCGGCGTGCTGCTGGCGCCGTTGACCCTGGAACTGGTGAACCTGAAAGTCGATGCTTCGGCGCGTTGGCGGCGTGCGGTCGCGGTCAGCCTTCTGTTGAGTTGTTCGGCGCTGTACGAACTGATCGAGTGGGCCGCCGCGATGGTGTTCGGCGGTGAACTCGGGATGGCGTACCTGGGCACCCAGGGCGATGTCTGGGACAGCCACAAGGACACCGCGCTGGCGTTGCTGGGCGCGGTGGTGTCGGTCCTGCTCATCGCTGCATTCAGGCCGCGCCTGACGGCTCGCCGTGTTGCCCGGGCGTCCTGAGGGGCAGTGTCGTTGCCGGCGCGTTCCGATAGAATTGCGCCTTTGAAAGCACCAGGTTCCGCGCATGAACAACTCGAGCCGGGCGCGCGCGCTCAATCGCGCCGAAGTGGTAGACGCACGATTTCTCGAATCGCTCGAGCAGCTCG
>CAYYZR010000395.1:0-1964 GCA_964476005.1 uncultured Halomonas sp.
ATGACATCGAAGTCAGGGTTCGGCCGTTGCGTGAACTCTGGTCTTTCGGCAACGCCGAAGGACTGGTGATTCTTGCATCCGCGACCGCTGTCGTACTGTTTGGCGCCTGGCTGAATCTGGCCGGACTGTGGCTTGCCCGCTGGACGGGACGTGGCCGAGAGCTGGCAATTCAGTTTTCACTGGGCTCGCCCCGCGGCCTGGCCACTTTGGGCGCTTTGGTCGAGTACCTATTGCTTGGTATTCCGGGTCTCGCTCTGGCAATGATCGTTTCGGGGACGGGTCTCGAGCTGCTTTACTCGCTCGATGTACTCGACGAGGATGGTCCGTTGCGCGCCACGCTTGCGGCGCCGACGATTGTGATTGGCCTTGTAGCGCTTGGCCTGGGAATGTTGCCGGTGATCGGCGGAATTGCCTGGAACCAGCGCCGATTGGCCAAGACCGGTACGGGTAACCTGGCGGGAAAAGGCATAGGCGCGAAGTCCAGCGCTTCGGGCATGCAGAGGATGCTGGTGGCCGGGCAGATCGGAGTCGCGTTTTCGCTGCTGATTGCGCTGGTGATGCTCTTTACCAGCTGGACGAAGTTGCTGAACGAGGATTTGGGCTTCGATTCCGATCGCCTGATTTCTGCCATGACGGCTGCACAGCCGGACAGCTTGCCGGAGTCGGACGCCGGCGTAGCTGCTGCTGCGGAAAGATTGCGCGGATTGCCCGGCGTTGAACAGGTGAGCTGGTCCAACGCGGTACCGTTTGGCGGCCTGGAGTTTGTCTCCGGCGTCGTTCTCGATAGCGATCTCATGGAATCCGGCGCCCCCGAGCCCGTTGAAGCGCGCTCGCGCTTCGCGGGCCCCGATTTTTTCCGGACAGCCGGAATCCAGGTGCTATCTGGACGTTCATTCGGCCCGGAGGATGCCGGTGAGGGGGCCGCCACGGTGATCGTGGACGAGTCGTTCGAGCGCCGCTACCTGGACGGCGCCGGAATTGGGCGTCGAGTTGGCTATCCGAATGCCGATCTGAGCGTGATCGGCGTTGTCGAGTCGGTACGGCATGAAGCGCCTGATGAGCAATCCGAAAATCCGACGATCTATCGTTATTCGCATTTACCCGCATCCCAGACGCAATTGCTGGTGCGCACACGCATGAATCCGGAATTCCTGATCGCCGATGTGCGGCAGACGCTCGAGCAGCAACTCGGCGCCAGTCGAATTTATTACGTAACCAGCCTTGGCGAGAAAGTTCGTGGTTCTGTGAGCGATCGCGAGCCGCAGTTGATCTTGATTGCCATATTTACCGCCCTTGGACTGGTTCTGGTTTTTTACGGTTTATACGCGCTGCAGAGCTACCAGGTGGCGATAGGCACCGCGGAAATAGGGCTACGCCGGGCGATCGGCGCGAGCCGCATGAGAATCATCGGGGCCGAGATGATACGCGCGCTGCGCCTGTTACCGTCGGGGCTGCTGCTGGGGTTGCCTGGTGCATGGTTGGCCGGGAAGATTATCGGCAATCGTCTCTACAATGTTGGATTTGCCGATCCGGGTCTTTGGCTGGCAACCGCTGCGGCAATCGCAGCAACGATCCTGCTCGCCAGTCTTGGGCCGGCAGTGCGTGCTTCGCGGGTTCAGCCGCTGGAGGCTTTGCGGTATGAATGATCGGTATCAGCGAACATGAGGAACCCCCATTGATGAAAATCTTCACGGCAACGATGCTCATCTTAATCTGCCACTCGGTTCATGCGCAGTGGAAGAACGAGCCGGAATGGGCCAGGTTTTTCGAGACGGCCGGGATCGAGGGCACGATCGCAGTGCTCGACCAGCGCGGTGGCGGCAGCCGATACCTGGCATACAACCTGGAGCGAGCCGCGCAGCGCTATTCACCGGCCTCGACTTTCAAGGTGCCGCACGTATTGTTCGCGCTCGACGCGGGCGTGGTGCGCGACGAATTTCAGGTCTTCGAATGGGACGGCGAGA
>CAYYZR010000396.1:0-1963 GCA_964476005.1 uncultured Halomonas sp.
ACGGACCCGTGCGCGGCAACGGCAAGATCATCCAGGAGCTCGAAGGCGTGTTCCGGGGTGCCGGCTGGAATGTCATCAAGGTGATCTGGGGCAGCTATTGGGATCCGCTGCTGGCCCGCGACAAAAAGGGCCTGCTGCGCCGCCGCATGGAAGAAGCGCTGGACGGCGAATACCAGAAATACAAGGCCATGGACGGCGCCTACGTGCGTGAGCATTTCTTCGGCGCTTACGACGAACTCAAGGAAATGGTCGCCGACATGAGCGACGAGGACATCTGGCGCCTCAACCGCGGCGGCCACGATCCGCACAAGATTCATGCCGCCTACCGCGAGGCGATGCACACCGAGGGCCGCCCGACCGTAATCCTGGCCAAGACCATCAAGGGCTACGGACTGGGCCAGTCGGGTGAAGGCAAGAACATTTCGCACCAGCAGAAAAAGCTCGACGAAGACGGCGTGAAATATTTCCGCGACCGCTTCAACGTCCCCGTGCCCGACGAAGATCTGGCGGAAGTGCCGTACTACCATCCGGGTGTGGACTCCGACGAAGTGCGCTACCTGAAGAAGCGGCGCTCCGAGCTGGGCGGCTTCCTGCCCAAGCGCGAGTCCGACGTGCCGTCGCTGACCATCCCCGAACTCGACGCGTTCGAAACCGTGCTCAAGGGCTCGGGCGATCGTGAAATCTCCACCACGATGGCATTCGTGCGCGTGCTGGCAGTATTGCTGCGCGACGATAATCTCAAGAAGAACGTCGTGCCCATCATCTGCGACGAAGCGCGCACGTTCGGCATGGAAGGGCTGTTCAGGCAGATTGGCATCTATGCGCCATCGGGTCAGCTCTACGAGCCGGTGGATTCCGATCAGCTGGCCTACTACAAGGAAGACAAGAAAGGCCAGGTGCTGCAGGAAGGCATTACCGAGGCCGGCTCGATGAGTTCGTGGATTGCCGCGGCCACAAGCTATGCCAGCAACGGTTTGCCGATGATTCCGTTCTACGCGTTCTACTCGATGTTCGGCTTTCAGCGGATCGGCGATCTGGCCTGGGCGGCCGGCGACATGCGCGCGCGCGGCTTCCTGATCGGCGGCACATCGGGCCGGACCACGCTGAACGGCGAAGGCCTGCAGCACGAAGACGGCCACAGCCACGTTCTGGCCGGCACCATCCCGAACTGCGTGAGCTACGATCCGACCTTCGGCTACGAACTGGCCGTCATCGTCCAGGACGGCATGCGTCGCATGTACGTTGACCAGGAAGACGTCTACTACTACATCACGACCCTCAACGAGAACTACCAGCACCCGGCAATGCCGGAGGGCTGCGAGGCAGGCATCCGCAAGGGCATGTACCTGTTGCGCGAAGTCGAGGCCGAAAACGCATCCAATCATCGATCGCGGGTTCAGCTGATGGGCAGCGGCGCGATTCTCAACGAAGTCATTGCCGCGGCTGAACTTCTGTCCGAACAGTTCGGCGTGGCCAGCGATATCTGGTCGGTCACCAGCTTCAACGAACTGCGCAAGGATGCCGTGGAGATCAACAGGCGCAACCGGCTCAAGCCCGAGGAACCCGGCGAACTGCCGTACATCAGTCGCCAGCTGGCCAATCGGGAAGGGCCGGTGGTGGCCGCGACCGATTACATACGCAGCTACGCCGACCAGGTGCGCGCGTTCATCCCGCAGCGCGACTATCTCGTGCTGGGTACCGACGGCTTCGGTCGTTCGGATACCCGCGAAAACCTGCGCAAGTTCTTCGAGGTCGATCGCTACCACGTCGCCTACGCGGCGATGGCCGGTCTTTACCAGCGCGAGGAAATCAGCCGTTCAGAGCTGTTCGCCGCGCGCGAAAAGCTCGGCATCGACCCGAATAAGCCATTGCCGAGCGCGAGTTAGCTTTCGCACGAAAGGCCGCGCGAGGTTTAAGGTTTAAGGTGAAAAGCGGTTCGGGTGTAGCGATTAATTGATGTAAC
>CAYYZR010000397.1:0-1955 GCA_964476005.1 uncultured Halomonas sp.
GCAGTTCCACCCCGGCGGCCGGCGCGGCCGGGGCACCGGCCAGCTTGGCCACGCGTCCCAGGCGGCGGTTGTCGAACCGCCCGACGATGCCGGCGCACTTTGCGGAAACCGGCTCCCGGGCGCGCGCGACCGGCGGCGTGCGCAAACCGCCCTGGGCTTCGCAGATGGCCTTGAACTTGCGCCAGGCCGCGCCGGAGCTAAGCGTTTCCTCGGCCAGCGATCGGCCTCGACCGGGTTCGGCGGTGCCGGCCAGTTCGAGCAGCTCGGCGGCCAGCCGAACCGAGCGGTCTCGCAAATCCAGCGGCTGGTGCTCTTCGCCCTGCAGCACGGCCAGAACGTCGTGCGCCTCCAGTGCCGGACCGATGCCGCGGCCGACTGGCTGGCGGCCGTCGGTCATCAGGGTTCGGGTTTTCAGGCCGAATGCCGAGGCGGTGGCTTGCAGCCGCGCGGCCAGGGTTTTCGCTTCGTTTTCGCTGCGAACCTTGGCCGTGTCACCGACCGGCAGATCCAGCACCAGGTGGGTGGCGCCGGCGGCGACTTTCTTCGACAGCACCGAGGCGACCAGCTGGGCTTCTGCGTCCAGGTCCATCACCCGCGCGACCCGGATCAACATGTCGTCGACCGGCGACAGCCGCACCGAACCGCCCCAGACCACGCAACCGCCCTCGGCCTCGACCACCCGCCGCATGCTGCCGAGATCCAGGTTCACAGGCGCCAGCATTTCCATGGTGTCGGCGGTGCCGGCCGGCGAAGTGATGGCGCGCGACGAGGTCTTGGGGATGACGAGACCATTCGCCGCCACGATTGCCACCACCAGCGGCGTGGTGCGGTTGCCCGGCAGGCCGCCGACGCAGTGCTTGTCCATCAGCACCGGCTTGTCCCAGGCCAGCCGCTCGCCGACCTCGACCATGGCGCCGGTGAGCGCGACCAGTTCCTCATCGTCCAGCGCCCGCGCCGCGATCGCGGTGAGAAACATCGCCAGTTCGATTTCGTCGTAACGGCCCTTGACGACGTCGCGCATGATCGCCTTCAGCGCGTTGGGCGAGAACGCCTCGCCGTAGACCTTGCCGCGCACATGGCGCACCGATTCAAGCGGGCGCGGGTGGCTGGCGCCGACATGGTCGCCGTCGCGCACCTGGAGCTTTTTCCAGGCCGCGTCCGACAAGCCGATTTCGTCGAGTTCCAGCAGCCCCGAGCCGGTCTGGAAAAGCTCGGCGATCACGTCATCGTGGGCCGATTCCAGCCGAATGCGGGCGTGCGCGGTAAATCCCTCGGACCGGCAAAGCGGACTGTCGGTGTGCAGGATGGCGATCGGCCGATCGCGCGTGTCCAGGTCCATGCAGCGAGCCCGAAGGTGGCTGGGAGACGGCGAATTGGAGGGGTTGTCGGCCACGTCGGACATGTGTCGATCAGCGGCCCGGCAATTCGTAGGGCTGGGCATACTCGGGTACGCAGGCCGACCAGCCGAGCTCTTCCGCGATGCGGTGTCTGAGCGTGTCGGAGGCATCGGCCTCGCCGTGGACCACGAACGCCCGGATCGGCGGTTTTTCCATGCCCGCCAGCCAGCGCATGATTTCATCGGCGTCGGCGTGCGCCGACAGCATGTCCAGGTTGTGGACCCCGGCGCGCACCGGCCAGTACTGGCCGTGAATCTTGACCTTTTCGGCGCCCGACACCATCGCCGCGCCGCGCGTGCCGCCGGCCTGGTAGCCGGTGAACATGATGGTGTGTTCCGGGTGCGGCGCGTAAACCTTCAAATGATGCAGCACCCGGCCGCCGGTGGCCATGCCCGAGCCTGCGATGATGATCTTGGGCATCGGGTCGTGATCCAGCGACTTGGATTCTTCCGCATCCTGCACGTATCGCGGCAGCGAACACGCGGATTCGGCCTCGGCACGGGTCAGCCGGTGGTCGTCGGGATGATCGGCGAACACGTTGGTGGCGTTGATCGCCAG
>CAYYZR010000398.1:0-1953 GCA_964476005.1 uncultured Halomonas sp.
TCCGGGTACTGGACACCCATCTCGATTTCATGAAGTTGGGCAAAAATCGACCAACCGCGCACACACTGCCCACTCCACAGAAGACTTCAGCCGAACGTCCGGGTTTGAACGGTTACGGTCCGACGCGGATTTTTCGAGGTGGATGTCTCCGTTGTTTCACTTTACATATATGTCTTCGTTAACCGCGTCGGTCTGCAGAGAGCGATGTCCATGTTTCTTCAGCGACGTCGTATTTATACGTAGGCTCCAGACAATCTGGCAAGGTTCGCCAATGCGCACACGTAGCCCCCTTTCAATCCAGGCCCTCTTCGTGCTATCGAGTGCACTCTCCCTGTCATCCCACGCGTGGGCCCAACCTGACGATCTTCTGCTTTCCGAGTACGTGGAGGGTTCCAGCTCAGATAAGGCGATCGAGATCTTCAACGGCACCGGCGCAACGGCGGATCTGGCGGCGTATCAACTCGAGCTTTACGTCAACGGCGATGCTACGCCAACCTCTCTCATCCCCTTGTCCGGGTCTCTCCCCGACTCGGACGTGTTCGTGATCGCCAATTCTCTGGCAAGCTTTTCGGGGGAGCCGTTCGTTGACGAGATTTCAGGATCGATCGCCCACAGCGGGGACGACGCCTACGTGCTGCGCCACCTGCCCACCAATTCGGTCGTGGACTCTTTCGGACGTGTCGGCGAGGATCCGGGCAGCGAGTGGCCGGCTCCCAACGGGGGCACAGGGGACAACACCCTGCGACGAGAAGCTACAGTGTGCGCCGGCGATACGGACCCGGGGGACCTCTTCGACGGTGGCACCGAGTGGGACGGCTACGGCGTCAACGCGCTGGACGGTCTCGGCAACCATGCAGTGAGCTGTGGCGTGATCGTGATCAACGAAATTCTTGCCGATCCTGCCGCAGGCACCGATGTCAACGGCGACGGAACTGCGAGCAGCAGCGACGACGAGTTCGTGGAGATCGTGAATGTCAGCGACGGGGACGTGGACCTGTCCGGCTGGACGCTGACCGACAACGCGCAGCTACGACACACCTTCCCGTTGAACACCGTGGTATCGGCAGGATGCGGCGTGTTGGTTTTCGGCGGCGGTTCACCCACCGGCAGTTTCGGCGGGATGATCGTACAGGTGGCTAACAGTGGAATACTGGGACTGGGGCTCAACAATGGCGGGGACAGCGTTACGGTCGCCGATGGTTCAGCCGTTGTGGCCGAAAAGGTCTACGGGGGAGAGGCCGGCGCCGACCAGTCGATCACCCGCGACCCGGACGTCACCGGCGCGTTCGTCCAACACACCGCCGCCAGCGGCTCGGGCGGTTCGGCTTTTTCACCGGGCACCCGCGTGGACGGCTCGGACTTCGCAGGCTGCAGCCCGCCCGCCGCCGATGTCGCTGTATCGATCGAGACCGATGACTTCCTCGATGCCGAAGCGCAAAGCGTGCAGTTTACGATCGTGGTTACCAACCAGGGGCCGGACGTGGCGCTTGGCGATGTCGCGGTGATGGACGACTCGACCATTTCCGCCCTCACCAACCGCCAGTGGACCTGCCTGCCGCCGGCTGGCGCTATCTGTTCGCCCATTTCAGGCATCGACCAGGTGCTGGCCGGCGTCGGCGATCTGGGTTTCGGTCAAAGTGCACTGATCGACGTAACTGCGGATCTGGTCGATCCCAATTCGGATCAGCAGTTCATCTATGGCGCCAGCGCCTCCGGTGCGGAGTTCACCACCGACCCGGCATTGGCCAACAATTCTGCGGACGTCGTGATCCAGACGGGCATATTCGCCGACAGCTTCGAACTACCGCAGTGATAGTGTACGAGGTGGATGTCCGGGCTATTCACTACGAGCCTGGGAAAGCCTGAAATCCGAAGACGAACAAAAGTGGTCGGCGAACTCCCTGACGGTGAGTCAGCGCTGATGCTGTGTGCTGCCAGGCTCAGACACATCGC
>CAYYZR010000399.1:0-1950 GCA_964476005.1 uncultured Halomonas sp.
GGATCGGCTACCTGCAATGGCACTTCCGCACCCACGGCCACATCAACCCGCCCCAACCCGTCATCAAGGCCTTCGACAACATCGAATGCCGCGACGCAGTGCTGGCCTACGACCGGGTTGAATACAAGATCGACGAGGAAACCGGCCGGCCTGTAATGCGGTGGGACGGCAAGACGTACAAGAAAAGCCCGACGACCGGGGAGGATATTCCGGACGAAAGCGCGCAGCAGCCGGTCGAGGTCTACGTCAATCCGAGGAAGGCCGAATGGCCAGAGGCGGATTACGTGGTGGGGAATCCGCCGTTTATTGGGAATAAGCGTATTCGGATTGCATTGGGAGACGGGTATGTTCATGGCTTGCGAGAAGCCTGGAAGGACGCCGTGCCTGAATCAGCCGATTTCGTAATGTACTGGTGGTACAAGGCTGCAGAACTCGCTAGATCAGGTGAGCTCAAGCAGTTCGGACTAATCACGACCAATAGCATACGGCAGTCTTTCAATCGCCGAATCATTGGCCGTCATATGGGCGCCAAACCGCCTTTATCCCTCACATTCACCATTCCCGACCACCCATGGGTAGACGCCGAGGAAGGCGCTGCTGTTCGGATCGCAATGACAGTCGGAACCAAAGGCGACTCATCCGGGTCGAGAGGCCATCTCATCACTGAGGATAGGTCAACCGATTCGAGTGAACGATCTTTGCAGATAAGCTGGCAGCGTGGGAAGATTTTCGAAGACCTTTCCGTCGGTCCGAATGTTGCGGGCTGCCAAACGCTTCGTAGCAATATGCCCATGAGCAACAGAGGCGTCATTCCGCACGGTGCGGGCTTCGTTCTGACGTCCAACGAGGCAAAAAGTCTCGGGCTTGGCACGAAATTAGCTCTTGAGGAACGACTCCCGCATTATATCAATGGACGCGATTTGACACAGAATCCACGGGATGTTCGCGTAATTGACTTATTCCCTCTGACGGAGATGGAGGCAAGAAATTCTTATCCGACGCTTTATCAATGGCTACTAACCCGCGTAAAGCCAGATCGCGATCAGAACAAGCGAACGTCTGTTAGAGAAAGGTGGTGGATTTTCGCAGAACCTCGCAAGGTCATGCGCTCTGTTCATGAAAACCTCAACCGATTTATTGCAACCGTTCAGGTTAGCAAGCATAGATTCTTCGTATTTGTGGACAAACAAGTGCTACCAGATGACAAAGTGATTGCAATAGGTTTGCAAAACGCTAAAGCACTTGCTGTCCTAAGCAGTAGGCTTCATGTTCATTGGTCATTTGCATCGGGCGCACGCATGGGGGTCGGCAACGATCCCGTTTACAACAAATCATCGTGTTTTGATGCCTTTCCTTTCCCGGACCTTGAAGGCTCCGCAATCAATCGCGCTGCGGAAATCGCCGAACAACTAGACGCCCACCGCAAACGCGAACAGGAACAACACCCCGGCCTGACCATGACCGGCATGTACAACGTCCTTGAAAAACTGCGTCGCGAAGAACCGCTAAGCGCCAAGGAAAAGGAAATCCACGAACAGGGCCTGGTCTCCGTCCTGCGCGAACTCCACGACGACCTCGACCGCGCCGTATTCGAAGCCTACGGCTGGGACGACCTCGCCGAAAAACTCGTAGGCCGCCCCGGCGCCACCACCCCTTGGCCCGAAAAGCCCGAAGACCAGCAAGAAGCCGAAGAAGAACTCCTCCAGCGCCTCGTCGACCTCAACCACCAACGCGCCAGTGAGGAAGCCCAAGGCAAAATCCGCTGGCTCCGCCCCGAATACCAGGCGCCGGAGCAAACACCGGAGCAATCAGAACTCGCCGCCGGCGACAAGGATGCAGCAGTCATACCAACCAAAACACCAAAAGACAAAATCACCAAAAAACAACCATGGCCCAAAACCCTGCAAGCCCAAATCCGCGCCGTCCGAAACCAACTCGAAACCGCCCCCA
>CAYYZR010000400.1:0-1944 GCA_964476005.1 uncultured Halomonas sp.
TCGCACCGCTGAAGCGGCCGTCGGTGATCAGCGCCACGTCGTCGCCCAGGCCCTGGCCGACCAGCGCGGCGGTGACGGCAAGCATCTCGCGCATACCGGGTCCGCCCCGGGGGCCCTCGTAGCGAATCACGATCACGTCGCCGGCTTCGATCGTGCCGGCCTGGACCGCCTCGAACGCGGCCTGTTCGCCGTCGAAGACCCGGGCCGGGCCGGTGTGTCGCAGCCGGCCGTGGCCGGCGAGCTTGATCACGCAGCCGTCGGGGGCCAGGTTGCCGTAGAGCACGCCGAAACCGCCGCGCGGCTTGAACGGTGCATCGGCCGATCGCACCACCTGCTGGCCCGGGTTTTCCCGTGCGCCACGGCTTTCTTCGGCCAGACCCTGGCCGGTGCACGTCGGTGCATCGGTCAGCAGTCCGGCGTCGAACAGTCGCCGGGTGATCAGCAGTGTGCCGCCGGCGGCAAACAGGTCGGGCGCCATGTAGCGGCCGCCGGGTTTGAGGTCGGTGATGATCGGCGTACGCCGGGCAATGGCATGGAATTCATCCAGGACGAATCCCACCCCGGCTTCACGCGCGATCGCCAGCAGATGCAGAATGGCGTTGGTCGAACCGGCCGTCGCGGTGACCAGCGTGGCGGCGTTGGTCAGCGCGTCGTGGGTAATCAGTGCGCGTGCGCTCTGGCCGCGTTGAAACATATCCATCACGAGTGCGCCGCAGCGTTCAGCCTGGCCGTCCTTGTCGGGATGTACGGCCGGCACGTCGTTGGCGCCCATCGGACTCAGCCCCAGTCCGGTCAGCGCCATGGCCATGGTGTTGGCTGTGAATTGGCCGCCGCAGGCACCGGCGCCCGGACAGGCTGCATTCTCGACACGTTCCAGCTTCGCATCGTCGATCCTCCCGGCCGCGCGTGCGCCCACCGCTTCGAACACGTCCTGGATGGTGATGGGAATGTCGTCGATGCGGCCCGGCATGATCGAGCCGCCGTAAAAGATCAGTCCCGGACGGTCCAGCCGCGCCAGTGCCATGGCCGCGGCCGGCAGGGTCTTGTCGCAGCCGACCAGCACAACGACCGCGTCCAGGCAATGACCGCGCACCGCCAGCTCGATCGAGTCGGCAATGGTTTCGCGCGACATCAGCGAAGCATGCATGCCCTCCGACCCCATGGAAATGCCGTCGGTGACCATGATGGTGTTGAATTCGATCGGCGTGCCGCCGGCCTCCCGGATTCCCTGCTTGAGCGGGTCTGCCAGCGCGCGCAGATGCATGTTGCAGGGTGTGACCTCGCTCCAGGTATTGACCACTGCAATCAGGGGCCTGGCGATTTCCTCATCGCTCAATCCGGTGGCCTTGAGCATGGCCCGCGCCGGGGCGTGGTCGGGGCCTTGCTTGATCTTGTCGCTTTGCATCGAGTCTGGGTTCCGTGGTTCCAGACCAAACGCCGGCAAAAAAAAACCCCGCTCCTTTCGGTAGCGGGGTTTCTGGCGTCTGGTTGGGAGGTTTTACATGCGCTAGAAGTACCCGCTACCGGTTACGATAATAAGCAGGACGACGACGAGAAGCGCGTTTACAGGCAGCGGAAAATCAGCAAAAAGCGCTTGCGCCGGGCTTTTGCCCTGCGTGTTTGCGCTTGCGTCGTTGCTGAATACGTTGCTCATGAAGCTGGAGACTGCCCGCGCGTGACCAGCTTGTCAAGCGAAAAATGGAAATAAATTTCGCGGTCGATGCTGAAAGTTTGCGGAGCGGAAATCTTCGATAACATCTTTTCGGCGACGTTCAGAAGTTCCCCGGGTATTCTGGAAGAGCGCAAACAGGTTGCTCAATATCCCCGTTATTCCTGTGGCACAGTGCGCCCGCGAGGCGACGTCGCAGGCCTCGCTTGCGCCGCTTGTTACTCCAGGTCGAGGAAGCTTCTGAGCTGCTCCGAGCGGGTCGGATGGCGCAGCTT
>CAYYZR010000401.1:0-1942 GCA_964476005.1 uncultured Halomonas sp.
CCGGCGTCGGCGGCATCGCCGGCCGGCGGCAAGTCGGTTCCCCACGGCTGAAGCCACGTAATGAAGCGCTCCCTCCCATGCTTGCGGGGGGAGGGCCCCGCGGGCTGAAGGATCCGCAATAAATCACTCCCTCCCCTGCTCGCGGGGGAGGGCCGGGGTGGGGGCAAGCCCACTACGATCCCCTGACTTGTAAGGTACCGTTGACCCCGGCGAAGCGCACCGAATGTTGCCAGTTCGACAACAAGGGTGCGAGCTCGTATAACACCTGATTGAGGAAACGCCCGCGAGGAAATGACACGTAGCGTCTTCAAACGACCGTTTCGAATTCTCGGCTTCGCCTTTATCGGCACCGCCGCCGCACTTGTGCTGCTCGGCGCCTGGACGTTCACGTTTTCGAAAACCGAAGGCGAACTGACCTCGATCGAAAACGCCGGCAGGATGATGAGCGGCGGCTACAGCGGCATTCCGTTCGTAAACAGCGGCCCGACTCACACGTCCAGTGTTGCGGTCTCGTATCGATACCGGGTGGACGAGAACCGCCTGAAGGGCACGCGTATCGGCATGGGGCTGGCGCCATGGACGCTGTCACCGCTGGGGCCGATGCGCTGGGAACGCCACGCCCGGCCCGGCGCGACGCTCACCGTCTACCATGCCCCGGGACGACCGTCGATATCGGTGCTGCATCGCGGCTTCGATGTCGTAAGCGTCGCGGTACTTGCCCTGGTCGGAATCGCGCTGCTGAAATTTTCGGCCTGGCTGGCGCGGCATCAACACCCCCGGGGACAACCGGTCGGATGAGTGACGAGCCCGTCGCATGATCGGCAGCGGAAGGCCTCCCCATGCTGCTTGACCGACGTTGCTGGTTCCTGATAATGGAATCCATGAGACGCTCGCGTCGCAATCCTGTCTTGCGCAGCCTGGTCGCGGCGGTCGCTCTGACCGCTTCGGCGGCCAACGCCGACGAATCGGTCGTGATCTCCCGCGAGCTGTGCAACGGGCTGTGGATCGTGCCGTTGACCTGGGCTTCGGCGAAAACCGGCACCTCGCACGCGCTGACGGCCGTGTTCGATACGGGCGGTTCCAGCCTGCTCATCGATCCCGACGGCCTGGCGCGCGCCAGCGGGCAGCGGATCGACGAGGGGCAGCGTGTTCGGATGGAGGGCGTTTCCGCCTCGGCGCTGAATTTCTCGACGTTCCGGCCCCGGGTTCACGAAATGAGCCACCTGGGCGCCGCGCTGGGCATGGATTTCGACGTCTTCCTGCCGTTTCCGGCGTTCGCCGGCAAGCTGCTGGTGCTGGATTACCCGGCACGCGAGATGCGCATCGAGGAAGGGGAGCTGCCCGAGCCGGACGGCAAGACCGTGTTCTCGGCCAGGGGCCGGGACGACCGACCGTGGCTGAATGTCGATCTTAATGGTCGCGAACGCCGAATCCTGATCGACAGCGGATCGAACGGTCGGCTGGAGCTCAAGAAGCTGGGCAGGCTCGAGTGGCTGTCCGATCCGGTCGTGTCGCGCGTGTCGACGCGCATGGATAAATATGTCCAGCGGCGCGAGGGCCGGATTCGAAACCGGATCACCGTCGCCAACCTGGAATTCGATCAGCCCCTGGTCTCGATCACGCGCGATACCGAATTGATGGGCGTGCACGTGCTGAAGCATTTCGTGCTGACGTTCGACCAGGCCAACGCGCGCGTGCGCTTCGAGCCGAAGGTGGAGGGCCCGGTTCGCATGCGGCCCAGGCGAGGCACCGGCGCCTTGCTGCGCGCCGATCCGGGCGGCTGGTTCGAGGTCGCGCGCGTGTTGCCGGATACCCCGGCGGCCGCCACGACGCTGCGCGCCGGCGATCGCGTCCTCGAGCTTGACGGAACGCCGGTCGCCGAGCGCGGCTGCAAGCGGATCGACGAGCCGGAAAAGCGGCGCCAGCGTCTGGGCGTTCAGCG
>CAYYZR010000402.1:0-1941 GCA_964476005.1 uncultured Halomonas sp.
TTCGTTGTGCCTTTGGCCTTCTTCCTTTCGCCTTGATCCTATCCTTCGAGACCTTCCCCTCTGCGCGAAACCGAATTCTCAGCGCACGGCGGCCATGCACGAGAAGTTGAAGCACTGGAGCCAGTCGTGGACTTCGCGGAAGCCGGCGCGCTTCAGGCGCTGGTGGTGGGCCTGGCGGGTTTCGGGGACCAGCACGTTCTCGAGCGCCTGCCGCTTCCGCGCGATCTCGAGGTCGGAGTAGCCCTGGGCGCGCTTGAAGTCGTGGTGGTGGTCGTCCATCCACGCTTGTGCCGTTTCGGGCTCGAAGGCGATCTTTTCGGCCAGTATCAGGATGCCGCCCGGCACCATGCCGCGGGCGATCCTGCTCAGCAATTCATCGCGCGCTGCCAGCGGCAGAAACTGCAGAGTGAAGTAGACCAGCACCACCGAGGCATTTTTAATTTCGGCATCGCGGATATCGCCTTCGATCACGTCCACTGGCACGCGCGAGTTGTCTTCTTCGACAAGCGTGCGGCAGCGCGCGACCATTTCGGGCGCACTGTCGATGGCCGTGATGGTGACGCCGGGTTCCTGCACGGCGCGGCGGGCGGCCAGGGTGGCTGCCCCCAGCGAGCAGCCGAGATCGTAGATGCGGGTGTCGGGCTGAACAGCGCGCCGAACCAGGATCGGGGTGAGTTCCAGCAGCAACCGGTAGCCCGGCACCGAGCGTTCGATCATGTCGGGAAACACCTTGACCACCTGCTCGGAGAACTCGAACGGCCCGGCCGGGTCGGTGTGCTGTCTGTAGATTTCGTCCTTGCTCATCGCGCTTTCCGGTATGCGGTCATCGGTTGACATTATCGACGCTGGCGGTTTACTCCAGCATGTTCGCCACTGCCGCGGCAAGCAGCGGCGCCAGTTCGATCTCGCCCTCGTCGACCAGCACCGAGTCGGTGCAGACCAGGCGTTCGATGCCGGCGGCCGCGAGTGTTTCACGGGAGCGCGCACCGAACAGGCCGTGTACGACCGCGCACCGCGGACTTGCAAGGCCGGCGTCGGTCAACAGTTCCGCGGCGCGCGCCAGCGTGGCGCCCGAGGACACGATGTCGTCGACCAGTACCGGCGTATGACCGCCTAGGCCCGACAGATCGGGCGCGGTCACGCGCACGTCGTGGTCGCCGAAGCGCTGCTTGCGCATTACCTGCCACGGCAGGTTCCGCTGGACCGCGACGGCTTCGACCCACTGGGCGCTTTCGGCGTCCGGACCGATGACCACGGGTCGGTCGACGTTGGCCGCGATCCAGTCGGCCAGCGCGGGCGCGGCCGGGACCACCGTGGACGGGATCGAATAGATTTCGTCCAGGCTGTCGTAACGATGCAGATGCGGATCGACGGTCACCAGCCAGTCGAAATGACTGGAGATCCAGCGCGCAAAGCTGGCCGAGGTGAGCGCCTCGCCGGGCTGGAACCGGATGTCCTGGCGCATATATGGAAGATACGGCGCGACCAGCCCGACCCCGGCGGCGCCCAGGTCGCGGGCCAGGTCGGCGGCGAACAGCAGCGCCGGGATTTTCGCGTCGGGCCGGTCCAGCCTGGCGACCAGAACCGCCGATCGGCCGTCCAGTGAATCATCGAGTCGCAGATAGCTTTCGCCGTCGGGAAATCGACGGAATTCCAGCACCGACAGGCGCGCGCCCAGCCGCGCGGCAAGTGTCGCGGCCAGCGATTCGTCGCCGGGCATGGCGATGACTGCGGTCGTGTTTTCGTGACTCATGATTCCGGGTCGAGGCGGATGATGTCGCCGTTGTTGCCGGCGAATTCATGAGCATATTCCAGTTCGCCGCGGGTTTCGGCATGGATGGTGTAGAGCGGTTCACCCGCCTCGACGCGGTCGCCGAGATGCACGTGCAGTTCCACCCCGGCGGCCGGCGCGGCCGGGGCACCGGCCAGCTTGGCCACGCG
>CAYYZR010000403.1:0-1938 GCA_964476005.1 uncultured Halomonas sp.
GGCTTGAGCACCCAGTGGTTCTCGTCCGGGTAGTAAACCAGTCTCGATTCCACGCCGCGGGTCTGCAGCGTGCGGAACAGCTCGAACGCCTGCCCGACCGGCACGCGCAGGTCCTTCTGGCCGTGGATGATCAGGCTGGGCGTGTCGAACTTGTCTGCGAAGTAATGCGGCGAGATCGCCTTGTACAACTCCGGATTTTCCCAGTAGGGCCCGAAGCGCTGGTCGTGGACGGCAAAGTCGGCCGACGTCTGGGCGTACAGATCGTAGACCGCGGCGTGGATCACCAGCGCGTTGAACGGATGATCGCGACCCAGCAGCACGGTCGAAAGGTATCCGCCGTAGCTACCGCCGCCGGCGACCATGCGCTCGAAGTCGATCCACGACTTGTCCATGAACCACTCGGCCGCGGCGATGGTATCGGCGTACGGTTTGGTCATCCAGTCCGGGTTGATCGCATCGGTGAAATCCTGGCCGAAGCCGGATGAGCCGTGGAAATTGTGCCAGGCGGTCACGTAGCCCCACGACGAGAAGGTCTGGGCGTTCCACCTGAAGTGGAACATGTCCGAGATCGCGCCGTGCGGGCCGCCGTGGATCAGCAGGAACAGCGGGTATTTCGCTTCCGGATCGAAGCCCGGCGGGTAGTGCACCCACATCTGAATCTCGGCGCCCTCGGCCCCGGTGTAGGTCACCGACTCGTAAGTGCCCATGTCGACGTCGGCCAATTCCTCGTCGTTGAACGTCTCCAGCCGCTGGCCGGCGCCGGCTTCGACGTCGACGCGAACGACGCGCGGCGGATAGACGAAGCTCTGGTTGCGCGCGACCAGGGTGCCGTCTTCGGCGATCGACAGCGCATCGAAGTTGGTGGCCGCGGTAATGGCGACCGGGCTGGCGCCGCTGATCGGGAGAAAGTACACCCGGCGGGTGCCGGCGTCGTCGATGGCGCCGAACAGGCCGGCCGAATCCGGCGACCAGACCAGGCCGTCGGCCGACCGATCCCAGTCGCCGTGAACCAGGCGGGTGCGCCCGGTGGCCAGCTCGTGCAGCATCAGCTTGCGCTGGTCGCCGTAGAAGCCCGGTACATGCTGGCGCGAAAACGCCAGCAGCTGGCCGTCGGGCGAAAACATCGGCGCGCCGTCCGGGGCGGCATTGCCCTGGGTCAGGTTCACCGGATCATCGCCGCCGATTTCGAGCAGGTAGACATCCGGGTTCGGATAAATGCCGTCGGTGGCGCTGTCGACCACAACGGCAAGCTGCCGGCCGTTCGGCGCCACGTCGTAGTCGCCGGTGCCCGCGCCGGTGGCCGACAGACGAACCCCGGCCGGCCCGGTCAGCGGCTGGATCTCGCCGCCCGCGGCCGGGATGCGAAACAGGTGGTTTTCACGATCCTCGTCGAGCCAGGTATCGAAATACGCGTACGGCATTTCGTTCCACACGTGCGCCGACACCTTGCTGTCCTTTTCGGCCTCCAAGGCCTCGGCCATTTCTTCGAACGATTTGCCCGGCCATACGCTGGAGACGAAGTAGATGTGTTCGCCGACCCACTTCAGCGCCGATACCCCGGTCGGCACCTCGGTCAACCGGGTCGCCTCGCCGGGCGCGTCCATGGGCAGCAGGTAGACCTGGCCCGATTCGTCCTCGCCACGTTTGCTGATGAATGCGAGCGTCGAACCATCCGGCGAAAACACCGGGCTGGACGCACTCGCGCCGGCCGCGCTGATTGGGCGCTGACCGGGCTCGTCGGCACTCCCAAGCAACCACAGGCGGGTCTCGGAGCCGTCGGAATCGACTTCGAACGACGTCGCCGGCACGACCACGTCGCGGCCCTGAGGCGAAACCACCGGCTCGCCCAATCTGTCGAGCTGCCAGAGAATTTCAGCCGAAAGTCGTTTCTGCTCCTGGTCGTCTTCCTGAGCCAGGGCAGCGCCGGCGAGGCACAGC
>CAYYZR010000404.1:0-1937 GCA_964476005.1 uncultured Halomonas sp.
TGACGCAGAAATGACGCAGTTTTGACGCTGCCGATATTGTGCTTTAGATCACATTCGGCATAGATTCCCCTGACGGTTTGATGCAGTTCTCGGCGACATTCCGTCGCCGGATGTGCGCAAGCTTTCAACGGGAGAAAATGATCATGAAATCAACCATCGCAGCCGTGCTGCTTCTTTTTGCCACTGCCAGCCAGGCCGGTCATCTCGACGTCATCGCGTTCACGCTCAAGGCGGACTGCTCGTTCGGGGAATATCTCGAGATCATGGACGAGTTCAACGAATGGGGCGAGGCCTACGGCTACCAGGCCGAAATCGCACAGCCGACTTTCAACGACGACATGGCGACGCACTACTGGCTGGGCCGCAGTGCGAACGGCGAAGTTTTCGGCAAGGCCTACGACGCCTGGGTCGCAGCACAGGGCGATCCCGACAGCGTGCCCGCCGCGCTGAATGCGCGCATCGGCGAATGCTGGGCCAGCAACGAATCGCGCAGCGCCTACCTTACGTTTCCGTAAGCGGCTTGCGAACCTCGCCACAACAGCGGGCCGGCGAGCAAGGTGGCGCGTCCAAGCGCGCGTCACCGGGAAGACTCCCGCGGTAAAAGCACGATCAATCACTGTCTGAATCAACAAACCAAAGAGGAAATGTCATGAATCATTCCAAACTATTGCGCCAGCTTGCAGTTTCCTGCTGCCTGTTGTCGAGTGTGTTCCTTGCATCGCCGGCCGCTGCTCAATTGCAGGTCTGGGAAGATTACGAAGTGTCCGATGCGACCTGGAGCATAACGATGGTCAAGCTCGACCCGGGCACCCAGGACATCTACCTGGAAGGCCTGAAATCGACCTGGGTCGCGGCCAACGAAGTGGCCAAGTCACTTGGGCATGTCGAAGATTATTCGATCTATGCCAACCAGGCGGTCGCTGAAGGCGCCTTCGACCTGCTGCTGGTGATGAAGTTTCCGAGCACCGAAATGACTGGTCCGAGTCGTGAACGGTACAACGCGTTCATGGAAGCCTGGGGCAACGAGAACCAGGAGGCAAGCAACGAAAAAGTTCTCGAGCTGTACAACCAGATTCGGGAAATCCAGGGCGAATACATGCTTCGGGAAATCACGCTGAAGTGATCCTGGCCCGCCTTTTTCACCACCCGTTCGTCGCGAGGCGTCGCCAGGCGCTGCAGCAGAACGGGTGGTGATTAAGGCGTGCTAACCGTCCGCTGCGTTTCAGGGGGAAGTCCTCGTTGCAGTGCCGTCGGACATCACGAAACCGTCAGGCCCCGCGACGGAAGAGCCTCATTCACTCACCGAGGGGGAACACACATGCCCATCACCGCATTCAACAGCCTCAACGATGGACTCGCTGCTGATCAGAGAAGCCGGGGACATTTCATCACCGACATGGATTTCGAAGCCGGTCCACACTGGGTGCCCTATGCCGACGGCGTATGGGTTCAACCCTGCCACTTGAATGTCACATCAGGCGGATTCAGCGTTGTCCTCAAAGGTCTCCCGGGCGCCGTTCTCGGCACGCATTACCACGTCGGGACGGTGAGGGGCTTTACGCTGCGTGGCCAATGGCGGTATCTGGAACACGATTGGATAGCCGGGCCCGGGTCTTTCATTTACGAACCCGCCGGCGAGGCTCACACCCTGGTCGTTACCGAGGAATCCCCGGAGCCGGCGCTGATCTTCTTCGCGGTCGAGGGCGGACTCATTTATCTGGACAAGTCGGTCGACGGTACCTTTGCCGCTTACGAGGACGGCTTTACGTCCCTGGAATTCTACCGGGATTACTACCGTGAGGCCGGTCTCGATGTGCGCAAGCTGGACGCACTGGTTCGTTAGATGATTCTCTGATTGCAGAGTACGAAAGGCTTGTTAAGGAAGATGATCATTCGATGAATGATGCACAAGGCCAAATACCCGGGAAGCCGGGGCC
>CAYYZR010000405.1:0-1925 GCA_964476005.1 uncultured Halomonas sp.
AAATTGGACAGGCACGTCTTGAAGGGCGTGGGACATAATATGCTCGCGTGGACTATCGATAGATCGAGGAATCGGGGCTGTCACCTGATTCAGCTGACTAGCGACAAAACCCGACCCGATGCATTGGAGTTCTACGAGTCCCTGGGGTTTGTCGCCTCGCACGAAGGGATGAAGCTGAAACCCGGGTAGTCGCGATTGACGGAAACGAATATTCCTGCCTGCAGCAAAAGGCACGAATCATCGCGGCCCAAGGGCCAAGCCCACTCCGGCTTTTCGGCGATCGCAATATGGTGGAACGTATTGCGTCGTTCGCTAGGTTCTCTGTTCCAAGACAGGAGATGAAGATGAAGGCATTCTTTCTGGCTCTGACAGGCCTGGTCCTATGTTCGATTTTGGCTCTCGCAGCACGGGCCGCGAGTTCTGCGGACACAGGCGCTGCTGAATCCAGTTTGCACCAGGAGCGTTTGACGAAGGCCGCCGATCGCACCGCGCGCGCCTATGCCGACCTCGGCTGGTTTTCCGGCAGCTTGTTGCTGGCAAAGGGCGGCGAGCCCTTTTTTCAGCAATCCTATGGTTTGGCCGATATCGGGACGGAAGCACCGAATACGCCGGGTACCCTCTTCAACCTGGGTTCGGTGGCCAAGCACTACACGGCGGTGCTTGTGCTGCAGCAGGTCGAACGAGGCGCCCTTTCCCTCGACGACACCATCGACCGCTTCGGGGTCGACCTGCCCAAATCGATCGCTGCAAAGGTGACCGTCCTGCATCTCCTGCGTCACCGCGCCGGCTTCCGCGATATCTTTACGCCCGAGTACATGGCCGATCCGCTCGCCTACGACACGCTGGACAAGAAGATTCGGATTCTGCAGGGTCGTCCCCTGCTTTTCGAGCCCGGTTCGGAATACCGCTACTCGAACTACGGCTATATCATTCTCGGCGCGATTCTCGAGAAGCTCACGGAAGAGAGCTACGAGCAGTTGCTGAAGCAGAACATTTTCCAGCCGCTGGGGCTGAAAGAAAGCCACCTCCATCATCAAGGCGGGCTGGCGACGCAATCGACTCGTTACAGCTACGCTCTCGAGGGCAATCTGAAGCAAGTCGGCGTAATCGAGATCCCCGGACCGGACGGCGGCATCGAGTCGACGACGACCGATGTGCTCGTCTTCTACCATGCTTTGTTCGGCAGTGACCGACTGCTCGACCGGCAAGGTGATGCGTTTCGAGCGGTCTTCGATCCGGATGCCGAAAAGTGGCAGGCTTTCGGCGGCGGCACGGGTATCAGCTCGGCTGTCGAGCTGAACTTGAAGGAAGACATACAGATCGTCGTGCTTGCCAACAGCGATGAACTGGTTGCAGAACGGATCTCAGGGCGCATCATGCAAGTCGTCGAAGGGGATGTTCCCGATGCCGTGAGACTTCCGCCGAAGCACTTTGTCTACCGACAATATCTGGAACTCGGGCCCGAACGATTCCAGGCCGAATTCAGGCCCGCGTACGAGGATGCCGGATATGGGATGTTTGTCGGGCGGGCCATCAACGAAGCGGGCATGGCGCTTGTCGAGCGGCAGCGGTGGTCACAGGCGCAAGGCCTGTTCCGGTCCCTGGCCGCCTACTTCCCTCAGGCGCCGCAAGCCTACGACAGCCTTGCGTTCGCGCTGCAATCAGAAGGCCGGCTGGAAGAGGCGAGACAAACGTTTCGCAAGGCGCTGGAACTGGATCCGGAATTTCGAAGCGACTACAGCGCTGTCGACTACCGACGCGAGGATGAAGACGGAAACCCGTAAGTCGGGGTCGCCTCGTCGGCGGGGAATCATTCCGGTGCTGGTCGCTGTTGCGCCGGCGGTGAAGGCGGGAAGCGACAGCGACGGATCGAGTCTGACTTCGGTTGCCCGGCCATTCTGCGTGCAAAAAAGCCCCGGCAGCTT
>CAYYZR010000406.1:0-1921 GCA_964476005.1 uncultured Halomonas sp.
CCACAGGCCCTGCCGACCCCTCGCTACGGCAGGGTGGTAAACAAGGCGGGCTGAGCGTTCCGATCGAGGGCTGGCGCTACTGCGGCGGCCCCGGACGCCGCGCTTTCGGCGCTTTGCTCTGTCGCGGATCCTCGACGTAGCTTTGGCTACGCCTGCGGGTCGCTCGGTCCCAAATCGCCGAAATCACGCCATCCGGAACCGCCTCGCGACGCGCCAGCCCCCGATCGGAGCGCTTGGTCTTCCTTCGCCTATTGATGATGACTATCGTGCCTGCTTTTTCTAATGAAACGCCTCGCGACGAGCGGGTGACCGATCAGGAAGGCAGCGATCGGGGCTGGTGCTACTGCGGCGGCTCCGGACGCTGCGCTTGCGTCAACCGTAAAGCGTCGAACCGTAAACCTCAGGTCTTGTTTCTGAACGGGTTGAGCAATAGCGCCGTGAGCGTCTGGTCGTCGTCGCCGCGGTATTGGTCCAGGCCGACCGGCATGGTCTTCTCCGAGCGTTCGGGCTCTCGGGTATAGCTGGCGAACAGCCGGTCCCAGATCGAGAGGTGGAAACCGTAGTTCGAGTCCGTTTCATGCCGCAGCGTCGAATGGTGAATCCGGTGCATCGACGGCGTGACGAAAAGCCAGCGAAGCCGCCGGTCGATTCTTTTCGGCAGCGCCAGATCGGTGTGGGTCCAGAGCGAACCCAGATTGAGCACGATTTCGAAGACCAGGACTGCGAGCGGGTGGGCGCCGATCAGCCAGATTACGCCGAACTTGATCAGCATCGAAAGCGCGATTTCGACCGGGTGGAAGCGCACGCCGGTGGTCAGGTCGAAAGCCCGGTCGGCGTGATGTACGCGGTGGAATCGCCAGAACAACGGAATCCGGTGAAACAGCCGGTGCTGCCAGTAGATCGCCAGATCCAGAACGAGCACGGCAAGCGTGAACTCGAGCCAGGCTGGCGCTTCGACGGCACCCAGAAGCCCCGTCCCTGATGCATGCACGGAGGCTGCGAATGCCACGGCCAGTACCGGAAAAGCCAGCCGCAGGACCAGCGTATCGATGATCACCATGGCGACATTGGTCAACTGGCGTCGCGCGGGACGGCTATCGCCGCGCAGACTGAAGCGCCACTGCAACAGCATCAGCAAGACGACCGCGACGGCAAAACCGCCCAGCCGGATGGCCGCTTCGTTGTCCAGCATGAAGTTCACGCGGACCGTTTGCTCTGCAGCTCAATCCAGCCGGGCTGAGGCCGAGCGCGCATCGGGCTGACCGGTTTCATCGCTTGGAGGCGGCCATCGAACAGCTACGGCCGCCTATAGCGGATGAAAGAGACACTCGGTGGATGCGTCTGGCGAATCCGAATCTACCGACTGCCCGGGGCGCAATATCGTGACATTGGCCTGTGCAGTCGCGCCGAATGGATCCGAAATGGTGTACCGGAATTGGTTGCGCCCCTGACACCAGCCGTTGACGAGGAAAGTGATGGTTCCATCGCCGTTGACGGTCACCTCGGCGCGCCTGCTGCCATACCACTGATCCACGGCCACGACCTCGAGTCGATCGCCGTCCGGGTCGAAATCGTTGGCCAGCACGTCGACGGTCACGGATTCGCCGTCGGCGGCGGTCGTGGCCCGGTCGGGCCTGGCCACCGGTGCCCGGTTCGCAAAGACGACATCAACAACGACGGAAGCCGTTGCGCTACCGCCGCGACCATCGCTGATTGTAAAACTGAAGTTGTCGCTGCCGACGAATTCGTTGTCCGGCTGATACCGCAGTACATCGCCCGATTGCGTGACCGTGCCGTTTTCGGGCTGGTCGAACGAAGCGATGCTCAGTTCGTCGCCGTCGGGGTCGCTGGCCTCGGCGAGCACGTCGATATCCACAGGCGTTCCCTGAACCGTCTCGGCGCTCAGGTCACCGACGACCGG
>CAYYZR010000407.1:0-1900 GCA_964476005.1 uncultured Halomonas sp.
CATCGGCAATCTCCGCCGCCACCCGGTGCCCGGTGGCGCCCCAGCCCAGAGCCTGGGTGCTGAGCGCCAGGCTGACCAGCATCGTCGCAATCTTCTTCATCGATCTGAATCTCGCAGATGTTATGACCGTGGAATGATAGGCGATGGGCGTGCACATTTATTGCACGGCGTCGGGTCGGTACCGCAATCGCGGGCACAGCATCGCTCAGATGCTGCGGCCTGTGCGAAGCGCTGCGATCAGGCCGAGCATCAACGCAAGGACGATCAGCGCCCAACGGTCAGTCCCGGTCACTGCAACGGGCGCAGCCGGAATGCCGGTGCTGACGATTCGGGTCACGGCCTCCGAAAGCGCGTGTGCGGCGGTTTCCACCGACGCTTCGACCGAAGAATCGGCGCCGCGCGCCAAGGCCCGGTCGACGCTGTAGACGTAGGTCAGCCGGCCGCCTGCGGCAAGCGGTCCCGCGACGGCGAATGTGCCGCTGCCGGAGGTCTGAGGACAGACAGCACCATCGGCCGCCGTACACGTGAAGCGGGGATTGGCCGCACCGGCGGGCGTTGGAATCAGCGCGGAGAATTCGCGCGCCGCCGGCGCGGAATTGGTCAGGACGAGTTCGAACGAGACCGCGTCAGCAGGCGCGCCGCGGATTGCCAGCGGCTGCAACTGCGGTTCGATCGGCTGGCCGCGATCCAGCAACGTAGTCGCCGGGCCAATTGGATCCAGATAGATATTGGACAGTCCGGTCGCGGTGTCGGTCAATGTGTAGATGAGTTCGACATTGGTGACTGGCGAGGTCAGGAACCAGAACGTGCCGCTATCGGCCCGGCCATCGATCACCGTCGAGATGTGTTCCAGGTTGTCTTCATCGAAAGCCCAGCCCAACCCTGAGTGATCCACCGAAAAGGCGTTGTTCATCTGCCCGCTGTTGCCCTGAAACGTATCGAACGCGACATCGAGCGCGAACTGGTCGTTTTGCAGGCAGAACGCGCCGCCGCATGCGCCGCGCAGCGAATTCGGAGATTGGGAATTGTTGTCATTCGACGCCATGGGCGGCGGCGCGGTCGGCGCGATGTCCGGGCAGGTCGCGAATGCACTGGTGTCGGCAATCGGCGCGAAAGGTTGGCCCCCGACAGAAACATATTCGGCCGACTGGCCGGTCTCGGTATCCGTCACGCTCAGGCGCACCTCGGTATCGGTTGCTCCTGCGGCAAGTACCCAGAATCGATCGTTGATCGGACAACCATTCAGGACCTTGACCAGAACGTCCATCTGCTCGCTTTCGTAAAACGAGAATGCGGCGGTATCTTCGGTCCGAAAGGCAATTTCGGCGTTGCCCGAAATACTGCCGACCGCCGAGGGCACGAACGCCGCGCCGGCGGTATCGAACTCGATCGTGACCTCGAACCTGTCCTGGACCAGGCAGGCGGTGGTTGCCGAAGGCGCGCAGGCGGACTGCGCGACGGAAACGCTGCTGGAGATTGCCAGCAACAACAGCAGAAGAACGCTCACGGCCTGCTCCTTTTTCATTTTCGAGACCGCGCCCGGTCACCGGACTCAGTGTCTTGATGCTTCATCGACTCGCCGCCTTGACCAGGCCGCCCGAGGCAATCCGTACCGGCGATCCAGGGACTGGATGCGTAGAGGGAATATACGCATCCCGATCTGCATTGGCAAGCCGCTGCCTCAGGGACGCAAGGCCGCAATGCCAACTCAGGCACGCTCTGCATGTTGCAGAATGAATGGCCGGGCTCGCTTGTTGGCCGTGTGGCTCTGAGCGTTACCTAATTAACCGCATGGTCGACTAGTCAATACTTACCAGCGGCAACACCAGCCGGCTTGGGTAATCGTCGGAATGATGCAGCCGCACGGTGGCGGTGCGGGCGTCTTCGGCGGTCTGTTCGT
>CAYYZR010000408.1:0-1897 GCA_964476005.1 uncultured Halomonas sp.
TTCGGGTTTCGGGTTTCGGGTTTCGGGTTTCGGGTTTCGGGTTTCGGGTTTCGGGAATACGGAAATTCAGTGGTCAGTGGTCGGTGGTCGGCAAAGCTCGGCGGGTTTTTCCGGCTCCAGCCTTTCGATTTTGCCTTTCCGGAAACCCGAAACCGGAAACTCGAAACCGTCTTTTCCCGTCTTCGCCGGCCATGGGAGTCGGTCAATCATCCCGGCGGCCGAGCAGCGAGATCTGGCGTGTGTCGAGCCCCCCGGGGCTTTCCTTTTCCAGCCGCTCGATCTCCTCGCGAAACGCCTGGACGTCCTCGAAGCGGCGGTAAACCGAGGCGAACCTGACGTATGCCACCTGGTCGAGCCTGGCCAACTCGGCCGCGACCCATTCGCCGATGGCGCTGCTGGGCACCTCGGGCTCTTCAAGGGTGCGGATCTTGCGCAGCAGATCGCGAATTGCGCGCTCGACCTGCTGGGTCTCGACCGGCCGCTTCTCCAGCGCCCGCATCATGCCACCGCGCAGCTTGTCCTCATCGAAGGCCTCTCTGGAGCCGTTCGACTTGATGACGTTGGGCGCGCGCAACGCCGGGGCTTCGAAGGTATTGAAACGCGCACCGCAATGCGCGCACTCGCGCCGGCGGCGGATCTGGTAGCCGTCGGAAGTCAGCCTGGAGTCGACCACGCGGGTATCGGTGTGATTACAGAAGGGGCACCACATTGCGGTTTCCGGATTTCTCCCGGAACCCCGGGGTTGACCTGCAGGATTCCGAATCAAACCCATATGGTACTTGGAATGGGGATTTCGTGCCCGGCCGGGGCTGCCTTCCGACTCATCCAGAGCCAATCACCACAGTCACGATCGCGCCGGTGCAGACCCGAGGCCAATTTCACCCATGCCACAACTGGTGGCGGTCGCCACATCCAGACGTCATCGCCCTGGGCCGCGACCCAGGGCAATGCAAACACCCGACCTTCGCCCCGCCGGGGCGAGGGTCCGTAGAGCTTACATATCGGCCATCATGATGGATATCAGATGATGGCAGGGCGCAACCTCGCAGGAAAACTCCTTGAGCACGGCACGTATCGGCTGGGAATTCTGCAGACTGAATTCGACCACTGGATAAGCATCGTCTTCCTCGTCGGCAACGATGAGGTCTCCGTTGCCGTCGACAATAGCGAGATCGATATCCCCACAGTCCGAATCACAAACGCCGAACGCCACATACTGTCCCGGCCCCAGTTGCGCCTCGAGATCCAGAAGCCCTTCCGACGATGGTGTGCCGACATTGAGAAGGTCGATCCACGCATATCCGTTGGCGACAAGCTCCTCGACCTGCAGGCGCATCAAAAACAGGACTTCCTGCTCGGCAAAAGTCAGTGGCTCAATCTCGGGCAGAATCGGCGTGAGGTCGTATCCAATCTCGGCCGCCTGCTGAACCACCCACTCGGAGATACCTTCATATGAATCCGTTGAAACCTGCGCCCCACCACCAACCCACCCGCTCTGCGCCGCGAATTCGGCGATGGGGACGGGCGGGCTGTTGGTTTCGAGCATTGCCTGGACGTGCTTTGCCGGCATTGCAAAATTGAGATTCTGGCCATCATCCATACCTGCTGTCGAGACGCCGATGACCTCACCGGAGGTGTTGACGACCGGACCGCCCGACGAACCGGATGATATGGGTGCGGAAATCTGCAGAATCTGAACGCCGTCCCAGAGCCGCTTGGCGCTCACGATACCCGAACTCAGCGTACCTTCCAGCCCCAGCGGATTCCCGAACGCATAGATGGAATCACCAACGGAAGCCGAGTCGACGGGTGCAAAAGTCAATGCATTCAGACCTATCGCAGGAATCTTCAGGAGCGCAAGATCCCGTCGCTGATCGGCGGCCAAAACCATGACGTT
>CAYYZR010000409.1:0-1896 GCA_964476005.1 uncultured Halomonas sp.
CGTACTCGAGGGCCGGAATCTTGACGCCTTCAGGCAGCGTGAGCTCGCTCAGCATCACGCGCTCGCCGGGCTCCAGCTTGCTCAGGTCGACCTCGAGGTATTCCGGCAGATCCTTCGGCAGCGCGGCAATCTCGATTTCGGTGACCAGGTAGGAGATGACCACGCCGCTCTTCTTGCCGGCAGGGCTGACCTCGTCGTTGACGAAGTGCAGCGGCACGGCGATGCGCAGTTCGTGGTCTTCGCTGATGCGCTGGAAATCGACGTGCAGGATGGTCGGCTTGAACGGATGACGCTGCAGATCGCGCAGGACGACCTTCTGCTTGCGGCCGTCGGCGATCTTGAGTTCGAGAATCGATGCGTGAAACGATTCCTGGTCTGCGGCGTGCAGGATGAAATCGTGCTCCAGGGTCAGGGAGACCGGATCGCGCGATTCACCGTAAACAACTGCCGGCACTTTCTTCTGGCGGCGCAGGCGGCGGCTCGCACCTTTCCCCACGTCTTCGCGCAGTTCGGCCGGCACTTCGTAAGTCTTGGTGGTCATGTTGAAGTTTCCGTATTCAGGTTCAAAAAATCCGGCGGTCCGCGACCAGACCCCGGGGTAGCCCGGCATTATAGAACGAAAATGCCCGCACGCGGCGGGCATTTTCGACGCCGCCCCGGGGGCGGCCTGATGGTGACTGCCGGGTTACGGCGTGGTGAAGGTGGTCACCTGCACCGCGTCGGCCGAGGCATCGGATTCGCCGATGTCCAGCGGCAGGTAGGCGTTGACCAGCCAGAAGAACAGCTGGTTGGTGTAGAACGGGCTGGACACTACGCCGCTGCGGCCGCCGGGGATGATCTCGTCCACCGTCGGCTGATCCGGTGTCATGTGCGCCACAACACGGCGGGCCGGGCCGGAGCCGAACATGAACTCGTTGACGCCGTCGGCCCGGGCGCTGTGGCTGGAAGCGTCGACCGCTTCGTAACCGCCCGAGCGCGCAACGCCGGGAAGTTCGTCGCTGAGGTCATTGAGACCGAAGCCACGCGGCACGTTGAAGGGTTTCTGGCCCAGCGGGTGCTCGAACACGATCCGGTGCAGGCGTCCCCAGCGATAGTCGTTCTGATCGGTGGAATTGGCGAACGCCGGCGCGAACGCGTCGCTGGCCAGCAGGTCCAGTGCGCCCTTGAGGCTGGCCAGCAGGATCGTGTCGCGCGCCGAAGCCGGATCGGGTGCGCCGTCGACGTTGAAGAACGGCAGCCCCGATGCGCCCACGCCCTGGTTCTGCTCGAAGTTTTCGAGCAGGTTCAGCAGCGCGCTGACCGCCGCGCGACTGCCCGGCCGATTGTTGCCGAGCTGGACAGCGTTGAGGATGCCGTCGATGGTGTTGCCGATGGCCTGGCCGCGGAAGGTCGAGTAGATGGTCGCCGCGACGCTGTTGGCGATCTCGGTTTCACTCGGTGCCGGAGGTGCAAGCGGGTTGTCGCCCGGATCGAAGCCTTGCTGGATGCCGGTAGGGGTGGAGAAATCCCAGTCGACCAGGCGGCCGATGGCTTCCTGGATGGCCGGATCGCCGGCGAACTGCGCCAGGCCCGGCCAGGCACCCTCGGCCGCGGCGTTTTCGAACGCTTCGAGCAGGAATGGCATCATCAGTTCAGCGTCCAGCAGTTGATTGTTGGACTGCAGGATCTTGATGTCGGTCGGGGTGATCGGCGCTTCGCGCGCGATCAGGTCCTGAATTTCCCTGTCGATGCGGCCCATCCGCAGCGACGCGTAGCCCGGCGCCAGGTAATAGATGCCGTTGCCGCCCGGACGCAGCTGGTTAAGCGCGTTATTGTCCAGCGTCACGCCGACCGGATCGTTATTGGCGTTGGCGATGTAGCCGGAAGCCGGGTTGACGATCTGCGGCATTTCGGCCA
>CAYYZR010000410.1:0-1895 GCA_964476005.1 uncultured Halomonas sp.
ATCGGCACCGGCTCGGTCAGCCACCAGACCGCGCACCAGGCGGTGACCGCCGCGGTGGCGGCGGCCGGCATGCTCAATCCCCAGGCCTGGACCGCCAGCCACAGCACGAGCGCGGCGACTACCGGCCCCAGCCAGAGGAACGCGTTTTCGAGTACAAGACGGCGGCCTGCGATCATCGAACGGCATGGATCCTTTCAAGGACATCAAAGCGTAGCTGATCGGGGCGAGCGAAATGCAGGTAAGGAAAGTCGCGACGCCTGGTCGAGCTGTCAACCTGCTGCGGATGGAGGAGCTTGCCATGCAAGCGATTCCCATGTCCTTGCCTGGATCATCGCCGGCAAGGCCGGCGACCGGTCGTCAGCGTCCGTCATCGACCTGGAATTCAATCGGGCGAAGGTCACGGGCAAGGCGGTCGAGCACGCCGTTGACGAACGAATGGCCCTGCTCGGCGCCGAAGCGGTGAGCCAGTTCTACGGCTTCGTCGATGACCACGCGGTAGGGAATTTCCGGATGCTTGAGAAGCTCGACGGCACCGATGCGCAGGATCACCCGCTCCATCTGGTCGAGGCTGGAATCGATGCGCTCGACGTGCGGCCCCAGTTTCGCATCAAGCAATTCGCCCTCGGCGATCACGTCGCGCACGAGTTGCTGGAAGTACTCGGCGTCGACGCCTTCGAAGTTCTGTTCCTCGAGAAACTGCTTGATGATGGAAACCGCCGAATCATCGTTCAGCTGCCACTGGTAGAGGGCCTGTAGCGCCCGACGCCGGGCGCGGCGCCGCGGCTCGAAGGGGCTGACGGTGCGCTTGTTGCGGCTACGACCCATCGCCGGCTCCGGTGTCGGCGACCCGTTCGGTCAAATCGATCATTTCCAGCGCCGCGAGCGCGGCTTCGCGACCCTTGTTGCCGCGTTCGGGATCGGCCCGGTAACGCGCCTGGTCGCCGTTCTCGGGCGTCAGTACGCCGAAGGCCACCGCCACGCCGGTCTCGGCCGACAGCTGCATCAGACCCCTTGCGCACTCGCCGCTGATGAACTCGAAATGCGCCGTTTCGCCGCGTACCACGGCGCCCAGCGCGATGACCGCGTCGTAGCTGCCCGTGGCGATCATGTGCTGACAGGCCAGCGGCAACTCCCAGGCGCCCGGCACGCGCACCAGCGTGATGTCGCCGTCGGCCACCCCGCGATCGACCAGCGCCTCGCGGCACCCGGTCAGGAGCATCTCGGTGACCTCGGCGTTGAAGCGCGCGACCGCGATTCCAATGCGCCGATCCTTGCCTTGCGGCTGCGGATTGATTTCGTTCACTGTGCCGATTCTCCCTGGTGGCGCCCGTGCGCGTCTTCGCCGGGCACCACGTATTCTGTGATCTCCAGGCCAAAGCCGTCCAGCGCATGCAGGCGCTTGGGCGCGCCGAACACCTGCATCCGCCGGATGCCCAGTTCGGCGATGATCTGGGCCGCGATGCCGTAGTTTCGCAGCTCGCTCGCGGCACGGTCCTTGCCCTCGGTCTGTTCCGACGAGTTCCCGACCAGGCCCGACAGGCGATCGCTGTCGCTTTCATCATAGCCCAGCACCAGCGCCAGGCCCCGGCCCCGGCGTGCGATATCGGCCAGCGCGGCGTCCAGCGGCATGCCGAAGGCCGGCTCGGTCAGGCCCATCACGTCGCCGAGCAACTCCGGCACGTGCACACGCACCGGAAAGGGTTCATCGGCCGAGATCTTGCCGCGCACCAGCGCCCAGTGCAGCTTGTGATTGATGCGGTCGCGGAACACCTTGAGATCGAACGGACCGTGCGCGGTGCCGACACGCTGGCTGTGGATGCATTCGACGTTCTGCTCGGTGCCCAGCCGGTAGCGGATCAGGTCGGCGACCGTGCCCATTTTCAGGCCGTGCTCGG
>CAYYZR010000411.1:0-1873 GCA_964476005.1 uncultured Halomonas sp.
GCGCGGCGTTTCCGGGATGACGAATAGACAGGCGCTGTGCCCGGCGTTTCCGGGGTGACGGAGAGATAGGCGCCGGGTGCGGCGCTCCCGGGATTACGCGCATTGTTCTACCGCTTGACGAACTTCAGCGTCATGCGGTCGCTTTCGCCGATGGCCATGCTCGCTTCCCGCTCGTCTTCCGGCACGTTCCTCATCGACGGCGGCAGGCTCCAGACACCCTCGGGGTGATCGGCGGTGTCGGCCGGGTTGGCGTTGATTTCAGAGGCCTCGACCAGGCGGAATCCATTGGCTTCGGCCTTGGCGACGATCCAACTCTGCTTGACGTAGCCGGTGTACGCCTCGCCGTCGGCGCTTTCCGGCAGGCGATGCTGGACGATGCCCAGGACACCGCCACGCTCGAGCACGTCGTTGGCCGCCTGCAGCACAGAATCGAACACGCCCGACCGCTTCCAGCCGTGGGCGCTGCGGAAGCTGACCACCATGTCGGCCGAGCCCGGCTCGCCCAGTGCCGTCTTGCGCGGCGGGTCGAATTCGACGATCTTCACGTCGCCGAAACGCTCCGCATCCGAAATGCGGTCCGCCCAGGCGGCATAGATATCGCGATAGAAATCAGGGAGCTGCTCACTGTCCAGGTCCACGTGCGCACCGATGTACTGACCTTCGTCCTTGAGATACGGCGCCAGGATCTCGGTATACCAGCCGCCGCCGGGCGCGAGTTCCACCACCGTCATGTCGGGCTCGATGCCGAAGAACGTCAGCGTCTCGTAGGGATGACGGTACTGGTCGCGGCCCTGTTCGTCGGCCGGGCGTGCCGAGTCGTCGATGACCGACCTCAGCTTCTCGTCGGCCACGGCGGGGAGTGCAAGCGCGATACCCAGCAGGGCGGCGGTCGTGAACGTAGCGAACTTGAGATTCATTGTTCTTTCTCCAGATTCAGGCACAGGCGGTAAAGTCGATGACCGCTCTCGGCATACTTGCGTTCGAACGGCGTCAAGGGTGAATCAACGCTGAAAGATACCACCGGCGGCGTGTCGATGCCGCATATTCCGGCTGCACAACAAAACTCTTCGGCATAGATTTGCCAGTTGGTCCTGAGCTCCAGCACGCCTCCCAGTGCGAGCAGATCGGGAAATACCGGGTGACCGTGCCAGCGGCGCCGCAGGTGAGCGGCCTTGGGCCACGGATTCGGATAAAGCAGAAAATGCCGGGCCGGGCGAATGCCGTCGGCAGCCAGCAGCCGCCAGAAATCCTCGGCGCGCGCTCGAATTCGCCGCATATTGGCCAATTCCGGCTCGCAGAACCGCGCGAGGCGAGCGGCCGACTGATCGACGCCGATAACGGTGGCTTCGGGGTAGCGTTCGGCGAGCCGGGCGGTCGACCAGGCGGTCCCGCAGCCAGAATCGAGCACGAGCGGCGAATTGCGGTCCAAGGAGGAGACAAAGCATGCATAAGCCGATCGGCTGGCTGGATGGATCGGTGCGCGCCAGGCGCTGTCGCGATGCCGTGCAACGACCTGGTCCAGGCGCCTATGGGGGCCGGGCTGATTCGATTGAACGGCTCGGGAAGGAGAATTCAGGGGATTGGTGGGCCGTGAAGGACTCGAACCTTCAACCAACGGGTTAAAAGCCCGGTGCTCTACCACTTGAGCTAACGGCCCCGGTTGTACGAAGCCGCGTATTATACCCAAGTATGCCGGGGTCTGGTAGGCCACCTCCAGCCATGACGGGCGACCTACGCGAATCCTGGCCCCGCGGCATACCGGTGCCGCCGTGGGATGCATGCACCGTTTCCCGGTGGGATACATGTACCGTCATCCCTTGGGATACATGTACCGTCATCCCTTGGGATACATGTACCGTCATCCCGGACGGCG
>CAYYZR010000412.1:0-1866 GCA_964476005.1 uncultured Halomonas sp.
AGTTCCTGACCGCCGTGTTGATCGTGCCGACCGTGGTCACCATCGTCTGGATGAGCGCCTTCGGCGGCAACGGTCTCGATCAGGCCGCCGACGGCATAGGCGAGCTGGCCGACGGCATCGGAGATTCGACGCTTGCGTTATTCCAGATGTTGACGCACTTGCCGTTGACAAACATCACGTCGTTCCTGGCGATCTGCCTGGTGTTGGTGTTCTTCGTGACGTCGTCGGATTCGGGTTCGCTGGTGATCGACAGCATCACCTCGGGCGGCAAGACCACCGCGCCGGTCACCCAGCGCGTGTTCTGGGCAACCGCCGAGGGCGTGATCGCCGCCGTTCTGCTGACCGTCGGCGGCAGCGCGGCACTTCAGGCTTTGCAGGCCGGTGCAGTCAGCATGGGATTGCCGTTCACCTTCATTCTCATAGCCATGTGCGTGAGCCTGGCGCGCGGGCTTTATCACGAACGTCAGTTGCTTCAGTACAACGAAGTCCTGCAGCGTTAATCCCGGGGAGAATTGCATGTACAACAAGATCATGGTTCCGGTGGACCTGGAACATACCGACAAGATCGAAAAGGCATTGCACGGCGCTGCCGAGTTGGCAAAAAGCTACGACGTGCCGGTGTGTTACGTCGCGGTGATGGGGCGGGTACCGAATCGCGTCGCCCCCAGCCCCGAAAAATTCGAGGCCGAACTGAACATGTTCGCCCGCGAGCAGGCCGGCAAGTACGGCATCGAAACGGAATGCAGGGCGGTGCCCAGCGTGGATGTGCCCGTTGAGCTCGACGACAAGCTGCTCGGCGCGGTCGACGATGTGGGCGCGGACCTGATCGTGATGGCCTCGCACATTCCAGGTGTCGCCGACAAGCTGCACCTGATCAGTTCCAACGCCGCCTGGATGGTGAAGCACTCGAACGTGTCGATTTTCGTGGTGAGGTGACCGGTTGCCATGGCCGCCGGTCCGGGAGTATCATTTTCTTCGGTCACCCGGACTCGGGGCCGAAGGTCGACTACAAGCGGGCGTCGTATAATGGTGATTACCTGAGCTTCCCAAGCTCATGATGACGGTTCGATTCCGTTCGCCCGCTCCATTTTCCTATCGACGCCACTGGACGCGGTGGTGTTCAATTGCATCACGCCAGTCCTGAGCTTGCCTCGGGAATCGATTCGAACAGCACTTTCTGACTGTCCCGATAATCGATCGGGCAGTCGATCAGGTCGACGCCGGGGCGGGCCAGGGTTTCGGCCAGCAGTCGCTCGAGCGATTCGACGCTGTCGGCGCGGTGACCGCGCGCGCCGTAGCTCTCGGCGTACCTGACGAAGTCCGGATTGCCGAACTGCAGGCCGTAGTCGGGCAGTTCCATGTCGGCCTGTTTCCAGCGGATCATGCCATAGGCGTCGTCACGCAGGACCAGCACCACCAGGTTAAGCCCCAGACGGACCGCGGTTTCGAGCTCCTGCGAATTCATCATGAAGCCGCCGTCGCCGCATACCGCGAGTACCTTTCGGTCCGGGTACAGCATGGCCGCGCCCATGGCCACCGGCAGCCCGGCGCCCATGGTGGCCAGCGCGTTGTCCAGCAGCAACGTATTGGGCTTGACGGCGCGGTAGTTGCGCGCGAACCAGACCTTGTACAGGCCATTGTCCAGCGACACGATGCCTTCTTCGGGCAGCGCGTCGCGCACTGTATGCACCAGGCGGCGCGGATGAATCGGAAAGTCGTTGAGTTCGCGGCCGGAATCCAGGTCGTCGAACAGCGCCTTGCGGACCTTCTTCGCAAACGAAAAATCCCAGTGATCCTGCGACTGGATGCGCTCGCTGAACTGCCAGATGGCGTTGGCGATGTCGCCGGTGACTTCGATCTGCGGGA
>CAYYZR010000413.1:0-1856 GCA_964476005.1 uncultured Halomonas sp.
AGTTCATCAAGCCCGAATACGAGGCCTCGAGCCACTTCAAGAACCAGGCCGGCGTAACGGCGGGCTGCAAGGATTGCCATCTGCCGAAAATGATGGATGACTGGTTCGCCTACGTGACCAAGAAGATCATCGTGTCCAAGGACATCATTCCCGAAATGCAGGGCGTGATCTCGACCCGGGAGAAATACGAGGCGTATCGTCCGCACGGCGCTGAAAAGGTCTGGCGGACCATGAAGGAAAACGACTCCAAGTACTGTCGGAACTGCCACAGTATCGAGAGCATGGACCTTGAAGCCCAGGACCGCTTCGCCTCGCGCCGGCATGCAACTGCAGAACAGCGTGGACAGACCTGCATCGATTGCCACTACGGCATCGTGCACGAACTGCCCGAAAACGCGACCGACATCCTCGCCAGAATCGACGAGGAAATGAAGGCCGAGCAGGAAGAAGAGGAATAAGGTTCGCCGGGCACCGGTTGCGCGCGATGAAGAGTCCGCGCAGCCGGTCCCCGCGACGCCGTTTCGCGCGTAAACCAATGCGTCGTTTCGGGACGCGCTGACCCCATTTGGAAACTGATACAGCCTGGATGCCCGGTACAGGAGGGTGGCGATGCAGTTCATTCCCAAGGCGCTTCTCAAGAAGCTCTATAACCGTTCCAGTCTGCGCAACACCTCATCGGGCGTGCGCTTCTCGGTCAAGAACCGCCTCAGCCCGGCAAAACTCAAACGGGTCAAGCCGCTCGTCCTGAACGGCGAAGCCATTCCGGTCGAGCAGGTCACGGTCGCCGTCGACGGTGGCGATCCCGTGCAGCTGGATCGGCTGACAGCCCATTCGTCGATGGATTTCCCGCTGGGCACGCTACTGACTTTCGATGTTTCCATCGGACCGCTGAGTGACGCCGAACATAGCCTGGCGCTGGCGTTCGAGGTCGAACCCTTCGGGATGCTGGAATTTTCGGTCTCGGATCGGCCGCGCCGCGCTCAACATGCGCCGGGCGCCGTGCCGCGCGATGCCGAGGACGATTACGCCGACGGCATCATCCAGGCCCGACGGGATTTCGTGCGCGAAAAGAGCGGCGTCGACCTGGAGCATATCTCCGCGTGCTCGTACGATGCGCACCAGACCCAGGGCAACATCGAGCATTTCACCGGCGTGGCGCAGGTGCCGGTTGGCATCGCCGGGCCGCTGCTGGTGCACGGCGAGCACGCACAGGGCGAGTTCTACGTCCCGCTGGCGACGACTGAAGGCACCCTGGTTGCCTCATATAACCGCGGCATGAAGGTGATCCACGAAAGCGGCGGAGTCAAGTGCGCGGTGGTCGGCGACAACATGCAGCGTGCGCCGGTATTCATCTTCGACAATGCCGCCGACGGCCGCAGATTTGCCGACTGGATCGTCGAGCACCTCGACGACATCAAGGCCGTGTGCGCCGAGTCCGATCCGTTCGTCGAACTCAAGTACGTCGATTATTACCTGGCCAGCAAGTTCTGCTTCACGCGCTTCAATTTCACGACCGGGGACGCGGCCGGCATGAACATGGTCGGCAAGGCGACCTTCGCGGCCTGCAACTGGATTCTGCAGAATTTCCGCGGCGCCGAGATTCGCGACTTCTTCCTCGAGGCGAATTTCGCAACAGACAAGAAAGCATCGATGATCAATACCATGCGCACCCGGGGCAAGCGCGTGACGGCCGAGTGCCTGATCAAGCGCGACGTGCTGCGCGACATCATGGACGCCGATACCGAACAGCTCTACTTGCACGGCAAGGTCGCGAACGTGGGCAGCATGCTTTCAGGCGCCAACAACAACGGCTGCCATGCCGCCAACGCGATCACCGCGATGTTCATCGCCACCGG
>CAYYZR010000414.1:0-1848 GCA_964476005.1 uncultured Halomonas sp.
GTTTCGAGCGCAGTCGTGCTCTGCATCGCGCTGGGGATGGCGGCGACCGCCTCCGTTTCGACGCTGATCAGTCTTACGACCCTGCGCCCGCTGCCGTTTCCCGACGCCGAGCGGCTGGTGCGCATCTGGAATGTCGAGCAGGGCTCGGCGCGCCAGGATGCCCTGGCACCGGCCGATCTCACCGACCTCCAACAGGACATGGGCTCGCTGGACCGGCTCGAGGCCACCGCGCGTTCGCGCCTGATCTGGGATCGCCCGGGCGAACCCGGGCGCAGGGTCGAGGGCGAAGCGGTCACACCGGGCTACTTTTCGCTGCTCGGCGTCAAGCCGTTCATGGGCCGACTGATTACGCCCGACGAGTTTTCGCGCGGCGAGCCGGTGATGCTGCTGTCGCACGCCGCCTGGGGGCGGGAATTTCAGTTCGATCCCGACATCGTCGGCAAGACCATACGCACCCTGACCCAGAACCAGGAAATCACCACGAGTTACTCGATCGTCGGCGTATTGCCGCCGGACTTCCACGGCACGATCGAAGACGACATGCCGGACCTGGAGTTCTTCGTTCCGTTCCGCGCATACCTCGAGGCAGACGTGCGCAGCCGGCGCGACATCCGCAACGTGCTCGCCATCGGCCGCCTCGCCGACGGTGTGGCGCTGCCTGCCGCGCAGACCGAAGCCGACGCCCTGGCCGATACGCTGGCGCCGGAATTCGCCGAAATCTCCGAACGGCACGGATTTCAGGTCGAACGCCTGGGTGCAAGCTGGCGTGCGGGCTTCAACCGGGCCAACGGGCTGCTGGCCGGCGCAGCGGCGCTGCTGCTGGCCGTCGCGGTACTCAACGTGGCGATGCTGCTGGTCAGTCGCACCGTGGAAAGAAGGCACGATCTGGCGATCCGCGGCGCGCTTGGCGCCGGCCGCACGCGCCTGCTGGTCCCGATCATGGGTGAAACCGTCCTGCTGTCGCTGGTCGGCGGCCTGATCGGCTGCATCGTCGCCGCACCGCTTCTTTCCGGCTTCCTGGCAGTGGCCGGGACCGATATCCCGAGTTACATGACGATCGAGATCGACGGCTACACGCTGACTATCGCCTTCGCCGCGATGCTGATCGGCGGATTGCTGGCGGCCTCGCTGCCCGCCTGGGCGGCGTCCCGGGTCGACGTCAGCGACTCGCTGCGCGACGGATCCGGGCGGTTGACCGGCTCACGCAGCACCTCGCGCTGGGGCCGCTGGATCATCGGCGGCCAGGTGGCGCTTACGGTGACGCTATTGCTGACCGGCTCGCTGCTCGGCCGCGCGTATCTCGAGCTGGGCAGCCGCGACCTCGGCTTCGCAACAGAGAACCGTTTGCGGATGGGCTTGTTCATCAGTGCCGGGGACGTGCCGGACGAGGTCGCGCTGCCGGCGTTCGTCGACCGCATCGAAGCCGAACTGATGGCCGAACCCGGCGTGCTGGACGTGGCGCTGCTCTGGCCCACGCTGCCGATGCCGTCACCGAGCACCGGCCGCCTGGCCTGGCCCGGCATGTCGACGGCCGGAGCACGCGACGACATCATCGTGAGCAATTTCATCGTCGATGACGGGTTCTTCGACGGCCTCGAGATTCCGCGCGTGGCGGGCCGGCTATTCGATTCGCGCGACGTCGGGACGGGCATGCGCAGCGCCGTCGTCGGAGAGTCGCTTGCCGAATTGATGGGCGGATCCAGTGACGCACTGGAACGGGAAATCTCGTTGAACGGCACGCCCTACCGGGTCGTGGGCGTGGTCGGGGATACGCGCTTCGGCGGCCCCGACGGGCCGGCCGACTTCAATCACCAGATCTATCTGTCGTATGCCCAGGTTCCGCGCCGC
>CAYYZR010000415.1:0-1847 GCA_964476005.1 uncultured Halomonas sp.
GTCATCGTACGCTGATGTATCCGTTCGAGACTCAAGGCGAAGACAACTGGATGGGACGACATTTTTTCACCGGCGGCCTGATGCCGGCGGCCGACACGCTGCTGTGTTTTCAGCAGGATCTCCGGTTCAGGCGGCGATGGCTGGTCAACGGCAGCCACTACGCCAAAACGGCGCGGGCCTGGCTGGACAGTCTCGACGCCGACCGGGACGGCGTCCTCGAGACCCTGGGCGGCGATGGGCGCCAGATGCAGCGCTGGCGAATGTTCTTCATGGCCTGCGAAGAGCTGTTCGCATTCGACCACGGAAACGAATGGATGGTCGGTCACTACCTGTTCGAGAATCGCGATTCCGATGACGATTCGAATCGCGATGGAAAAACGGAGCGCGACGGCGCATGAGCGCGCTGCGCGGCTTTTTCCGGGGCGGCATCAAGGCCAAGCTGATCCGGGTCTTCGTGCTGCAGATTCTGGCGATCTCGGTGGCCACGGTGCTGGGCGTCTACGCCGCGGCGTTCGTTGTCGAGCAGGTGCTGGTGCGCGAGGCGCTCAACGGCGAGGCGGATCACTTCTGGTCGCACTACGAGAAGGACCCGTCATTTCCGCTGCCCAATACCAATAACCTCAGCGGCTACTTTGCCCATGGCGAAGAGAACGGCGCGCCGGACTGGCTGGAAGGTGTGGAACCCGGTTTCGGCCGTCATCAGACGCCGTCCGGTGGAGATCCGGTCGTGCATGTCTCGGAGCGTGACGGCAAGCGGCTGATCCTGGTGTTCGACGAGATGCAGGTCTCCAGCCTCGCGTTCTACTTCGGCATCGCCCCGCTGACCGGCGTTCTGCTGCTGATCTACATGCTGACCTGGGTCGGCTACGTGCTGAGCCGTCGGGCGGTATCGACAATCGTGCAGCTGGCCGACGCCGTACGCAGCTTCGATTTCCAGGAAGGTAATTTCGACGCGTTCAAGCTCGACGAATTCATCGACACCTCGGACCCGGAAGTGCTTGCGCTGATGAATGCGCTGGAGCAGTTCAGCAGCCGGCTCGAGCGCTTCGTTGCGCGCGAGCGCAACTTCACCCGCAATGCTTCGCACGAACTTCGCACGCCGCTGGCGGTGATCAAGGGCAATCTCGAACTGCTGCAGAAATTTCCCGATCTGCCCAAGCGCGACGAGGTGATCGAGCGTATGGCGCGCACCGTTCGCGACATGGAGTCGCTGGTCGAAACCCTGCTGATTCTCGCGCGCGAATCGGAATCGAAACTGGCCTGGTCGTCGGTGGTGCTCAACGACCTGGTCTCCGAACAGTTCGACCAGGTGCGACGGGCCATGAACAAACCCGAGATCAAGACCAGCATGACGGCCGACTGCCTGCTGGAGACCGAAGCGCCGGAGAGAGTGCTGGGGATCATCTTTCACAACCTGCTGCGTAATGCGATGACGTTCACCGCGGCAGGCGAGGTCAGCGTGCATATCGACGAGCACTCGGTGGTGATTCGCGATACCGGCTGCGGCATGAGCGAAGCCGATCTCGAGCGGGCCTTCGAGCCGTTCTACCGCGCCCACGACCGGTCCAACGAAGGCTACGGGCTCGGGCTGGCGATCGTCAGCCGGCTGTGCCGACGCTTCGGCTGGCCGCTGGAGGTCGACAGCGAACTCGGCGCCGGCACGGTATTCAGGGTGAATTTCCCCAAGGCCAGCAGGCAGGCATTCCAGCGCAAGGCAAGCGAAATCGACCAGGAAGTCTGATCACGCCCGTCGCGGCCCGGGGTAAAAGCCTTTCAGGACGTAGCGAGCGGGTGGCTGGCGGAGGCCGCTGGCGCGCAGGAACCGCAATGTACATGCGAGTACATGA
>CAYYZR010000416.1:0-1834 GCA_964476005.1 uncultured Halomonas sp.
TCCTCGACGATGTTGAGCATGCTGGCGAAGGTGCCGCCGCTCAGGCCGCCCTTGGCCGCCTTGACCCGCAGCCGGACGCGTTCCAGCGGTTTGCCGAATCTTTCGTCCGCAGCGCGCTGCAGGAACCAGA
This sequence comes from uncultured Halomonas sp., assembly GCA_964476005.1. Lineage (GTDB taxonomy): Bacteria > Pseudomonadota > Gammaproteobacteria > Xanthomonadales > Wenzhouxiangellaceae. Next base: position 131 of record CAYYZR010000416.1, read on the forward strand.
CACCCATATCCGACGGAATCGAGTCGAAGCCGCAGCAGTGCACGATGCGCGCCCCGCTTTTCTTCGCCGCCTCGGCGTGCTGGTCGATCATCCTGCGCATCCACGGCACTTCGCCGGAAAGATCGCAGTAATCGGTGCCGTGGGCGCAGCAGGCGGCAACCAGCTCCGAGCCGTGCAGGGCATAGGGGCCCACCGTGGTACAGATCACGCGCGTTCTCTGCGCCAGCGAATCCAGCGATGACCGGTCGTGGCTGTCGGCGATGATCAGCGGCAGCGCGGCAGCTTCCTTACCCAGCCCGGTCCGGATTTCTTCCAGTTTTTTTTCGCTGCGGCCCGCCAGCGCCCAGCGAAGGTCGCGGTCGGCACCGTGCCGGGCCAGCAGATGTTCGGCCACCAGCCGGCCGGTAAAGCCGGTGGCGCCCATGAGCACTACATCGAATTCGCGTCCGTCGGTCATCTGCCTGTTTCCGGTTGTTCGGGATGCTCACCTTAACCGAAGTCGCGCGTCCTGCGACAGCTTGCTTGACCGGCGTCGCTGGGTGGTCAAGCGTTGCGACTTGCCGGGTTCTCAGTGCTGTCGGGCTGGCGCCCGGTAAGGCCGGTCGGAGGAAAGATGCATCAGGCAGGTGCCGTCCCGGAGAGATTCGGCCAGCAGGTTTGACAGCGCCTGTACGTCGTTGATCCTGATCCGCCGGACCCGCACCGTGATCAGCCCCCGGTCCTGAAGATAACGCAGCGTTCTGGAGAAGGATTCCGGCGACATGCCGAGCCTCGAGGCCAGCGCCGTCTTGGTGAATGCCAGGTCGACCATGGCTTCCTTGTCCGATTGGGCTTCGGCGCGATACAGCAGGAACGATACGAGCCGCTGGGATACCGTATAACCGTTGGCGTACTTGATGTCGCGCACCAGCGCATCGAATTGTCGACTCAGGCACTCGACCAGCGCCCGGTTGAATCTGGCGTCGGTCTGGCTGACGCGTTGAACCGTGTCTCGAGATACGGTCAGCAATTCAACCTTCGATATCGAGTGAGCCTCGTAATGAAAGGGTTGCCCGGAAAAAATCTCGGCTTGCCCGAACGCCTTGTCCCGGTCCAGCATCGCGATGACCTTTTCCTGGCCTTGCTGCGAATAAATCGACAGCTTGACCAGCCCAGACCGAATCAGTCGGATGCCCGGGCTGTAGGTGCCGGCGCGGGCAATCGGGGATTTGCGGGCGAATGAACTCGTCTGCGAGCCCGCTGCAAGCTGTTCGATACTTTGTTGCGAAAGCGTACTGAACAGGTCGGCTCTTCGCAGTAGGTCCTGTTTTTCGACTTCGTTCATCCGGCGTCCATTGGAAATGCGATCAAGTGGCGGCTGGTCGCGTCGGCGACGGGCCGTCAAGTACCATCAAGCCGCTACAGTATTCGAGTGCCGCGGGTTTGCTGTTGACCTGAATCAATCTCGCCGGGCTGTGCCGCCACCGGTATGGCTTGGCGGTCTGCGGCGTTTCGGCCTCTGCATCGTCCGGACATTTCCCGAATATTCCCGCGCCCCGTTGCGACTAGGCTGTGTGTTTCGTCAATCGGAGGAACACGCCATGAAGCCAATGACGGGAACCACAGTCGCGGCGCTCGCAGTCCTTTGCCTCTGCGTCATGCTCATGGATTCGGCGCATGCGCAGGACCTCGAAGAGGTTCAGCCGCAGGCCCGACCGGCGCCGG
>CAYYZR010000417.1:0-1833 GCA_964476005.1 uncultured Halomonas sp.
GGTTTCCGGTTTCCGGTTTCCGGTTATTGGTTATTGGTTATTGGTTATTGGTTGTTGGTTGTTGGTTGTTGGTTGTTGGTTGTTGGTCGTCGTCCCGGCCTGAGCAACGTCATCCCGGACTCGATCCGGGACGGGATCCAGTGTCTTTGGCTTTGTCCCGGATAAGTCGCTGGGCCCCCGGGTCGAGCCCGGGGCGACGGTGAGGCGGCGGGGCGAGATTCGGCTCGGTCCTTTCCTACGGGTGTGGGAGCCGGCCTGCCGGCGAATGGCTTTGCATTCGCAAACTGTAATCGGCAGATTCCAGCTTGCAAAAGCCGAACGAGTGTTCTAGTGTTCTTCACGGGGCGGATCGGCCCGGGACCTTGGCCCGGGCCTTGCGGCAAACGGGTTCAGGAGTGTCGATCATGTCAAGACAAATACTGCAGTGGGCGGCAATTCCAGCTCTTCTTTTGTTCTGCGTATCGGCGCAGGCGGTTCACCTAAGCGACAGCGGTCGTGGCGGTGCGCTGATCGTGCCTTACTCGACCGCGGCCGGCGGCAACGACACGCTGCTGACGGTGCGCAATCATGGCGATGCGGCCACCGCCGTCAAATTCAGACAGATGCATGACGACGGTAGCGAGGTCGGGGCGTGGAACGTATACCTGGACGCCGGGGCCGTGTATACGCTTTCGATGTCGAAATCCAGCGGCCAGCTGTTGATTCTGACTGACCTGAACACTGCCTGCGTTGCACCGCTGGCGACTGCCTTCACTGCTGGCACCGCGACGAGGTCAGAGCGGGCCGAAACCGGTTACATCGAGATCATCGAGATGGGCCGGGCCGCCGACGAGATCGGTGCGGCGGCTGCCGCCGAATGGCCCCCGTGCGATGAGGTCAACGAGCGATTGGTTAACGGGATATGGCGCGATGACCCGAATGCGGGCATTCTTCCGCCGGGCGGGGCGCTGAGCGCATCGGTATCGCTGATCCACGTCGAGGCCGGCGGCATGGTGACGCTCGACGCGACCGCGATTGCCGGTTTCATCGACATCCCGCAGCACACCTCTACCGACAGCGACGTCCCCAACCTGTCCACCCCGCACGATTCGGGCGCCGGCCCCGGCAAGACCCGAAGCCGAATCTGTACCGACAGCGAATGCCGGACCGATGCCTGGGACGTTCCGGTCCAGGCCGTCGCGGCGGTGCTGATGGCCAAGGCGATCGAAGCCGACGTGGTGATCAATCCGGCGATTGGGGCAAAGGCCGAGCTGGTGATCGTCAAGCCGCTGGAGCGGTACTGGAGCTTTCTTTCGGAAGCGAAACTGCAGCTACGGAAGCGAAATGGGGAAAGTGTCTCCGGTTCGGAATCAGGATGTGTTTGTCTCTTGTCGTGCTGCGAGATCGACGGGTCGTGGTTTCCGGTCAGTTTGCTTCCCGGCGCGATCGAAGTGGTCACCATGAACGCTGCGGCGTCCGAGGTCGGCCTGGAGCAGCGCACGCCGATTCTTTCTGCGCCGACGATCCCGGAGTTCTCGCTCGAGGACCGTGAATTCGTCAGTGGCGTCGCACGGGTGTTATTCGACCAGGGGTTTCCCAATGGCACCTATTCCAGCATCTGCAACGATGAAATCTGCATATCCGGCGAGCCCGTCGTCGGGTTCGTCATCCAGCAATTCACCAACGGTACGCTGATCGACGCCGACGGCGACCGGATACGCGCCAACTACCGAACGGCGGTCGAGTGGACCCGGGAGCTGCTCATCCGGGAACGTCCATGACACCGGAAATCACGCAATCGTCCCGCGCGCCGGACAGGAGCAGGCCAATGAAGATCATGCTGTTTCGCATCGC